>NZ_JARWKX010000039.1:0-38620 GCF_047445895.1 Rhizobium sp. BR 249 | reverse complement strand
CTTCGAAACATCCACTCCACATATAACTCTGTTCACGGTAACCTGCCTTGTGCGTGCGATTGGAACCAAGCGACTATTCGGTCGTGCGTGACGATGACGAAGATCCCAGGCTCATCCACGGTTGTAACCGGAGGGGGGACGGGCGACTTCGTCACGCCTCTGGTCGGGTGGCCACCCGACCAGAGGCTCAATCGCTTCCATCGCACGAAATCGCTAACGTGCAGATACAAGGGTGGTTGTGGTGGGCGCACGCGTCAATTTATTAAGCTTGGCGGCAACTACTTTCCTCTTCGCCCCTGTGTTTTTGACGTGCCGTCCTCGCTTTTCGGGGCGAGGAATTTGCACTTTTATGGAATTGATCGATCGATCAGAAATACTCGTTTGTGGCGATCGTGCTGCGGCGCGATAAGCGCAGCATGCTTTCCCGTCCGCCTCGCTCCGCGCCGAACCTCGTTGCCACCGCTGCCGCCGGCGCTGTCGCCATGGCGGCGGCGATGGGTTTCGGACGCTTCTCCTACACGCCGATCCTGCCCGGCATGATGAGCGGCGTGCCGCTTTCGGCGGCGGATGCCGGCTTCATCGCCTCGGCGAATTTCGTCGGTTATCTCGTCGGCGCCGTGCTGGCGGCCTATGGCTGGGCGGCGGGGCGGGAGCGGCTGGTGGCGCTGCTGGCGCTGTTTGCCACCGCAATCCTGCTCGCGGCCATGGCGGCCACCAATTCCGTTGCGGTCTTTGCCGTCATCCGCTTCCTTGCCGGCCTCGCCAGTGCCTTTGCGATGGTCTTCACCTCGTCGATCGTGCTCAGTCACGGCGCTGCCGCCGGCAACGACCATGTGCAGGCGGCGCATTTCGGCGGGCCGGGGGCGGGGATCGCGCTTTCCTCCGTCATGGTGCTTCTGATCGGTCTCGGTTTTCACGACGGGCCGGGCGGCTGGCGCGCCGACTGGATCGGCGGGGCGCTCTACTGCGCGGCAAGTCTCGTCATCGTCTGGCGGCTCCTGCCCTTGGAGCCGGCGCGATCGGCAAGCCGGGGCAAGGAGCCGGCGCTCGTCTGGAGCCGGCCGATGGTGCTGGTGACGCTGTCCTACGGTCTGTTCGGTTTCGGCTATGTCATCACGGCAACCTTCCTCGTCACCATCGCGCGCCTGTCGGCAACGGGAGCTTTCGTCGAATTTCTCTGCTGGTTCATCGCCGGAGTGACGGCGGCGGTGGCGCTCTTTGCCTGGAAGCCGCTGGTGCGGCCGCTCGGGCTTGGCGGCGTCTATATTGCCGCCCTTCTGGTCCAGGCGGCCGGAGTGCTTGCGACGGTGGCGCTGCCGCCGTCGGTCGCGCCGCTGATCGGCGGCGCGCTGTTCGGGGCGACGTTTCTGGCGATCACCGCTTACGGGCTGCAGATCGGGCGCAAGCTTGCGCCCGAGAGCCCGCGGCGCATCCTGGCGATGATGACGGCCGCCTTCGGCGCCGGCCAGATCGTCGGACCGGTCGTTGCCGGCTGGATCGCCGAACGCTCAGGCAGTTTCACCGTGCCGACGGTGATCGCCGCCGCCGCCCTTCTCGTCTGCGCGGCGCTCGTGATGCCGGTCATCAGGAAAATCGCCTAACCGGTTACATCTGCGTAACAATCGGCCAAACCCATTGCTGCTTCCTTCGAACTGCCTTAGTTTCCGGGCAACAAACATCTGCTGATACTCCCGAAATTCCAGTCCAGGAAAGCGCTCCCTAGTGTTTCATTCCTTCTTCCCTAAGCCGAAACTTTTCTTCACTTCACTTGCAGTATGGACGCTCGTATGTATCGCCTTGTGGTACACCGTTGGCGAACGTATTGGAGTGTCATTTGGCTACGGCCCCCTTGGCCCAGACCAGCAACCGCCAATCGGTCTGGACTTCTTTCTCCTTCCCGATAATCTTTTCTTTTATGCGTTTTTCCTAATATGCGTTGCGCTCTTCTGTGGTGCGTGGCATGTCATCGCGGCGAGCCATCCCTGGAAAATTTGGTCGGTCTGGGGTTCCGCATTAATCATCCTGACGACCTATTTTGGCGTTCAGATCTCGGTGGCGATTAACAACTGGCGTCGTCCTTTCGGCGATACGCTTCAAAATGCTCTCGATAAGTCAGGGGGCATAACAGTATGGAACTTCTACAGTCTCATGCTGATATTTGCGCAAATTGCCTTTCTAAGCATGTTCGTGTCCATTCTCGCGGACTTCTTCACCAGCCATTACGTCTTTCGTTGGCGAACGGCTATGAACGACTTCTATATGTCGCAATGGAAAAAGCTTCGGCACATCGAGGGCGCGTCTCAGCGTGTGCAAGAAGATACGATGCGATTTGCGAATATCCTGGAAGGTCTGGGTGTGAGTTTGATCAACTCCGTGATGACCCTGATCGTCTTCCTTCCAATTCTTCTATCGCTATCAAGCTATGTGAAGGAACTGCCGGTTATTGGAGAGGTATCGGACAGCTTGTTCTGGCTGGCTCTTTTCTGGTCCATCTTCGGAACCGTGCTTCTTGCGGTCGCGGGTATCAAACTTCCCGGGCTAAATTTCAAGAACCAGCGAGTTGAAGCAGCCTATCGAAAAGAGCTTGTTTATGGCGAGGATCATGAAGAGCGCGCATCTCCTTCCGTTGTGAGAGATCTATTTGGAAATGTGCGTCGAAACTACTTCAGGCTGTATTTTCACTACCTGTACTTCAATGTGGCTCGATATTTCTATATCCAAGCGGATGCGCTTTTCGTCACATTCATGCTGGTCCCGACAATCGTAGCAGGCACTATAACCTTCGGCATTTATCAGCAGATTCTGACTGCATTCGGACAGGTTAGTAACTCGTTCCAGTATCTCGTCAATTCCTGGACGACGATCATCGAGCTTCTGTCCATCCACAAGCGTCTCAGGGCCTTCGAGGCGGCCATCGATAACGAGCCGCTGCCGGATATCGACCAGCGCTATCTGGATCGGGAAGCGGGCGTAGTGCATGTGGATGGTTGATGGGTAAGCGTGGGTGGATGAACGGGGTGTGTGCCGTGTGGCCCCTCATCCGCCTGCCGGCACCGACCTGGGTGAGCCACGGGTCTCACCCGTCCTTCGGACCCCCGCTGGGGGAAGGGACTCGTGGCAGCGCCTCGCGTATATCCATCGCTTGAGAACATGTTCGCCGACTTCGCGATTCCCTATTCTCCCCAGCGGGGAGAAGGTGGCCCGAAGGGTCGGATGAGGGGGCCACACGGCACCATCTCTCGTTCTCAAAAGGTTTTCGTCAGAGCCCCGACGTCTGCTGCAATTTCCCGCGTGCCTCGATCATCGGGATCGCCTCGGAATAGCTCACGCAGGCCACATCCGCCCGGTGGCAGACGTCGGTGACCAGGCGGTTCAGCGCGCGCCAGTAGGCGCCGCCGTTCATTTCGACGAAGTGGAAGCCGAGCTGGAGGGGGATGCGATTGCCGTTGTACTGGCGGTCGAAGGCCTGGGAGAAGGCGGCGTAGGCGCGGTCTTCGAATTCCTTCGAATCCGCGCTGTCCTCCTCACCCTTGGAATGGCGGACGAAGAGGTTGTAGTCCATGCCGATGATCGGCTTTTCGTTCGGGCCTTCCGGGATCAGCGGCAAGCCGAAGCGGATGATGCCGTCTTCCTCGACGGGCATGGCCGGGCCTTTGGTGACGAGGCTCGCATCATAGGTGAAGCCCGCCTTCTTTTCGGCGGTGATCATATCGGCGCCTGCCGTGGCGGAGAGATAGGGAGCGCGAAAGCCCTTGATGCCGTGATCGACCAGATCCTGCCAGCCGGTGGGTTCTTCGAGGCCGACGCTTTTCCAGGCGTTTTTCAACGTCGCGTGAAAGGTCGCATATTCGGCCGACCAGTCGGCCTCGCTCCATTGGCGGCCGTCGAAATGGCCGCAGGCATGGCTCGATATGTCGTGGCCTTCGAGATGGGCATGCCAGATATTGCCGAGGCGCTCGCGGATCTCGTCGTCGCTCTGGGCGAAGCCGACATTGGATTTTCCGCGTTTCTGGTGCGGCGCCTGGTAGGCCTTTTTCGTCGCCTCGTTCATCAGGAAGGTGCAGGAGAGGAAATAGGTGAAGTGGGCGCCATTCTTGGCGGCCATCTCGCGGCTCTTCAGCCAGAGCGCATTGTCGTGGGCGCCGTCGAAGGAAATGATGACGAGCTGTTTCGGCCGGTCGTCCGCCTCTGCCATGACAGGAAAAACGAACGAGGCAGCCAGACAAGTGGCGAGGAGAAGACGAGACATGGGCACCGCGACAATTTGTTCGCGGTTTCCCTCCAATAGAATTGCGGCGAAGCTGCGGTCTTGCTGGCATTTTTTCCCGCTAGGCTCTAAGTCATGACAAACGGCACGGAAGGGATGCGCAATGGCACTGCTTATCGTCGGAATCATACTTTTTCTCGGGGTGCATCTGGTGCGGGTGGTGGCTCCGGGCTTCCGCCGCTCGATGATCGCGCGCCTCGGCGACAATGGCTGGCGGGCCGGCTATTCGGTCGCGAGCATCCTCACGCTGATCCTGTTGATCTACGGTTTCGGGCAGGCGCGAGCCGTGACCGGCATGCTCTACAATCCGCCGGTCTGGACGGCGCATATCGCGATCACGCTGATGCTGATCGCGATGATCTGTCTCGTCGCCTCGCTGCTGCCGGCGGGGCATATCGCGACGAAGACGAAACATCCGATGGTGCTGTCGGTGAAGATCTGGGCGCTGGCGCATCTGCTTGCCAATGGCGAGATGTCGTCGGTGCTGCTGTTTGCTGCCTTCCTCGCCTGGGGCGTGATCGTGCGCATTTCGCTCAAACGGCGGCAGCGGGCGGGCGAGATCACGCTCCGGCCATTCGTCTCGGCGAAATACGATCTCTATGCCGTCGTCATCGGCATCGTCGCCTGGGCGCTGATCATCTGGAAGCTGCACGAATGGTTGATCGGAGTTTCCCCGCTCGTTATGTAGTGAATCTTTCACATCCCCCTTACAACGGCTGCAAAATGGGGTAGAAGGCCCGACAAATATGCATTCTGCATAGTGTTTGGGTATTTCCGCGGCCGGAGACGAGAATGGCATTCAACGACGACAGCTTCATCCGTGAAGTCAATGAAGAACTGCGGTCCGACCAGATGAAGGGCGCATGGCGCCGCTTCGGCCGCTATATCATCGTCGTCGCCATCCTGATCGTCGTCGGCACCGCCGGCAAGGTTCTCTATGAATATTGGGACGACAACCGCTCTTCCGGCGCCGGTGATCAGTTCCTGGCGGCGATGAAGCTTGCCGACGAGAACAAGAACGACGAGGCGCTGGCCGCGCTCGACAAGCTGGAGAAGGAAGGCCATGGCGCCTATCCGGTGCTGGCGCGCATGCGGGCCGCGACCGTCCAGGCGCACAAGGGCGATGCTGCCGCCGCGATTGCCGCCTTCAACGAGATCGGCAAGGACAAGGGCGTTCCCGCCGCCGTGCGCGATGCCGCCAAGATGCGTGCCGGCTGGCTGTTGATCGAAAACGGCTCCTACGAGCAGGTTTCGGCGGCGATCGAGGAAATGGCCGTGCCGGGCAACGCCTTCCGCCATTCGGCGCGTGAAGCGCTCGGCCTTGCCGCCTATAAGGCCGGCAACATGGCGCAGGCGCGCCAGTGGTTCCAGTCGATCGCCGATGACGCCGACAGCCCGCGCAATGTTGCCAATCGCGCCCATATGATGCTTGATCTCATTACCGCATCCGGCAAGGCGCCCGCCGCGCAGGGTTAAGCTTAAGGAAATAGAATGAGTTTCACGGTCGCGATCGTCGGTCGTCCGAATGTCGGCAAGTCGACGCTTTTCAACCGCCTTGTCGGGAAGAAGCTGGCGCTGGTCGACGATACGCCTGGGGTGACGCGTGACCGCCGGCCGGGCGATGCGCGGCTGATGGGTCTGACCTTCACGATCATCGACACGGCCGGTCTCGAAGAGGCCGATGAAGAAAGCCTGCAGGGCCGCATGCGCGCCCAGACGGAAGCAGCGATCGACGAGGCCGATCTTTCGCTCTTCGTCGTCGATGCCAAGAACGGCCTGACGCCTGTCGACACCGCGCTTGCCGAAATGCTGCGCCGGCGCGGCAAGCCGGTGGTGCTCGTCGCCAACAAATCCGAAGCGCGCGGCTCCGACAGCGGCTTCTACGACGCCTATACGCTCGGCCTCGGCGAGCCGACGCCGATCTCGGCCGAGCACGGGCAGGGCATGCTCGATCTGCGCGACGCGATCGTCGAGGCGATCGGCAAGGACCGGGCCTATGCGAAGGAGGATGTTGCCGTCACCGACGTCGACGTTTCCGATACGGCTGGTGAGGGTGAGGACGAGGATGAAGAGCCCGCCTATGACGAGACCAAGCCGCTCCGAGTGGCGATCGTCGGGCGTCCTAATGCCGGTAAGTCGACGCTGATCAACCGTTTCCTCGGCGAGGACCGGCTGCTGACCGGGCCGGAGGCGGGCATCACCCGCGATTCCATCTCGGTCGAATGGGATTGGCGCGGCCGCACCATCAAGATGTTCGATACGGCGGGCATGCGCCGCAAGGCGCGGGTGACAGAGAAGCTGGAGAAGCTTTCCGTCGCCGATGCGCTGCGCGCCATCCGCTTCGCCGAAACCGTCGTGATCGTCTTCGACGCGACGATCCCTTTCGAGAAGCAGGACCTGCAGATCGTCGACCTGGTGCTGCGCGAGGGCCGCGCGGCCGTTCTTGCCTTCAACAAGTGGGATATGATCGAGGATCGCCAGGCGGTGCTTGCGGATCTGCGCGAAAAGACCGACCGGCTGCTGCCGCAGGCGCGCGGCATCCGCGCCGTGCCGATCTCCGGCCAGACCGGCTGGGGCCTCGACAAGCTGATGCAGTCGATCATCGACACGGACAGGGTCTGGAACAAGCGCATCTCGACGGCGCGGCTCAACCGCTGGCTGGAGACACAGCAGATCCAGCATCCGCCACCGGCCGTTTCCGGCCGCCGGATCAAGCTGAAATACATGACGCAGGTCAAGGCCCGCCCGCCCGCCTTCATGATCTCCTGCACCCGCTCGGACGCGCTGCCGGAATCCTATACGCGCTACCTGATCAACGGGCTGCGCAACGATTTCGACATGCCGAGCGTGCCGATCCGCATCCATTTCCGCTCGCCGGATAATCCGTTCGAAGGCAAGAAGAGGCGGACGTAGGGTTTAAGGGGCGCTGGTTGGGGGGCTTGCGCGGCATTGTTGCGCCGTCGTGTGGCCACCCCCCTCTGCCCTGCCCGGCCCGGGGTCGAGCCACGGGTCTCGACCCGTCCTTCGGACCCCCCACAAGGAGGGAGATTGGCTGGACGTGATGGCTTCCCCAAACAACTGGCCGTCACGTGGATCGTAAAATTGGGGCGAGGCATGGCTTCTTGCCGATCTCCACCCTTGTGGGGGAGATGCCCGGCAGGGCAGAGGGGGGCCAAGCACCGCCACGTTTATCGTGATCTCAGCGGCTAAGCCGCGAAAATCTCGCAAGCGCAATCAGTCCCCAGACGGGACAGGCCCGGCGGTTTCGCCGGGCTTTCTGCTTCTTGGAAGCGACTTGGCGAATTGCCAGGCCTTCTTCCATTTCGGCGTGATCACGCCGTTTGCGGCGCGGATGTTGTTGATGAACTGCAGCGTCGCCGCTTCCCAGGAATATTGCATGGCGAGCGCATGCGCCTTTTCGCGCGAAGCGGAGAGGGCGGCAAGGCAGGCGGCGCGAAGGTCCGTGTCGAGCGCGCCGACCTCGCTGTCTTCGCCGATGATGTCGAGGGGGCCGGTCACCGGATAGGCGGCGACCGGCACGCCCGATGCCAGCGCTTCGAGGATGGTGTTGCCGAAAGTGTCGGTGAGCGAGGGAAAGACGAAGACGTCAGCCTGGGCATAGGCCTGCGCCAGTTCCTCGCCGAACTTCACGCCGGCGAAGAAGACTTGGGGATATTGCTTTTCGAGCTCGGCACGCGCCGGGCCGTCGCCGACGACGACCTTCGAGCCCGGCAGATCGAGATCGAGGAAGGCCGGCAGGTTCTTTTCGAGCGCCACGCGGCCGACGGTCATGAAGATCGGGCGCGGCAGGCCGAAGGGTTTTTCCTCCAGCGCCATCGGGCGGAACTGCGTGGCGTCGATGCCGCGGCTCCAGGGCATGAGATTGCGGATGCCCTTTTCCGACAGTTCGCGCGCAAGGCTCGGCGTCGCCACCATGCAGCCGGCGCCGCCATTGTGGAACCAGCGAACGAAGGAATAGAGCCAGCTCTTCGGGATCGGCAGGCGCGCCGCGACATATTCCGGGAAACGCGTGTGGTAGCTCGTCGAAAACGGCATACGGTTCTTCAGGCACCAGCGGCGAGCGGTCAGCCCGAGCGGGCCTTCGGTGGCGATATGCACGTAGGAGGGATTGTGCTTTTCGATCTCGCGGGCGATGCGGCGATAGCCGGCGATCGACAGGCGGATTTCGGGATAGGTCGGGCAGGGGATGCTGTTGAAGCGCTCGGGCGTCACCATCGACACCTCGACGCCCATCTTCGCCAGCTCGCGATTGGTGTTTTCGATCGAGCGCACGACGCCGTTGACCTGCGGATGCCAGGCGTCGGTAACGATTACCAGCCGTTCGGGCAGTTTGCCGGCGGAGGCGGCATTGGCCCAGCTCTCGCCGCTGTAAGTGTTTGCCGGACGTTGCAGCATGTCACGATTTCCATCCGCGTTGCAGTGATATGGCAACGCTCAACCCCAAAGCGGGGTTCCGGAACGGCGATTCCCGCTTGCCTATTTTGAGGCATGACCATGATGGAAATATTACAGCCGCTTGCCAGTGTTTTCAGGCTTTTAGCGGCTCGATCGCCGCGAATATGTCAGCGGCCGATCGCAGTTTTCAAGCAGAAAGAATGACGGCGCCGGTCGGGGACCGGCGCCGCTTGGGAGGTTAGGCGGCAGCGGAAGCGGAACCGGCGAGCGGAACTTCCGAGATCGTCTTCAGAACCTGCGAAGCGATCTGGTAGGGGCAGCCCTGCGAGTTCGGGCGGCGATCTTCCAGATAGCCCTTGTAGTCGTTCTTGACGAAGGAATGCGGGACGCGGATCGAAGCGCCACGGTCGGCAACGCCGTAGGAGAACTTGTTCCACGGAGCCGTCTCGTGCTTGCCGGTCAGGCGCTTGTCGTTGTCGGGGCCGTAGACGTTGATGTGGTCCATCAGGTTCTTTTCGAACTGCGCCATCAGCGCTTCGAAATAGGCCTTGCCGCCGACTTCGCGCATGTACTTGGTCGAGAAGTTGCAGTGCATGCCCGAACCGTTCCAGTCGGTGTCGCCGAGCGGCTTGCAGTGGTACTCGATGTCGATGCCGTACTTTTCAGTCAGGCGCTGCAGCAGGTAGCGCGCCATCCAGATCTGGTCGGCGGCCTTCTTGGAGCCCTTGCCGAAAATCTGGAATTCCCACTGGCCCTTGGCCACCTCGGCATTGATGCCTTCGTGGTTGATGCCGGCAGCAAGGCAGAGATCGAGATGCTCTTCGACGATTTCGCGGGCGACGTCACCAACGTTCGAATAGCCGACGCCGGTGTAGTAGGGGCCCTGCGGAGCCGGATAACCCTGCTCGGGGAAGCCGAGCGGACGGCCGTTCTGATAGAAGAAATATTCCTGCTCGAAGCCGAACCATGCATCTTCGTCGTCGAGAATGGTGGCGCGGGCGTTGCTCGGGTGCGGCGTGACGCCATCGGGCATCATGACTTCGCACATCACGAGCGCGCCGTTGGTGCGGGCCGGATCGGGATAGATGGCGACGGGCTTCAGCACGCAATCGGAGCTGCGGCCTTCGGCCTGCTGCGTCGAGGAGCCGTCAAAGCCCCAGAGCGGAAGCTGTTCCAGCGTCGGGAATGCGTCGAATTCCTTGATCTGCGTCTTGCCGCGCAGGTTCGGGACCGGAGTGTAACCATCGAGCCAAATATACTCGAGCTTAAATTTTGTCATCGTGACTCTCTCAATGCTACGAAGGTGAGCAAATCCGGAGACGATCTCGGCGCATGCACGCACCCGACCGCCAGGGGATGCACCTATTAATGCATGTAGCGTGCCAGTTTGACGCCCAGTTAAGGAAAAATCCCGAATCAGCCGGTCGGCGTGTGTGTTTTTCTGTCTTTGAAAGCGGCCCGATGGTGCGGCCGAGGGCTGATTCATCAAGAAGAAAGGAGATTTTCCGCTTTGGAACCGGATGAAAATTTGGGCGTTAGCTTAAACTGATGAAGTGTTGAACAAATAGGCGGACGCTTCTCACGTAGACAGCATATCGATCAATCACAACCATGGTTATGCATATAATTTGTGCAATTTGCATAAACTATGTGCATTGTGCTATGGTTTCGGTGCTGAATGTTGATGCGAGAGCTGAATGGAGGCGATCTCATGCCCACCGGTTTCCATCGTGAATCCGCAACGATCTACCAGTTTCCCGTCAAGCCGCCGCGGGCTGTGAGCCGGTTCGAACGCGCCCGGATGATGGAGCGCGAGGCAGCCGATGTCTGCGATGCCGCGCTCGACAGCTGCTGGTATCATGACGAGGCGGTTCGCGAGACCGATCGGCCGACGAAGTCCTGATCTCTACTTTCGCTCCCGAGGGCGGAAATGCCGACAAGGCGGGGAGCGCCCCCGCATGGCGTTTGAATATGGCGTCATGCGCGAGTCTAGCGCATCGGGCTTTGTGCGTCCGAAAGGACGCACCGCGTTCTAGCCGACGTTCAAACCAAGCTTTTCCTTGACGACCAATGCGCCGTGTTCACTGACGACACGGGCTGCGACGCGTGCCGCAAAGCGGGCGGCGTCGGGTGCATCGCCGGTTTCCAGATAGTGGGCGAGGAAGGCGCCGTTGAAACTGTCGCCGGCGCTTGTCGTATCGACCACCGTCTCGACCTTTTCGGCCGGAACGAAGGTCTCATCGCCAGCAAAATTCAATCTGACGCCGTCCGCGCCGTTCTTGACGACGACATGGATGGCGCCGAGCGCGAGATAGCGCTGGATCGTCGCCTCGATCGAATCGTCGCCGAAATGGGCGGCCTCGTCGTCGAAGCTCGGCATGACGAGCACGGAGGAGCGGGCGCCCTCGCTGATCGTCGCATGCATTATATCGTAGCTGGACCACAGGCGCGGACGGATGTTCGGATCGAAGACCACGAGCTTGCCGGCCGCCTTGGCGCGGCGGACCTCCGCCAGCAGCGTCGCGGCATCCTCCTGGGGCAAGATGGCAAGGGTGATGCCGGAGAAATAGACGAGGTCGGCGCTTTCCACCGCCTCGCGCAGCCGGTCGGGATCGGCGGCGAGGCTGCGGGCGGCGGAACTGTCGCGCCAGTAGCTGAAGGAGCGTTCGCCGTTCTTCAGGTTGATCATATAGAGGCCGGGGGTCTTGCCCTTGATGCGGCGGATGAGGCTGGTGCCGATCCCCGCCTTTGCAATGAAGGCCGCCATCTCGTCCGACATGGCGTCGTCGCCGAGAGCCGTGAAATAATCGACCGACCAGTCGGGGCCAAGGCAGGCGCGGGCATACCAGGCGGTGTTGAACGTATCGCCGGCGAAGCCTTTGCGCAGCAGGCCGTCACCTGTCTGCGAGAGCTCCACCATGCATTCACCGATCGATAGAAACCGTCTTCCGCTCACCTGATCCTCCCGATATCGGAGCGCCGCTGATCAACAGGACGCTTCCATCCGCTGATACGCGGAGGCGGGCGGGGTGACAAGCGCCGATGTAACGCGAAATGAAAAGCCCGCCTTCGCGGACGAAGCGAAGGCAGGCTTTGGAGAAGGCTGCTTATTCGTGGATGGTGTAGCTGCCGAGTTCGCAAAGGTCCTGCGTGTCTTCGGTGGTGTCGAGATTCGAGTTTTCGTCGAATTCGAAACGCATATCGTATTTGCAGACGGTGCGGCCGTCGGCGATGGTGATGTTCATAGTCTCGCCTGGATTGAGAACATCCTCGCCGAACACGTCTTCTTCCCAACTGTCGACGCCCGCCGGCGAGCTGTAGAAACGGGTCAGCACGGAATTGGTGCCGTTGGTGAGCTGGAACTTCAGATCTTCGGCATGCGACGATACGGCGGAGGCAGAGACGATCGCGGCCGCAAGCGCGATAGATCCCAATACTTTCGATTTCATGTATGCGTTCCCCTGGCCCATGAGTAGGCGAGGATAGGGGTAGCATATACTCTTATAAATCTTTGTTATCGGGGATTTTAGATTCCAAAATAAGTCTGTTTTCGGAACGCTTCACTCTGGAAGATGGAGGGGCCGATATCATGAAAGAGCGAAGCTGCTGCCCGCGACTTTCAGACCGCGAAAAAATCGCCACCCCCTCCTTCGTCATGCTCGGCCTTGTGCCGAGCATCTGCCTCCGTTGGATAGGGCAGTAGATCCTCGGCACAAGGCCGAGGATGACGTCGCGGGTTGTTTTGCAGTGGTTTGTCAGCCTCCCGAAGGCCGCCCTCAGGCGGCTTTCCTTCCACTTAGGGCCTGTCCATATGATAGCAGGCAGCCTTCTGGCCGGGGCGGACCTCCTCGGTCGGCGGCATTTCGGTGCGGCAGATATCGGTCGCCTTCCAGCAGCGGGGAGAGAAGACGCAGCCTTTCGGCGGGTTGAGCGGCGAGGGCGGGTCGCCCTGCAGGCGGATGCGGGTGCGCAGGCGTGCGAGCTTCGGGTCCGGGATCGGGGCTGCGGAAAAGAGCGCCTGGGTATAGGGGTGGGCGGGATGATCGAAGACGGTGGCGCAGTCGCCTGATTCCACCACGCGGCCGAGATAGAGCACCAGCACATCGTCGGAGATCAGACGTACGACGGAAAGGTCATGGCTGATGAAGATCAGCGTCAGGCCGAATTCCTTGCGCAGCTTGCGCAGGAGCGTGATCACCTGGCCCTGGATCGAGACGTCGAGGGCCGACACCGGCTCGTCGCAGATGATGAGCTTCGGCCTGGTGACGACGGCGCGGGCGATGCCGATGCGCTGCGCCTGGCCGCCGGAGAATTCGTGCGGATAGCGGTTGATCATCTCCGGCGCCAGGCCGACGGCGCTCATGATCTCGCGCACGCGTTCGGTGCGCTCGGCCCTGGAAAGCTTCGGCTCGAAGACGGTGAGCGGCTCGGCGATGATGTCGCCGACCGTCATGCGTGGGTCGAGCGAGGCGATCGGATCCTGGAAGATGATCTGCATGTCGCGGCGCGCCGCGCGCATTTCCTCTTCCGTGAGGTCGAGAAGATTGCGGCCCTGCCAGAGGATGCGGCCCTTCTGCGATTTCAGGAGCCGCAGGATGGAGCGGCCGAGCGTGGATTTGCCGCAGCCGGATTCTCCGACGACGCCGAGCGTGCGGCCTTCGGCGAGATCGAAGCTGACATTGTTGACGGCGGTGAGGAAGACCGGCGGCTTGAACAGGCCCTTCGCCGGCAGCTCGAACTGGGTCGTCAGGTTCTCGACCCTCAGAAGCGATCGGTCAGCCATGGTTCAGCAACTCCTCACGACGCGGGAAGGGATGGTAGCAGGCGGCACAGTGGCGCGGCGCCAGGATTTCCAGCGCGGGCGGACGATCGATGCAATCGTCCTGGACCTGCGAACAGCGCGGCGAGAAATTACAGCCCTTCGGCAGGTGCTGCAGGTTCGGCGGACGGCCGGGAATGACGACGAGATCGTCGACATCCTGGTCCGGGCGCGGGATCGAGGCATGCAGCGCGGCCGTATAGGGATGGGCCGGGTTGTCGAAGAGTTCATCGACCGGCGCCTCCTCGACGATGCGGCCGGCATACATGACGGCGACGCGGTCGGCGAGGCCGGCGACGACGCCGAGATCGTGGGTGATCATGATGAGCGCCGTGTTCATCTCCGCCGTCAGATCGTTGAAGAGATCGAGGATCTGCGCCTGGATGGTCACGTCGAGCGCCGTCGTCGGCTCGTCGGCGATCAGGAGCTTCGGCTTGGTGAGCAGCGCCATGGCGATGACGATGCGCTGGCGCATGCCGCCGGAGAGTTCGTGCGGATAGAGGTGGAAGCGCCGTGTCGGATCAGGGATGCCGACGCGCTTCAGCATGTCGAGGGCCGCGTCGGAAGCGGCGCGCGCCGTCAGGCCGCGGTGAACCTCCAGCTGTTCCGTGAGCTGCCGGGAAATTTTTAGCGACGGGTTCAGCGCGGTCATCGGGTCCTGGAAGACCATGGCCATGTCCTTGCCGCGGATCTGGTCGAGCTCGCGCGGTTTCAGCGACAGCACGTCCTTGCCTTCGAGCAGCGCCTGTCCTGTCGTTTTGCCGTTCTTGGCAAGCAGGCCCATGATGCCGAGGAAGGTCTGGCTCTTGCCGGAGCCGGACTCGCCGACGATGGCGACACGCTCGCCGCGCCGGACGGTGAGGTTCATGTTGGAGACCGCCTTCACCTCTCCATCAGGCGTCGCGAAGGTGATCGAGTAGTCCTTGAGTTCGAGGAGGACGTCTTTTTCTTGGAGCATTCTATCGATCCTTCGGGTCGAACGCATCGCGCAGGCCGTCTCCGATGAAGAGCAGGCTGAGCAGCAGGGCGACGAGGAAGCTTGCCGGGAAGATCAGCAGCCAGGGCATGCTTTCCATGGCATCGGTCCCTTCCGCGATCAGGGTGCCGAGCGAGGTCAGCGGTTCCTGCACGCCGAAGCCGAGATAGGAGAGGAAGCTTTCCGTGGCGATGATTTCAGGCACCGTCAGCGCCGCGAAGATGACGACGGGGCCGACGAGGTTCGGGATGATGTGCTTGACGATGATCTTGAACGGCCGCTGCCCGGATGCGCGGGCCGCCTCGATGAATTCGCGATGCTTGATCGACAGCGTCTGGCCGCGCACGATGCGGGCCATGGTCAGCCATTCCAGCGCGCCGATCGCGGCAAAGAGCAGATAGACGTTGCGGCCGAAGATTACCATCAGCAGGATGACGAAGAGGATGTAGGGAAGCGCGTACATGATGTCGACGAAGCGCATCATGATCGCATCCAGCCTGCCGCCGATATAGCCCGATATCGCGCCGTAGAGCACGCCGATGACGACGGAAACGACGGTTGCCGTCAGCGCCACGGCCAGCGAGACGCGAGTGCCGTAGAGGACGCGGGCGAGAAGGTCGCGGCCGTTCGGGTCGGTGCCGAAATAATGGCCGGTTTCGATCGAGGGCGGGATGCGGAAAGCCGCCCAATCCGGGTCCTCGTAGTTGAAGGGAATGAACCACGGGCCGAGGAAGGCGGCGAGGATCAGCAGCGCCAGGACGGCGATCGAGAGCACGGCGGCCTTGTTGCGTGCCAGGCGGCGTAGCGCATCCCTGGTGAGCGAACGGCCTTCGGGCGCCAGACCCTCCGCCTCCAGAAGTTCCTGGGCGAGCAGCTCGCGTTTTGCGGGGTTGAGGATCATCGGTTTCTCACTTTCGGATCGAGCCACGCATAGGCGATATCGACGAGAAGGTTCAGGAACACGATCAGCACCATGTAGAAGATGACCGTACCGAGAACCATGCCGTAATCGCGGTTCAACGCCGCATTGACGAAGTAGCGGCCGATGCCGGGCAATCCGAAGATGCTCTCGACGACCAGCGAGCCGGTGAGAAGGTAGCTTGCCGCCGGTCCGAGATAGGAGACGACGGGCATCAGCGCGGGCTTCAGCGCATGGCGCATCACCGTCAGCCGTGGGCCGATGCCCTTGGCCTTGGCGGTGCGGATGAAGTTCTGGTTCATCACCTCGATCATCGAGCCGCGGGTGATGCGCGAGATGCGGCCCGCATGCGGCAGGGCCAGAACGACGATCGGCAGGATGAGATATTTGATCGAGCCGTCACCCCAGCCGCCGACCGGAAACCAGGCGAGATGAATGCCGAAAATGAGCTGCAGGATCGGCGCGATCAGGAAATTCGGCAGCACCACGCCCACCAGGATGAGGGCGCCGAGAATATAGTCCGGCGCCTTGTTCTGGTAGAGCGCCCCAAGACAGCCGACGGCCACACCGACGACGATGGCGATCAGGAAGGCGGCGGTGCCGATGGTGAAAGTATAAGGCAGACCGATCATGATCTGCTGGGCGACGGTGAAGTCTTCGCTCGCGAAGGAGGGGCCGAGATCGCCCCGGAGCAGGTCGCCGACATAAATCAGATACTGCTGGATCAGCGGCTTATCGAGATTGTAGTGGACCGCGAGGTTTTTCAGGATCACCGGCGGCAATGGCCTTTCGCCATCGAACGGGCCGCCGGGGGCAAGGCGCAAAACGAAAAAGCAGGCTGTGACGGCGATCCACAGAACGGGGATCGTCGATAGCAGGCGACGGAGGGCGTATTTGATCATGGTCGTGGGCCGGTCCTTTCCGCAGGGCGCGGAAAGGACCGTTTTCCCTTACTCTTTCATCGACAGCCAGCGCGTGCGGTGGATGTCCTGGATGTTGTCGACGAAGCCTTCGATCTTCGGTGAGACGACGTTCTTCGAGACATAATAGTAGATCGGCAGGGCCGCGGATTCATCAAGCGCCAGCTGCTCGGCCTTCTTGAAGATTTCGGCGCGCTTGGTGAGGTCCGTCTCAGCGTTGCCGTCCTTGATGAGCTTGTCATATTCGGGATTGGACCAGCGGCCGTAATTCATCTGCACGCCTGTCACCAGGAGGTTCAGGAAATTGTCCGGGTCGTTGTAATCGGCGAGCCAGCCGGCACGGCCGATTTCCACCTGGCCGCGCTGCATCTGGTCGTAATGCACCTTGGTTTCGGCGTTGACGAGCTCGACATTGACGCCGAGCGGCTTCCACATGGACGCGATCGCGACGGCGATGCGTTTGTGGTTGTCGTTGGTGTTGTAGCTGAGCACCGCGTGGAGCGGCTTGTCGGGACCGAAGCCGGCTTCGGCGAGCAGCTTCTTGGCTTCCGCGACCTTCTCGTTATAGGGCAGGTCCTTCCAGCTGACATAGGCCGGCTCGCCATAGTTCGCCGTGCCCGGCGGAACCCAGGAATAGGCCGGCAGTTCGCCGGTGCCGAGGATCTGCGGGCCGATGACTTCGCGGTTGATCGCCATGGACAGCGCCTGGCGGACGCGCTTGTCGCTGAAAGGCGGCTTCTGCGAGTTGACGACGTAATAATAGAGGCCGGAGAAGGGGGCGACATGCGCCTGGCCCGGCAGGTTCTTCTTCATCCATTCGTACTGGTCTGTCGGGAAGTCGGTGAGGATATCGAATTCGCCGGCGCGGTAACGTTTCAGTGCGGCTTCCTGATCTTCGAGCACGAAGAACTTGGCGCCGTCGATCTTCAGGTCCTTGGTGCCATACCACTGATCGTTCTTGACGGTCGTGACATGCGAGCCCGGAACCCACTCGGTTGGCTTGTAAGGCCCGTTGGTGACGATGTTGCCGATCTTGACCCAATCCTGGCCCTTCGCTTCGACGACGTGCTTGGGAAGCGGGTAGGCGGTGTAGTGCATCAGGGCATTGAGGAAGTAGGGGGTCGGGTTCTCAAGCGTGATTTCGAGCGTCTTGTCGTCGATCGCCTTGACGCCCAGCTGGCTGAGGTCGGTGATCTCGCCCTTGTTGATCTTTTCGGCGTTCTTGATGGTGAACTGCAGATAGGCGTAGTCGGCGGCGTTCTTCGGGTCGACGAGGCGCTGGAAGGCGAAGACGAAGTCTCCTGCCGTTACCGGCTGGCCATCGGACCACTTGATGCCGTCGCGAAGCTTGAAGGTGTAGACCTTGCCGTCGGGCGAGATGGTCCAGCTTTCGGCCTGGCCGGGGATCGGATTGTCCTTGGCGTCCTCGGTGACGAGGCCTTCGAAGATGTCGCCGGCGATGCGATTCTCCCAGTCGCCTGAAAGTTTCTGCGGATCGAGCGACTGCGGATCTCCGCCATTGTGAATATTGAGCGTGGCCGCATGGGCCGAAAATGCCAGCAACGTGCCAAGCATTGCGGAGGCGAGAAATTTTTTCGCGAAATGGTTCATCGTGGGTCCACCTTCCTAGGCTTTGCGCCTTTATTAGACATTTGTTCCCGGTGTTTGACCTCTTACGTGCAGGTCAGTGCGCACCTTATCGCAAAGGAATCGCGTTGCAACCCCAAATCCGGAGGCTGGAAACGGGTTGTGGACAAGCCTATATACGTCTCCCCCTTGTCGGATCGCGACGACCTGTCGCGACATCGGCGGCACTTTCATAACGGCTTGATGTGGTTGTCTTTTGTTTCGTCCGCTTTAGTGTGGCGAGCACGAACAAGGCAGGAGACGTAGCCGATGGCATTGCAGACGGGCGGGAATGCGGACTGGTGGCGCGGAGCGGTGATCTATCAGGTCTATCCGCGCTCGTTTCAGGACACGAACAGCGACGGGCTCGGCGATCTCAAGGGAATTACCCGCCGGCTGCCGCATATCGCCAGCCTCGGCGTCGACGCGGTCTGGCTCTCGCCTTTCTTCAAGTCGCCGATGGCCGACATGGGCTACGACGTTTCAGATTATTGCGACGTCGACCCGATCTTCGGCACGCTTGCCGATTTCGATGAGATGATGGCGGAGGCGCACAGGCTCGGCATCAAGGTCGTCATCGACCAGGTGATCTCGCACACGTCCGACCGGCACCCCTGGTTCGTCGAGAGCCGGGCGAGCCGGACCAATCCGAAGGCGGACTGGTATGTCTGGGCCGATCCGAAGCCCGATGGGACCGCGCCGAACAACTGGCTGTCGATCTTCGGCGGGCCGGGCTGGGAATGGGACGGCGTGCGCCGGCAATATTACCAGCACAATTTCCTCACTTCGCAGCCGGACCTCAATTTCCACAGCAGCGAAGTGCAGGATGCGGTGCTGGAGACGGTGAAGTTCTGGCTCGAGCGCGGCGTCGACGGCTTCCGGCTGGATACGGTCAATTATTATTTCTGCGACAGAGAGCTCAGAAGCAATCCACCGCACGAGCCCGATACCAGCGACGGCGGCCTCGATGCGCCCGACAGCAATCCCTACGGCATGCAGAACCACCTTTACGACAAGACGCAGCCGGAGAACGTCGAATTCCTCAAGCGCTTCCGGGCACTGCTCGACCGGTATGAGGATCGCACGACCGTCGGCGAAGTCGGCGACGGCGCGCGCTCGCTGAAGACGGTGGCGGCCTATACGAGCGGCGATGACAAGCTGCACATGTGCTACACTTTCGACTTGCTGGGGCCGGAATTCACCGCCGCGCATATTCGCGGCTGCGTCGAGGCTTTTCAGAAGGTCGTCACGGACGGCTGGGTCTGCTGGGCCTTCTCCAATCACGACGTCATGCGCCATGTCAGCCGGTTCGCGCTGACGGAGGAGGAGCGGCCTGTCATCGCCAAGCTCGCGATCTCGGTGCTTGCGGCGCTGCGCGGCTCGATCTGCCTCTATCAGGGCGAGGAGCTCGGCCTGCCGGAGGCGGAACTCGCCTTCGAGGATCTGCGCGACCCCTACGGCATCCGCTTCTGGCCGGCCTTCAAGGGCCGCGACGGATGCCGCACGCCGATGCCCTGGGAAGCCGGCAAGGCGCATGCGGGCTTCACCTCTGCCGAGAAGAGCTGGCTGCCCGTGCCCTACGAGCAGGCCGCACTTTCCGTCGATACGCAGGAGGCAAGCGACAGCTCGGTACTCAATCACTACCGCAAGACGCTCGCTTTCCGGAAGAGCCATCCGGCGCTGATCGATGGTGAGATGACCTTTATCGGCACCAACCAGGACCTGCTCGCCTTCACCCGCGAAAAGGGCGGGGAAAGGTTGCTCTTCGTTTTCAATCTGACGCGCAAACCTGCCGAATTCCGCCTGCCTGGCGGCATGGCGCTCGGGGAGGCGCTCGCCATGCCCGGGTTTGAGGCGGTGGCGGGTTCGGGGTCGGTGAAGCTTGCGGCGCTGGATGGGTTTTGTGCACGGGTTTCGGCAGGCGGTGCGAGCGGGGATGGTCTGTCGAAGCTGCTCGACAAAGTATCCGATGCGAAGCCGGTCGAAGGCGACGAATTGCCGGAAGGTTGGCGATAGAGGTTGAAGCCCTCGACCTGCCGCTCATTCTGCGAGGGCTCGTCATCCGATCAGCGCGAACTTGTCCACATCGACCATCCCGCGGTCTGAAATCTTCAGGTGCGGGATGACAGGCAGCGGCAGGAAGGCGACCTGCAGGAAAGGTTCTTCCAAGGTCGTGCCAAGGGCGTAGGCGGCCTTGCGCAGATGGTGCAGCGTGTCGCGGACCGTCTCATAGGGTTCCAGGCTCATCAGGCCGGCGACGGGTAGCGCGATCTCGCCGGTGACGTTGCCGTCCTCGACGACGACGAAGCCGCCGTTGATTTCGCCGAGGCGGTTTGCGGCGCGCGCCATGTCGTCCTCGCTGACCCCGACGACGCAGATGTTGTGGCTGTCATGGCCGACGGTGGAGGCGATCGCGCCCTTCTTCAGGCCAAAGCCCTGGACGAAGCCGTTGGCGTGGTTGCCGTTCTTGCCGTGGCGCTCGATGACGGCGACCTTGATGATGTCGTTGGCAAGGTCGACTGAAGTCTCGTTGCCTTTGACGGGCAGGCGGTAGCGGCGATGCTCAGTGATGATCTTGCCGGGCATGACGCCGATGACGGGTGTTTCGCCCTCTCTGGCCGGCACGCCGAAATGGGCGGCGTTGACGGGTCGGGCCTTGACGCTGTCGAGGCCGATCGGGGCAACCGGCCTGCGCGTGGAAAAGAGCGCGTCGGTGACGCGGCGGCCGGCCGAGAAGACCAATTCGGCGCGGCAGCTTTCCAGGCTGTCGAGAACCACGAGATCGGCGCGCCAGCCGGGCGCCACCAGGCCGCGGTCCCTGAGGCCGAAGGCGCGGGCGGCCGAGATCGACGCGGCGCGGTAGATCGCCAGGGGCTCGACGCCGTTGGCGATCGCCGTGCGGATCATGTGATCGAGATGGCCCTGTTCGGCGATATCGAGCGGATTGCGGTCGTCGGTGCAGAGCGCGAGATAGGGAGAAAGCCGCTCGGTGATGATGGGGATCAGCGCGGCGAGATCCTTGGATACCGAGCCTTCGCGCACGAGGATATGCATGCCCTTGCGGATCTTTTCCAACGCTTCGGCCGCAGTGGTGCACTCATGCTCGGTGCGGATGCCGGCTGAGAGGTAGCCGTTGAGGTCGTTGCCGGAAAGAAGCGGGGCGTGACCGTCGATATGACTGCCCTGAAAAGCATCGAGCTTGGCCATGCAGACGGGATCCTTATGGATCACGCCGGGGAAATTCATGAATTCGGCAAGGCCGATGACCTTCGGATGGTCGCGGAAGGGCAGGAGACGCTCGATCGGCAGATCGGCGCCTGAGGTTTCGAGATGGGTGGCCGGCACGCAGGAGGAGAGCTGGACGCGGATGTCCATGATCGTCTCCAGCGCGGATTCGAGGAAGAATTCGATGCCCTCGCTGCCCAGCACATTGGCGATCTCGTGCGGATCGCAGATCGCGGTGGTGACGCCATAGGGCAGGACGCAGCGGTCGAATTCATGCGGTGTCACCAGCGAGGATTCGATGTGCAGATGCGTGTCGATGAAGCCGGGAACGACCGTTCTGCCTGATATGTCGATCTCGACCTCGCCCTCATAATTGCCCGAGGTCCCGACGATGCGGTCGGCGCCGATGGCGATGTCGGAGCGGACGATTTCGCCGGTGACGAGGTCGAAGAAGCTGCCGCCCTTCAGCACGATATCGGCAGGCACGCGGCCCACACCCTGGTCGATGAGACGTTCGAGTCTGTTGGTCATGGCACCGCTCACATTACAACCGATTCCGAAACTTATAACTGATCTGCGGTGACATGCGATGCCACAAACGAAACAGGGCGCCTTACGGCGCCCGGTCCCAGTCTCTATATCTTGACTTACTCCGCAGCGACGATCTTGCCGCCTTCCCACTTGTAGAGCGAGAAGCTCTGCGAGGTCAGGTCGCCGGTTTCGCCGTAGGTGACCTTGCCGATGGCGGTCGGGATTTCTTCGCCGGCCTTCAGTGCGGCCGCGACGGCTTCCGCATCCTCGGCGCTGCCCGCCTTTTCGATGCCGGCCTTCAGAACTTCGACGGCGGCATAGGCGTTGAGCGTGAATGCCTCGGCCGGAATGTTCTTGGCGGCTAGCGCATCGGCAGCCGTCTTTGAGTCCGGGCTCTTGGTGGCGTCGGAAGCGTTGGTGAACAGCGTTCCTCCCGCCGCATCGGTGCCGATCGCCCAGAATTCGGTGTTGGAGAGGCCGTCGCCGCCGATGATCATCGCGTTGGCGGAGAGGTCATGCAGCTGGCGGGCAAGCAGGCCGCCCTCCGGGTGGTAGCCGCCGAAATAGACAATGTCGACCTTCTCGGCCTTGATGCGGGTGGTGAGCGCGCTGAAGTCCTTGTCGCCGGGAGTGATCGCGTCATTGACGACTTCGGTGATGCCGCCTGCGTTCAGCGTCGCCTTGAAGGCATCGGCGAGGCCCTTGCCGTAAGCGCCCTTGTCGTTAACGATGGCGATGCGCTTGTCCTTGAAATTCTTCAGCACATATTTGGCGGCGACTTCGGCCTGCTGGTCGTCGCGGCCGCAGGTGCGCAGCACGTTTGTGAGGCCGCGCTTGGTGAGGTCGGGGGCAGTGGCGGTCGGGGTGACCATCAGCACGCCGTTTTCAGCCAGAACGTCCGAGACCGGGATGGCAACGCCTGAGGTGACCGGTCCGACGACGAAACGGATGCCGTCGCCGACGACCTTGTTGGCGGCGGAAACGCCCTGCTTCGGCTCGCCGGCATCGTCGGCCAGTTCCAGGACGACCTTCTCGCCGAGGATGCCGCCCTTCTTGTTGATCTCGTCGACGGCGGTCTGGGCGCCGTTCTTCACCTGGTCGCCATAGGCGGCGACGGGGCCGGTCAGCGGCGCGATCAGGCCGATGGTGATATCGGCATGGGCGAGCGGCGCAAAGGCGAGCGACGCGACCAAAGTCGCCGTCAGTGTCTTGAGGGTCATTGTCTGTCTCCTTGGATGGGGTCATGGACCCGCGATGAGGCGCCGCGCCGGCTTTCCCGATCATTCAACGGCCCGCGGGCCGTGCCAAGGACGATCGATAGCGGCGCGATCAGCGAGCCTGCCGGCCATGTTTGACTCGGGGAGGGCTCATGGCAAGATTTCTAGAAATTTTGATGGGATTGCGCAAGTTCATAACAAAATAGAACGGAAATCGGGTCGATCTGGTCCGAAATTCGTTGCGAAAGGCCATTTTCTTCGAGATTTCTTCGTTTTTCAAACGAGGCGGCCAAGCGTGCGACCTCGTCAGGAGGGAAAGCCGAGGGCATATGGTTTTCTTTAACTTTCCCATTAACCGTTAATTTGGCCGATCTTCGTAGTATCGCTCGATACCCAAATGCCGCAGCAGTGAAAAAGAGAAATATAGAATAATTACATAGAGATATCGGGAATAGAGATCTGGATGCTCAAGCGTATCGACGCCAGCCAGGTGTGCATCGGAATGTTTGTGGAAGCTATCGAGGGGCTTTGGCAGGACCCCCTCCTGTCCCGGCGCAGATTTTCCCTGCGGCGCGAGGCCGATGCTGTCAAGATCCGCAGATGCGGCACCGCCAGCGTCGTCATCAACACCAGCAAGGGGCTCGATACCAACGGCCTGCCGGGCCGTGACAACGAGGCCGACATCAAGGCTGCGCTCAAGGCAGTCCAGAAATCCGTGCAGGCGCTGGAAGAGGTTTTCGCCAGGCTGCGGAATGGCGACGGCATTGCCGTCGATCACGTGGAGCCGGTGATTTCCTCCGTCTCCAGGTCAATGGACGAGAACCCTTCGGTTTTCCTGAGCGTCACGCGTCTGAAATCCAAGGACCAGGTAACCTTTCTGCATTCCATCTCCGTGAGCGCGCTGATGATCCTCTTCAGCCGCCATCTTGGACTCGACGAGCCTACGGTTCAGATGCTCGGTACCGCCGGATTGCTGCACGACGTCGGCAAGCTCGAAATTCCGCTCGAAGTGCTCAACAAGGAAGGGCCGCTGGAGAAGGAGGAGATCAACTTGATGCGGGGGCACCCGGAAAAGGGGCATGCATTCCTGTCACGGCAGGAGGGCATGTCGGAGATCGTTCTCGATGTCTGCCTCAATCATCACGAGCGCATGGACGGCAAGGGCTATCCGCGCGGGCTGCCCGGCAGCGAGGTGAGCCTCCATTCGCGGATTGCGACGATCTGCGACGTCTATGACGCCATTACCTCCGTGCGGCCGTATAAGGCGCCGTGGAGCGCCAACGAAGCCCTGAAATGGATGCTCGGCACGGAAGGGCACTTCGACCGCCAGCTTCTGAAGAAATTCGCCCTCTGCCTTTCCACTGCCTTCGTGAGCTGAGGTTTCCCGGTTTCAGAAACGAAAAGCCCGCGAGGATCTCGTCCGCCGCGGGCCGTGGGCAGGAAGCCTGCTTTCTCAGATATTGTTCTGCAGGATGGTCCTGAGCTTGCCGAAGAGCTCGTCGATATGGTGCTTTTCGATGATCAGCGGCGGGGAAAGCGCGATGATGTCGCCGGTGGTGCGGATCAGGAGGCCGCTCTCATAAGCCTTGAGGAAGGCGGTGAAGGCGCGTTTGGTGGGCTCGCCGGCGATCGGGTCGAGTTCGATCGCGCCGATCAGGCCGGTGTTCCTGATGTCGATGACATTGGGGCAGTCCTTCAGCGAATGCAGCGCGTCGGCCCAGTAATCGGAAAGCTCGGCGGCGCGGGTGAGCAGGCCCTCTTCCTTATAGGTGTCGAGTGTGGCGAGGGCGGCGGCAGAGGCGATCGGGTTGCCGGAATAGGTATAGCCGTGGAAGAACTCGATCATGTGCTCCGGACCGTTCATGAAGGCATCATGGATCTCGGAGGTGACGAAGACGGCGCCCATCGGGATGACGCCGTTGGTCAGCCCCTTGGCGGCGGTGATCATGTCGGGCTTGACGTCGTAATATTGCGCCGCGAAGGGGGCGCCGAGGCGGCCGAAACCGGTGATGACCTCGTCGAAGATCAGAAGAATGCCGTGCTTGGTGCAGATCTCGCGCAGCTTCTGCAGGTAGCCCTTCGGCGGGATCAGGACGCCGGTGGAACCGGCCACCGGCTCAACGATGACGGCGGCGACGGTGGAGGCGTCATGCAGCGTGACGATCCGCTCCAGTTCGGTGGCGATATCGCCGCCATGCTCGGGCTCGCCGCGGGTGAAGCTGTTCTTGCCGGGCTGGTGGGTGTGCGGCATGTGATCGACGCCGGTCAGAAGCGTGCCGAACATCTTGCGGTTGGTGACGATGCCGCCGACGGAGATGCCGCCGAAATTGACGCCGTGATAGCCGCGCTCGCGCCCGATCAGGCGGAAGCGCGAACCATTGCCCTTTACGCGGTGATAGGCGAGCGCCACCTTGAGCGCCGTCTCCACGGATTCGGAGCCGGAATTGGTATAGAGAACGTGGTCCAGGCCTTCCGGGGCGATGTCGACCAGGCGGTTCGCCAGTTCGAAGGCCTTGGGGTGGCCGAGCTGGAAAGCCGGCGCGTAATCGAGCTCGCCGGCCTGCTCGCGGATCGCCTCGGTGATTTTCGGGCGGCAGTGGCCGGCATTGACGCACCAGAGGCCTGCGGTGCCGTCGAGCACCTGACGGCCGTCATGGGTCGTGTAATACATATCCTTGGCGCCGACGAACAGACGCGGCTCCTTCTTGAACTGGCGATTTGCCGTAAACGGCATCCAGAAGGCGCTGAGATCGTTGGGTGCGTTGAGGCGATTGGACATGCTGTTCTCCTGGCCGCTGACGGCCCGTTCCCGAGGGGCTTTACGCCCATATTTTTACTGCCCGGTCAAATTATCAAGGCTTCCGGAGGCGTCAACGGGAAATGTCCGGAGGCTGGCAGCTGCGGCTGGCGGGCAAGGAGGGTTTGCATTCGTCAAAAGGCACGACCGGCAAATCGTGAGATCTGCCGGTCGTGCCGTTAAGGTTCTGGTACTGAAATATCGTTGCCGCGCCTCCGGGAACATCCCCTTACGGCACGTATCGGCCGACATTCATGTCAGCGCTATCATCAGGCTGCGGATCTGCTCCTGCCCTGGACGAGGTAGATGTCTTCGAGCGTTGCCAGGATTTTCATGACCGGCTCGGAGGTGCTGGAATAGTAGATGGTCTGCGCGTCGCGGCGGGTCTTGACCAGCTTCTGCGCGCGCAGCTTCGAAAGGTGCTGGGAGAGAGCCGACTGGCTGAGGCCGACCTGCGTCGCGAGCACGCCGACGGCGACTTCGCCCTTCACCAGGCTGCACAGGATCAGCAATCGCTTCGGGTTGGCCATGGCCGACAATAAAGCTGCCGCCACATTCGTGTGATCGGCCAAATCAGAGGTTTCCATATTGTTATCTTCCTAATGCGAAACGTACGTCATCGTGTTGGCACAGGCCCCAGGCGAAACTACGACTAGGCGGCGAAAATTAGCAATTAGGCTCGAAGATTGTATATACCTAAATTTAAGGTATCGAGTATGCTGTTTTAGATATGTTTGAACAAATGTGATCGGAATCCACAGCCAGGGTTTCGAACTCGTATCGCAGCAAAAAATCACCGGAAATCATCTCGAAGCCTGCAGGATCGATGCCGCAGATGCGCCAAGAGCCCGATTCCGGCGCGTTTAGCCGCGTTGCGAGGGTTTCGGCTATGTCGGGGTGGCGCTCTACTAAATCTTGCACTGTTTCATCAGCTTTGGCGGCGACCTGCTCGTTTGCCGGCGACTGGATGATGAGATCGTCGCCATCGAGCAGATAGGCGCGGCCGAAGCCGCCATTGAGGCTGGCCTGTACCGGTTTGAGACGGAAGAAAAGGAAATCGGGAAAGTCGATATAGAGCTTTGCCTTGGCGTGGCGATTGAGAAAACGCGTGCGGATGCGCTCGTGGACCGCGCTGCCGCGTTCGACCGATACTGCCACGCATTGGGTCGTCAAGCGGCCGTAGGCGAGGGGATCGCCCTTGCCGGGTTCACCGGTCAGCAGCGATGCGCGCGGATCTCTAGCGAGCGCCTTCGTGTGGGCCGACAGGCCGGAAACCAGGATGACCGGCGTGCCGTCGATATCGGTGGCGAGGAGGACGCGGCTCGCGAGTGGAAAGCCGTTCTCGGGATCGAGAACGGCAATCGCAGCATATCGGGCGGAGCGCAGCAGCACGCGGGCGAGCTTGCGGGCCTCGTCGTCGGTTTCGCGTATGGGCGAAGGCTGATCTTTCATATCCGCTTTGTGGCAAAGCGGATTGAAAACATCAAGCGTCCTCCTTGCGGCGATGGCGGGTGAGGCCGGCGACGATATCCTGGGCGGTGATGGTGCCGATGACCGCGCCGTTTTCCACGATGCCGATGCTGCCCGGCTGGCGGGCGAGCACGTCGAGAACATCGACGAGCGGGGTCGCGGCGCGGGCCGTGGCGCTGACGCTCATGCCGGCGGCCGTCTGGCCGAGGCCGGGCTGCATGACGTCGGCGGCGGTCAGCATGTTGATCGGATTGAGGTTCTGCACGAAGTCGGCGACATACTGGTCGGCGGGATTCTTGACGATGTCGTGCGGCGTACCGCACTGGATGATCCGGCCGCCTTCCATGATGGCGATGCGATTGCCGATGCGGAAGGCCTCGTCGAGATCGTGGCTGACGAAGAGAATGGTCTTCTTCAGCCGCCGCTGGAACTCCAGGAGCTCGTCCTGCAGGCGGGTGCGGATCAGCGGGTCGAGCGCCGAGAACGGTTCGTCCATCAGCAGGATCGGGGCGCCGGTGGCAAAGGCACGGGCGAGGCCGACACGCTGCTGCATGCCGCCCGACAGTTCGTTGACCTTGCGGTCGGCCCATTTCGTCAGGTTGACGAGTTCGAGCTGCTCGCCGACGCGGACCTTGCGCTCGGCTTCCGGCATGCCGGCAAGCTCGAGGCCGAAGCCGACATTCTCGGCGACCGTGCGCCAGGGCAGGAGAGCGAATTGCTGGAACACCATGGAGACGGTGTGGGTGCGCAGGTCGCGCAGCGTCCTGGCATTACATTTATATGGGTTGACGGGGCCGGTGGTCGTGGAGACCGAAACGTCGCCGCGCACCACGGGAGCGAGCCCGTTGACGGCGCGCAGCAGCGTCGATTTGCCCGAGCCGGAAAGACCCATCAGCACGAGGATCTCGCCTTCCTCGATCGTCAGCGAGGCATTGGCGACACCCAGCACCAAGCCGGTCGCCGCGCCGATCTCGTCGCGCGTCTTGCCCTGGTCAGCCATGGCAAGGGCCGTTTCCGGCCGGTCGCCGAAGATGATGCTGACATTCTTGAAGTCTATCGCTGTCATGCGCCGTCTCCTTCGTCGCCTGCGCGGAATATGCGGTCGAGAATGATCGCCAGGATGACGATACAGAAACCGGCATCGAAGCCCTTGGCGATGTTGACGGTGTTCAGCGCGCGTACGACAGGCACGCCAAGGCCGGGGGCGCCGACGAGCGCGGCAATGACGACCATCGACAGCGACAGCATGATGGTCTGGGTGAGGCCCGCCATGATCTGCGGCGCGGCGAAGGGAAGCTCGACCTTGCGCAGCACCTGCATCGGCCGCGCGCCGAAGGCGACGGCTGCTTCGACGAGGGATGGCGGCGTCGAGATGATGCCGAGGCGTGTCAGCCGGATGGGAGCCGGGATCGCGAAGATGACCGTCGCGATCAGGCCCGGCACCATGCCGAGGCCGAACAGGATCAGCGCCGGGATCAGATAGACGAATGTCGGGATCGTCTGCATGAGATCGAGCACCGGCCGCATGGCGGCATAAACCCAGGGGCGGCGGGCGGCGGCAATGCCGAGCGGAATGCCGATCACCATACAGACGAAGGTGGCGGCAAGCACGAGGGCGAGCGTCTCCGTCGTCTCCTTCCAATAGTCCTGGTTGACGATGAGCAGCAGCCCAAGACAGGTGAAGGCGGCGATCGCGATCGACCGGCGCAGCCAGAAGGCAAGCGCGGTAGCGGCCGCGATGACGATCAGCGGATGGGGCTTCTGCAGCACGAAGAGCAGGCCGTCGATGGCGCTCGACAGCAGGAATGAGAGCTGGTTGAAGAACCACTCGCCATTCGAGGTCAGCCAATCCACGAAAGATTTGGCCCAGGGGCCGATCGGAATCTTAAATTCGGTGATCCAGTTCAAGGGCGCGCCTATCCAAAAAAAATCAACAATCGGACAAAAATGAAACGGGGCGGCGAGCCGCCCCGTTCATACTATCAGAGGCCGAGGCCGGTCTTGGCGGCCGCCAGTGCGTCGCCCTTGCCGTCGCGGCTCGTGACGCCGGCGAGCCAAGGCTCGATAGCCGAAGGGTTCGCCTTCAGCCATTCGGAAGCGGCAGCTTCGGGCTCTTTGCCGTCATTGAGAATCTTGCCCATGATGTGGTTCTCCATGTCGAGGGAGAACGTCAGGTTCTTCAGCATCTTGCCGACGTTAGGGCATTCGTCGAGGTAACCGGCGCGCACGTTGGTGTAGACCTTGGCGCCGCCGAAGTCGGGGCCGAAGATATCGTCGCCGCCGGTGAGATAGGTCAGCTTGAAGTTGGTGTTCATCGGATGGGGTTCCCAGCCGAGGAAGACGACCGGCTTGCCGGCCTTGTCGGCACGGGCGACCTGGGCGAGCATGCCTTGTTCGGAGGATTCGACGACTTCCATGTCCTTGAGGCCGAACGTGTCCTTTTCGATCATGTCCATGACGAGGCGGTTGCCGTCATTGCCGGGCTCGATGCCGTAGATCTTGCCGTCGAGATCGTCCTTGTGGGCGGCGATATCCTTGAAGTCCTTGATGCCGAGTTCCGCACCCTTGGCGTTGGTGGCGAGCGTGTACTTAGCGCCGACGAGGTTGGGGCCGAAGGATTCGACCGACTTGTCGTCGAGGTAGGGACGGACGTCCTTTTCCTGCGTCGGCATCCAGTTGCCGAGGAAGATGTCGATGTCCTTGTTCTTCAGCGAGGTGTAGGTGACCGGCACCGAGAGAACCTTGACGTCGGTTTCATAGCCGATGCTCTTCAGCACGACGGATGCGGTGGCGGTCGTGGCGGTGATGTCGGTCCAGCCGACGTCCGAAAAGCGGACGGTGGAGCAGCTGTCGGGATCGGCGGCGAAGGCGGCGGTCGCAACGGAGAGGGCGGCGACGGCAGTTGCAGTGACGAGTTTGAATGCGCTTGTTGTTTTCATTTTAGACTCCCAGTCTTTAGGTCCCCAAGCCAATCACCAATAGCCCAGTTTGACAAGCGACCTCAGTGTGTTTGCGTCGTATCGACGGGTGCGATTGCGACGTCCGCAGATTTTTCGTTCTGTCCGGTTTTCGGGGCTTTCGGCGGTTTGTGGGCGTCGATTCCTGTGATTATCGCCGCTACGGGGCTTTTCTTTGCCAGTTCGAGCTTTCAATAAACCGATCAAGGAGAAATCGGATGGCAAAGCTCTATTTCAACTACTCGACGATGAACGCCGGCAAGTCGACGATGCTGCTGCAGGCCTCCTATAATTATCAGGAGCGCGGCATGCGCACGGTGCAGCTGATCGCCGCCTTCGACGAGCGCGCCGGCCGCGGCGTCATCGGTTCGCGGATCGGGCTGGAGGCGAGCGCCATTCCCTTCGAGCCGGACGAGGATCTGTTCCGGCTGGTCACGACGCTGAGCGGTGAAGGGGCGCCGATCTCCTGCATCTTCGTGGACGAGGCGCATTTCATGACGCCGCTCCATGTCTGGCAGCTCGCCCGCATCGTCGATAGACTCGGCATCCCCGTCATGGTCTACGGGTTGAGGACCGATTTTCAGGGCAAGCTGTTTCCGGCCTCGCAGGAGCTCCTGGCGATCGCCGACGAAATGCGTGAGGTGCGCACGATCTGCCATTGCGGGCGCAAGGCCACGATGGTGGTGCGGTTGGACGCGCAGGGAAAGGTGCTGCACGAAGGTGCGCAGATCGACGTCGGCGGCAACGAGAAATATGTCTCGCTCTGCCGCAGGCACTGGGACGACGAAATGAATGGGGCCTGGATCGCCGAGCCGGTTTGAGACCGGTGACACGGGCTGTTTTCTTCGGCGCGACAAGCGGCTAGCTTGGGGCGGAAGATTCCCTGGAGAGACTAGGTGCGCAGAGCCCCGCCATTCGACAGCCAGTACGAAGCCGCAGGCGGCCTTGCCGAGAAGATTGCGGCCGAGGGCGCCTATTGCGTGGCCTGCATCCGTGCCTTTGACGGCGACGAGACGCGGTCGGCCGATGAGGTTTTTCTCGAACAGAATGGCCGGTTCCAGGCCCATATCGCCGACAATGCGGCGTTGGATGCGCTGCTTGCCGAACTGGTTTTTTCGCTCGACCGGATGACGGCGGAGGTTTCGGCCGATCTCGACAGTTTCCGCGGGCTGACGCTGCGCGAGAAGATGGCGGGCTGGACTTCGCGCCAGCGGATGTGGCGCATGCATACCGAACGCGTGCGCGAGGCGCCCGTCGTCGAGCGGCTGCTTGACCTTCTGGCGAAATCGGATGCTCTCGCCAGGCTGATCGCCAGCCAGCGCACGTCGATCGTCGAATGCCACAAGGCGGCCGAACGCGGCCTCGTCGACATCGTCGAGCAGCGGCGCCGGCTGGTCGATTCCATCGATATCGCCCGCCTCAAGATGAAGGAGCTCAACGCCAAGGCGCTGACGACCCAGGGCCGGATCGGCGTCTACGGCAACCGGGCGCATTGGGAGCAGATGGAAGCCGAGCGGCGGGCGCTGAAGGCGGAGGCCGAGCGCATGTCCGCCGAGGAGCACGAGATGCGGGACGACAGCCAGCGACGCGAGCGCTTCATCGGCCTGTTCCAGGCTTTCGTCGATTCGCTGAACGGCCGGATCGCCGCCTGCAACGTGCTGCTGCGCAAGCTGATGATCGATGTCGAGGAGCGGCTGATCATCTACCAAGCGCAGGTGGATACCGACCGGCCGGGCATGAAGGCCAGGATCAAGCCGGAATTCTTTCCCGATATCGCAGCGCCGATCCGGCTGTTCGAGAAGGGCATGCTGGTCGCCCAGGATCTGGAGCGGCGCAAGGGCCGCGCCGACATCGACGCCGCCGGAAAGTTTCCGGCCTATGCCGAGCTGTCGCCGGCAACATCGGGAGCGCCGCTGATCGATACGGCGCGCAAGTCCTTCCGCTTCAGCCTGCCGTTCCTGCGTTCCTGATCGGGTTCCGGCTGCTTTCATTCGCAAAAATCGCGGGGCTCGTGTTGTGCTCGGCCTACCGAGCGCATATGTGGATGCAACGGGGGCTGCGATGCCCCGATGTTCGCCTCGCCTGACAGGAGACGACGATGCTTGACCGGATTGCCGGTTTTTTCGGGCTGATCAGCCGGACGATCGGCCGCTGGGCCCGCCTGTTTTTCGCCTGGGCCTTCTGGCCCTTGTTTGCCGCGCACAGCTGGTATCAGCGCCGGAGCTGGATGGTCCGGCTGCCGGTCATCGCGATCGTGGCGCTCTTCGTCGTGCTTTACGGCTATTTCTTCTGGCAGACGCAGGTCTGGACGAATTTCAACACCGCCTTCGTCGACCAGTACCGGCTTTCCGAACGCAAGGTTCCCGCCGGACAGGAACTGCCGGCCGGCGAGGGAGCCGGAACGGCGGCCGCCAAGACCTGCCAGCGCTCGGCCATAGTCGACGTTACCGCCGATCTGACCGATTTCAATGTCAACCAGAACGCATGGATATCCTCCATGCTGCTCTACAAGGCGGGCTTCTTCGGCATCGACTGGGACCATACGCCTTTCCTCGATAACAAGGCGTCGTTCCAGCGGGGCATCAACCAGGCGGTCCGCCGGACGTCGGCGGAGCTTGTCGATACGCTCGGGCGCGTACGCGGCACCTCGGGCATCAACAACGATTTGCAGCGCGCGCGCGGCAATCTGCAATTCGACGAATACAGCTGGTATTTCGGGCTCAATCCTTTCGGCCCAAAGACGCCGACGCCTTCCTTCTATCGCACGGCAATCGGAGACCTGCGCAAGTTCAACACCGATCTCGCCGCCTGCAACGCTATTTTCGATGGTCGCGCCGACAATCTGATGCAGTTCATCGACCGCATCGCCAACGATCTCGGCAGCACCTCCGACATGCTCGCCGAGCGCTCGGAGCACCACAATCGCGGCTGGTTCGATACGCGCGCCGACGACCGGTTCTGGTTCGCCTATGGCCAGCTCTACGCCTATTACGCCATCCTGACCGCCGCGCAGGCGGATTTCTCGCAGGTGGTGCAGGAACGCAATCTCGGCGCGATCTGGGGCGGCACGACGCGGCAGTTCCAGGCCGCGCTGCGCATTCAGCCGGCAATCATCTCGAACGGGCGCGAGGATGGCTGGATCATGCCGAGCCACCTCGCCACCATGGGCTTCTACATTCTGCGGGTGCGCTCGAACCTCGTCGAGATCCGTTCGGTGCTCGACCGATAGGATATTCAGCGGTGCTGCGCGTTGTCCTCGAAGCCGACGACGCGCAGTTTCTCGACGAATTCGTAGGTGACGCCGACGATGCCGCCGCCGCTTGCGTCGTCGCGGAAGCGGCCGACGCTGCGCACCAGCTTGTAGCCGCCATGTCGGTTGTCGACGCGATAGACGAAATGGAAGCCGGTGCCGTGAAGGCTCGCCTGTTCGAAGGTTTCGGCGATCAGGCTGCGATCCTCCGCGTGGATGCGCGACATCAGCTCTGCCAGATTGACGGGGCCGTCGCTGTAGGGGAGGTCGAAAATCGCGTGAACGTCCTCGCTGGCGAAGAAATGTCCAGTTTCGATGTCGATGCGCCAGAAGCCGAAAAAGCGATAGGCCGCGAGCATCTGGACGATTTCCGCATCGGTGATGCCGATATGGGCGCGGGATTGCTCTATTTTGTCGATGACAGGCTGTTCGAAGCGCAGTGGCACGTTTTCCCCCAGATCACGGGACGACGTGCTGACTCTCTTCTGATTCCTCAGCTGATCAGCTTCAATCGGATGGCTTTAGCTACCAACTGGGTACGGTTGACGCAATCGAGTTTTTTGATCGCGTTGGTCATGTAGGCATTCACCGTATGGTCCGACAGCGTCAGGATCTGGCCGATCTCGATCGAGGTCTTGCCCTGCGCCGTCCAGCGGACGACTTCCAGTTCACGCGCCGACAGCGCACTATGCGCGCTCTCCTCATTGCGCTTGACGGCGTTATAGGCATCGAGCGCATGCAGAATGATCATCGCCAGCTCGTTGACCTCGCTCTGGCCGAGCGCTGCCCGTTCGCCGCAGAACCAGAAGACCAGGCGCTGGCCGTCGGCAGCAATGGCCGGCATGGCGACGCCCGCCGGTATGGCATGGTGCAACATCAGCGCGCGCAGCTCGGCGGGGAAAGCGTGAGCGTTGGCGGTGTCGTTCAGGTGCCACACGGGCGGCACGGCCGACTCCCTCAGCCGTAAGCCAAAAGGGCAGCCGCGCATCATGTGGGCGCGGTCGAAATCCCTGACATAGGCGGCGGGAAGCGAACTCTCGATCAGCAGGGGTTTCAGGAGCAGATCTTCCGGGGAAGGGGCATGCATCACCGTTGCATGCGACAGGCCGAAAGCCGCGGATATTCTGCCGAGCGCCTGTGCGAACAGACTACGTGTTCGTGCAGTTTCAAGTTCCGCCGAAAGCAATGACTGTCTTTCAGAGGTAGTCATGTAAGACATTGATACGCCCCCAGCCAGCCTAATGTTACCGCTATCAAATACAGAAACGCGGCCGGATGCTAGTCCCAATTGCCTTCGCGGGAGGCGATTAATTCAAATTGTGAAAAATTAGCCACAACTGCGCCCGCCTCGGTTGAGTTGCCGTTGACGCTAGTAGCGTTGTGGTATCGATAACTTCCTTCATCAGGGGATAACTGCGAATTTCGCCTGTGCCGGCTGGGAAGAGAATCACTGCGATGGGACCCTAACCCGGCAGCGGACGTCTAAATCCGGCTTGCTGCGGTTCAAGGCAATTGCTAAGCGTATCGTCATGTATAGCCAAGGCGATTTAATCGTGCGACCTGCGATTTCTGTTTTTGCGAAGTCTCTGTTTTCTCTCGTGTTACTTTCCTTGTTTCTTTTGACCTTGCCGATCGGGGCTGCAACCTCGCAGGCTGCCGAGCAGAAGAAGCAGCCGGCGCAGCCCCCGATGCGTTTCACCATCGTGCGCAGTTTCCTCTGCCAGGAAAACTGTCCGCAATGGATATCGGCCGAGGGGCGCATAACCGCCGATACGCCTGCCCGGTTGAGAAAGGTCCTCAAGAAGATCGGCGACCGGAAACTGCCGGTCGTTTTCCGTTCCGAAGGCGGTGACGTCGATGCCGCCTATGCGATGGGCCGGATGATCCGCAAGGCAGGCCTGGAAACGGCGGTCGGCGGCACGCGGCTGAAGGGTTGTCCGGTTCAGGATACGCTCTGCGATGTCGCCATCGCCAAGGATGGCACTGCTGCCGGTTACACCTATTCGGCCGGTGCATACTGCTTTTCCGCCTGTCCGCTGGCCTTTGCCGGCGGGACGTCGCGTGTCGCGTCGCAATGGTCCGTCATCGGCGTCCACCAGATCACGACCATCTACAACAGGGTGCGCGTTTCTTACCGCATCGAATACAAGATGGTGAACGGCAAGAAGAAGGAAGTCTCCCGCAAGGAGGTCGGCCGCAAGGCGGCGGGCCAGACCAGTTCCACCAAGCTCGGCAAGAAAGCCAACGCCGCGCTGATGGCTTATTTGAAGGAAATGGGCGTCAGCGACGATGTGATCGACACGATGATGAGCGCCAAACCCGACAGCATCGCCATCGTACCGCCCGCTGACGCGCTTCGAATGGGCCTGACCACCGACATGCTGGCCTACAATGAGTGGCCCGGCATGCCGCTCTGCGCGCCGGACGCCACACCCGAGGCCGTCTGCCATGGCCATCCGGCGGCCGTGCCGCCCGCGCCGGCTACGTCGACGCCTTCGGGCGGCTAACCCTTATCCTTCAGATCGTTCTTCGACGTAGCGCTCATCAGCTTCTCCAGGAAGCCGAGCATGACGGCAGAGGCGACGAAGGCGAGGTGCATGAGCGTCAGCCACATGATCTTGCCGTCCTCGTATTTGTCGGCATTGAGGAAGACCTGCAGCAGGTGGATGGAGGAGATGGCGACGATCGAGGAGGCGACCTTGATCTTCAGACTGCCTGAATCGAGCTTGCCGAGGAAGGAAACCTCATTGTCGGCCCCGTCGGCTTCATCGAAACGGCTGACGAAATTCTCGTAGCCGGAGATCATCACCATGACGATCAGGCTTGCGACGAGCGCCGCATCGATCAGGCTGAGCATGGCAAGGATCATCCCCGCCTCGTCGAGCACGAAGACGCTGGAGGCGATCTTCAAGAGCTTGTAGCCGAAGGAAACGGCATAGGCGGCGAGCGCCAGCACCAGGCCTATATAGAAGGCGACGAGGAGCCAGCGGCTCGACAGGATGATACGCTCGATGAGGAGTTCCAGTGCTTTCATGTCTTCACCTTGAGAGGCCGCGTTCGTTGAGCGCCACATAACCGTCCAGCGTGGCGGCCACAAGGCGAGCGCTATTCACAGCTTGCCGATATTTCGATATCCCAATGACGAGGACAAACGCCTTCGCGCCTGCGCGGGCCGGGACGGGGACCATCCATGCCAACAATCAAATCCGATATCGAAATCGCGCGCGCCGCGGCCAAGAAACCGATCGTCGAAATCGGGGCGAAGCTCGGCATTCCGGCCGAGCAGCTCGTTCCCTATGGTCACGACAAGGCAAAGATCAGCGCGGATTTCATTGCGGCGCAGGCGGGCAAGAAGGACGGCAGGCTGATCCTCGTCACCGCGATCAATCCGACGCCGGCGGGCGAGGGCAAGACGACGACGACCGTCGGCCTCGGCGACGGGCTGAACCGGATCGGCAGGAAAGCGATCGTCTGTATCCGTGAGGCGTCGCTCGGCCCCTGCTTCGGCGTCAAGGGGGGAGCGGCCGGCGGCGGCTATGCGCAGGTCGTGCCGATGGAAGACATCAACCTGCATTTCACCGGCGATTTCCATGCGATTACTTCGGCGCACAATCTGCTGGCGGCGATGATCGACAACCACATCTACTGGGGCAACGAGGAGAATATCGACATCCGCCGCATCACCTGGCGGCGGGTCATGGACATGAACGACCGGGCGCTGAGGAGCATGGTCTCCTCGCTCGGCGGCGTCGCCAACGGCTTCCCGCGCCAGGGCGGCTTCGACATCACCGTCGCCTCCGAGGTGATGGCGATCCTCTGCCTCGCCACCGATCTCAAGGATCTGGAGCGGCGGCTCGGCGACATCATCGTCGGCTACCGCTTCGACAGGACGCCGGTGCATGCGCGCGACCTAAAAGCCGATGGCGCCATGGCGGTGCTCTTGAAGGATGCGATGCAGCCGAACCTGGTGCAGACCCTGGAGAACAATCCGGCCTTCGTACACGGCGGCCCCTTCGCCAACATCGCCCATGGCTGCAATTCGGTGACGGCGACGAAGACGGCGCTGAAGCTCGGCGATTATGTGGTGACGGAAGCAGGCTTCGGGGCCGATCTCGGCGCGGAGAAATTCTTCGACATCAAGTGCCGCAAGGCCGGGCTGAAACCGGATGCGGCCGTCATCGTCGCGACCGTCAGGGCGCTGAAGATGAATGGCGGCGTGAAGAAGGAGGATCTCGGCACGGAGGATGTCGCGGCGCTGAAGAAGGGCTGCGCCAATCTCGGCCGGCATGTGGCCAATGTGCGCCGCTTCGGCGTGCCCGTGGTCGTCGCGATCAATCATTTCGTCACGGATACTGATGCCGAGATCGCGGCGGTGAAGGAATTCGTCTCGCGGCTCGGCGCCGAAGCGATCCTCTGCCAGCACTGGGCCAAGGGCTCGGCCGGCATCGAGGAACTGGCGCATAAGGTAGTGGAACTGGCCGAATCCGGCCAGGCGAAATTCCAGCCGCTCTACGGCGACGACCTTTCACTGTTCGAAAAGATCGAGATCGTCGCCTCGAAGATCTACCATGCCGGCGAGGTGACGGCCGACAAGGCGGTGCGCGACCAGTTGCAGACATGGGAGGAGCAGGGCTACGGCAAACTGCCGGTCTGCATGGCGAAGACGCAGTATTCCTTCTCCACTGACCCGAATCTCCGCGGCGCGCCGGAAGGCCATATCGTCTCCGTGCGGGAGGTGCGGCTTTCCGCCGGAGCCGGCTTCGTCGTCGCCATCACCGGCGAGATCATGACGATGCCCGGCCTGCCGAAATCGCCCTCGGCGGAACGGATTTTTCTGAATGAGCAGGGTTATATCGAAGGGTTGTTCTGATTGGGCGTGGTGAGGGGCCGCGAAAACGGCTTCTCAAGAACGTCCATGCCGGCTTCGACCGTGCTGGTATCGTTTCGGCGTGTTTGGGATGCCGGAGACGGCGTTGCCAGCGTTGTGCGGTGTAGACTATTACTGAAGGTGTTGCGTGTGGCCCCCTCATCCGACCCTTCGGGCCACCTTGCATAAGAGATGTTGTATAAGGTGACTGCCTTTGGCCGGGCGGCCGCCCGGCCAAAGGCGCGCCGATTGTCGGATCGCAGCCACCAGAACCTTTAGGGTTGGGGAGAAGCAGGATCGCGATCGGCTCCTCATCGTGGCCCGAATGGTTGCTGGAACAACCTGGTTCGTATGCAAGGCAGG
>NZ_JARWKX010000038.1:0-39006 GCF_047445895.1 Rhizobium sp. BR 249 | reverse complement strand
TATTTGCCGAGCAGTTCCATGCCGCGGGTATAGTTCGGGCCGGGCTCGCCGTTCCTCTCGATGCCCATGTCGCCGGTGGCGACACCAATGACGGCACCCGCCTCATTGTAGAGCACTTCGGTTGCGGCAAAGCCCGGATAGATCTCGACGCCGAGTTCTTCCGCCTTGGTCGCCAGCCAGCGACAGACGTTTCCGAGCGAGACGATGTAGTTGCCGTGATTGTTCATCAGCGGCGGCATCAGCATGTTCGGCAGGCGGATCGAGCCGGCCGGGCCGAGCACCAGGAAGTGGTCTGCCGTCACCTCGGTCTTGAAGGGATGATCACCATCCTCGCGCCAGCCGGGCAGCAGCCGGTCGATGCCGATCGGATCGACCACCGCGCCTGAGAGGATATGGGCGCCGACCTCGGCGCCCTTCTCCAGCACCACGACCGACAGTTCCGGATCGACCTGCTTCAGCCGGATCGCCGCCGCCAGACCGGCCGGACCGGCGCCGACGATCACGACGTCGAATTCCATGCTCTCGCGTTCGGGCAGGTCAGTCATCTCGCTCATCCATTCGTCTCCGCTTGGCCGCAGGCGGCCTCATCCCTCATGAGCACTTCTTGTCAAAACGAGATCGGATTGTCGAGCCGAGATACGACAGCCGATCTTCCAATTCGCACAATGATAGGCCTACTCCGTCAGGAGTATATAACGTTTACGTGAACGTCAATTATCAAACGGCGGCAAGCCCGTCAGCCTCCCTTTCCTTTTCCGCCGCTTGCGCCTTATACATCGCTCTAGGATATCGGAGGACAAAGTCATGGATCTCGGCATCGAAGGCAAACGCGCGCTCGTTCTCGCCTCCTCACGCGGCCTCGGCCTCGGCATCGCCGCGGCGTTGGCGCGGGAGGGCGCAAACGTGCTGCTGTGCGGGCGCAGCGGCGAACAGCTCGAGGCCAATTGCAAGGCGATCAACGCCGAAGGCAAGGGCAAGGCCGACTGGATCTGGGCCGATCTCGGCGACGAGCGCTTCGTCGAGACAGTCACGACGGCGGTGAAGGAAAAATTCGGCGGGCTCGATATCCTCGTCAACAATACCGGCGGCCCGACACCCGGCACGACCGAGGACATGACGGCCGAAAAGCTCGAGACCTATTTCCTCTCCATGGTCGCCCGCGTGATCACGCTCACCAACGCGCTGCTGCCCGGCATGAAGGCGCAGGGCTGGGGCCGCATCCTGACGGTCGCCTCGTCGGGCGTGATCGAACCGATCGCCAATCTGGCGCTGTCGAATACGCTGCGCCCGGCCCTTGCCGGCTGGAGCAAGACGCTTGCATCAGAAGTGGCAGGCTTCGGCGTCACCACAAACCTGCTCCTGCCGGGCAGCATCCTGACGGGAAGGCTCGACGACCTCGACGGCGCCGCGGCGAAGCGGACAGGCAAGAGCCTCGAAGAGATCCGCGCCGACAAGGAAGCGCGCATCCCGGTCGGCCGCTACGGCAAGGTCGAGGAGTTCGCCGCAACCGCCGCCTTCCTTTGCAGCCAGCCGGCGAGCTATATCACCGGCTCGCTCATCCGCTGTGACGGCGGCGCTGCCCGGTCCGTCTGACGGCCACGCTCAATCCGCGCGGGCCGCGATGGCGGCCCATGCCGCAGCACTTCGCACCATCTGTTCGACGTTAGCAGGATCGTCTGCAAGCTCGGCGAGCTCGGACAGGCGATGGAAGCCCGTCAGGATGGCAATGCGCCGCCGGTCGAGCCTGCGCCCGGTCAGGCTTTCATAGGCCGACACGATACGCGCCGTCAGATCCGGCGATATGAAGTTCGAATAAATGAACTCCTGGTGCAGTGGGCCAAAGCCGGAATCGGCGAAATCGTAGATACCGTTGAGCCGTTTTTGCCCATGGTCGAAGGCCATGTTCCAGCCGTGGCCGTCGAAGAAGCCGTAGATATTTCCATAGGGATCGGGCGGCAGGATTTCGAAATCGGAAACGACCCTCTGCGCAAAACGCCTGATCTCAGGCGGCAGCAGCGGCAGGGCCTTGGTTCGCACGGCTTCCGGCGATTGCCACGGCTGGATCGCCCCGGCACCGGCCTCATGCATGCGATCGGCCTCGATCACATGCAGCTCGGCGTAAAACCGCGCCAGATCATCCGCAAGGCGCCGACGGTCGCCCTCCCCGAGTGCTTCGTAATCCTCGGTGATCAGGTGTTCGCCTTCGATCTTGGTGTGGCTGGAGAAGAACGGCGGCCCTTCGTGAATGCGCATGTCGGGTACTGCCATCGACAGCGACGGCCGTACGACGCCGAGCAAGGCAGCTTCCTTGCGAAGCGCCCGTTCCGCGCTGAGATCGCGGGGGAATTTGAAGATCAGCGTGTCATCGACATCGACCGCTATCGAATCCCATCCCTTCGCCGCCAGTTTGAAGACAGCGCCGGTGAGATGAGGAAACACGCTTGTAATGAGAGAGCGAAATTCGCTGGCGTCCAACTCGGTCATGACGACCTACCTTCTCTTTCTTCCGCCTTCTTGCCGCGCAATGGACGGAGCTGCAGGTCGACGTCATCCCTGGTCAGAATTTGCCCGTCAAACCGCGTGAGGTTACACTGGCATTATATTAGTATAGTTTGAATATTACGGAATATTCATTACAAAAATTTAAGCCCTTATAACTACTTAGTGATCGCGACCGGTGAATTATGTCTTTTTTGCGCCGCAATAGAAGTGGCTCAATCTGGGCATAAATTTTCGCAACCTTGCCCCAGCAACCTTGCCCAAAGACCGGTCTCGCCCATGAAGAAATTTTGGATCACCGTCAGCGTTATCGCTGTTGCCGCCGTCGGCTTCTGGCAATTCGGGAATCTGATCCCGTATGCCTCCCACATTCCCTATCTCTCGCAGCTGATCAAACAGCCTGCAGGCGGCAATGGCGGCGCCCAGCAGGCGCAGGCCGATCAGGCACAAGACGGCGGGCAGCATCAGGGAGGCGGGCGCCGACGCGGTGGCGGCGGCCCGACCGTCGTCAAAACGGTCGCAGCGGTGAAAACGGCGCTGCCGACGGATGTGACGGCTTCCGGCTGGGCCGATGCCGAAGACAACACGACCATTGCGGCGCAAGAGCAGGGTCTGATCGTCAGCATTAGTGCCAAGGATGGCGCAACCGTCAAAGCCGGGGACCTGATCGCCAAGCTGGACGACCGGACGGCCAAGGCGGCCGTCGACAAGGACAATGCGATGATCGTACGCGACACCGCAACGCTTTCGGAATCCGAAACGGCGCTGGTGCGCGCCCAAGACCTCTTCGACCAGAAGGCTGGCACCCAGCAAAGCCTCGATCAGGCGAGAGCCGCCCGCGACACCGCCGCGGCCACGGTCGATGCGGACAAGGCGACGCTTGCCTCGGACCAGATCATACTCGAGAATACCGACATTCGCGCGCCGTTCGACGGCCGGCTCGGCGACATCACCATCAGCAAGGGCGCCTTCGTCAATGCCGGCTCGGCGATCGTCACCATCGCGAAATACGATCCGATCTATGTGAAATTCCACCTGCAGGAACGCTATCTGCGTGAGTTGAAAAACGCGCTCGCAGCCGGCCCGGTCGAGGTCAGCACGGTTCCCTCCTCCACCAAGGGGCAGGTCAGGAAGGGCGAGATCAGCTTCTACGACAATACCGTCGACACGGCTTCCGGCACGATCCTCGCCAAGGCGAAATTTGAGAACGCCTCCGGCGCGCTCTGGCCCGGCCAGTCGGTCAACATCATCGTGCATTTCGACAATGAAGAGCAGCAGGTGGTCGTGCCGACGGTTGCTGTCAGCCCCGGCCCGGACGGGTTCTTCGCCTTCGTCGCCAAGGACGGCAAATCGCATCTGACCCCGGTCACCGTCGCCCGCGCCAATGGCGGCTTTACCGCCATCGAATCGGGCCTTTCTGAAGGCGATCACGTCGTCGTCGAGGGCCAGGGCCAGCTCACCGACCAGCAGGCGATCAAGGAGCAGTTCGACGACAAGACGCTTGATGTCGCCTCCGCCGAAGAGCCCCAGCAACAGCAGCAGACCCAGACGATCGCGGTGGGAGCTCAGCAATGATCCCAAATTTCTGCATCCAACGCCCCGTCGCGACGACGCTGCTTGCGATCGGCGTCATTCTGGCCGGCCTGGCCGGTTATCAGCTGGTGCCGGTCGCAGCACTGCCGCAAGTCGATTTTCCCACCATCAACGTTTCGGCACAGCTGAGCGGCGCCTCGCCCCAAACGATGGCAACCTCGGTCTCGACACCGTTGATCAAGCAGTTCGAGACCATCCCCGGGATCAGCGAAATCAGTGCCTCGAGCTCGCTCGGCAGCACCAGCATCGTGCTGCAATTCGACCTCAATCGCGATATCGACGCGGCCGCAGCCGACGTGCAGGCGGCGATCTCACATGCGACCCGGCAGCTGCCCGACAATCTGACGACGCCGCCGAGCTACCGCAAGACGAACCCGGCCGATGCGCCGGTCATGCTGCTCTCCGTGCAGAGCAACACCATGCCGCGCAGCAAGCTCGACGAAATCGCCGAAGACATCATCTCGCCGTCGCTTTCCACGCTTCCCGGCGTTGCCCAGGTCAGCGTCTACGGCGCGCAGACCTATGCCGTGCGCGTCGAGGTCGATCCCAACAAGCTGCTCACCCGCGGCATCGGCATCGATACCGTCAACAAGGCGCTTGCCGCCGCCAACAGCCAGCAGCCCGTGGGCACCCTGCAGAACAATTCGCAGAGCATGACCATCACGGCGAACACACAGCGCACCAACGCCGACCAGTTCCGCTCGCTCGTCATCGCCAATCCGAACGGCGCACCGATCCACCTCGGCGATATCGCCGATGTGCAGGACAGCGTCGAGAACCAGTATACCGGCAGCTGGTATGACGGCCAGCGCGGCATCATCCTCGCCATCCAGCGGCAGCCGGACGCCAACACCGTCGACGTCGTCGATGCGATCAACGCCAAGCTGCCGCAGCTTCACGCCGAAATTCCATCTTCGGTCACGACAGTCGTCATGAACGACGCCGCAAAGCCGATCCGGGCCGCCATCGCCGACGTGAAGTTCACGCTGCTGCTGACGATCGGCCTCGTCGTTCTCGTCATCTACCTCTTCACCGGCCATGCCACGGCAACGATCATTCCGGGGCTTGCCGTTCCGCTGTCGCTGATTGCGACCTTCGGCATGATGTATGTGCTCGGCTACAGTATCGACAACATCTCCCTGCTCGGGCTGACGCTCGCGGTGGGGCTCGTGGTGGACGACGCGATCGTCATGCTCGAAAACATCCTGCGCCATGTCGAGGAAGGCATGCCGGTGCGGGAGGCGGCGATCAAGGGCGCCGGCGAAGTCAGCTACACCATCATTTCCATGTCGGTTTCGCTGATCGCGGTCTTCATTCCGATCCTGCTGATGGGCGGCGTCGTCGGCCGGGTGTTCAACGAATTCGGCATGGTGGTCGCCATCGCCATCATCTCCTCGGCGATCGTCTCGCTGACCGTGACACCCATGCTCGGCTCGCGCCTGTCGAACAATCACAGCCGCCCGCCGCTTCTGATCCGCCTCTTCGATGCCGGCTTCGAGCGGACGCTCAACGGCTACGACAGGGCCGTCGGCTGGTGTCTTCGCCATCGTGTCACGATCCTCGGCGTCTTCCTCGGCTCGGTCGCGCTGACGATCTATTTCTTCATGACGCTGCCGACGAGCTTCTTCCCGCAGGAGGATATCGGCCGCCTGACGATCAGCACGCAGGCCAGGCAGGACATTTCCTATTCCGCCATGGAGGCGCTGCAGCTGCAGGCGGCAGCCGCCGTCAAGGCCAACCCCGCCGTCAACCACGTGATGTCGACGATCGGCGGCAATCCGAATAAGCCGCAGAACAACGGCTCGATGTTCGTCGAGCTCAAGGACAAGAAGGAGCGTCCGCCGCTGGACCAGACGCTGCGCGAGCTGCGCACTGCGATCAACAAGATCCCCGGACTGCAGGCCTTCGTGACGCCGAACCAGAGCCTGCGCTTCGGCGGCCGCCAGACCGCCAGCCAGTATCAGCTGGTCATCCAGGCGCTGAGCGCCGACCAGACCAACCTCTGGGCCGACAAGATCCAGGCGGCGATGCGTAAGGAACGCCTGTTCACCGACGTCACCTCGGATGCCCAGAACAACGCCCTGCAGGCCAATATCGTCATCGATACCGAGCGGGCAGCCGCTTACGGGATCGACAACGACACGCTGCGCACGACGCTGCAGGAATCCTTCAGCGGTTATGCCGCCGCCGAAATCCAGTCGACCGGCGACAGCTACGACGTGATCGTCGAATACGACACCAGCAAACCCTGGGACGACCAGAAGCTGTCGGAGATCCGCGTCGCCTCGTCCAATGGCAGCCTGGTGCCGCTTTCGAACTTCGCGCATGTCCAGCGCACCACCGGCCCCGTCACCATCAACCAGACCGGCCAACTCGTCTCGACCACCGTTTCCTTCAACCTGCCGGAGGGCGTGTCGCTCAGCGACGCGACCGCGGCGATCGAGCAGATCAAGAAGGACATCTCCATGCCGGCCGACGTCTTCACCTCCTATGGCGGTACGGCGGAGATCTTCCAGCAGTCGCAGGGCAATACGCCCTACCTGATCCTGGCGGCCGTGCTGACCATCTATGTCGTGCTCGGTGTGCTCTATGAGAGCTTCATCCATCCGCTGACCATTCTCTCCGGCCTGCCGGCGGCGGCCTTCGGTGCGCTGCTGGCGCTAAAGATCATGGGCTTCGACCTTTCGATCATCGCTCTCATCGGGCTCCTGATGCTGATCGGCATCGTCAAGAAGAACGCGATCATGATGATCGACGTCGCGGTGGAGACCATGCGAACGACGGGCGAAAAGGCGACAGCGGCGATCCACGAGGCCTGCGTGCGGCGCTTCCGGCCGATCATGATGACGACCTTCTGCGCCCTGCTCGGCGCCCTGCCGATCGCGCTCGGCACCGGCGCAAGCTCGGAGCTGCGCCAGCCGCTCGGCATCGCCGTCGTCGGCGGCCTCGTCGTCTCGCAGTTGCTGACGCTCTTCATCACCCCCGTCATCTTCGTCGAGATGGATCGCTTCGGAAACTTCCTCGGCCGCCTGCTCGGCCAGAAGAAGATCGAGGAGCCGGTGGTGGAAGAGGCGCGCGCAATGGCTGCCGAGTGATGACGGCCCGCTGATCCCGGCATTGCCGATTCAACTTTTGGGGCGCGTGCCTTCTCTCCAAGCGGGAGAAGATGCGCGCCTCTCAGCATATCGGCCTTCAATTCGCTTGAATGTGTCACGCCCCTGTGGCATCACCCGCCCTCCTGAATTCGGGCGCCCCTGCGCCCTTTCGCGGAGCGACGGCTCCGTCTCCAATAACAATCGGCATGAAGAGGTGCGGGCATGGCTCAGGCGCTGGGTTTCGACTTTGGCACGACGAATACGGTTCTCGCCATGGCGGATGGCGGGGCAACGCGCTCGATGGCGTTCACGAGCACGGCGGGCACGGCCGACAGCATGCGCACCGCACTCTCCTTCATGAAGGACGGCCAGCTCGGCGCCGCGGCGCTGAAGGTGGAAGCGGGCCATGCGGCGATCCGCCAGTTCATCGACAATCCCGGCGAATGCCGCTTCCTGCAGTCGATCAAGACCTTTGCGGCGAGCGCGCTGTTCCAGGGCACGCTGATCTACGCCAAGCGGCACAGTTTCGAAGATCTGATGGAAGTCTTCGTGCGGCGCCTGCGCAACTATGCCGGCGACAGCTGGCCTGCCGACGTCAGCCGCATCGTCACGGGTCGGCCGGTGCATTTTGCCGGCGCCAGCCCCGATCCTGCGCTCGCGACCGAGCGCTACAACGAGGCGCTGTCGCGTTTCGGCTTTCCCGAAATCCACTATGTCTACGAGCCGGTCGCAGCCGCCTTCTACTTCGCGCAGAACCTGAAGCGGGATGCGACCGTGCTGGTCGCCGATTTCGGCGGCGGCACGACCGACTATTCGCTGATCCGCTTCGAAACCATCGCCGGCAAGCTGACGGCAACGCCGATCGGCCATTCCGGCGTCGGTGTGGCCGGCGACCATTTCGATTACAGGATGATCGACAACATCGTCGCGCCGCTGATCGGCAAGGGCAGCCATTTCAGGAGCTTCGACAAGATCCTCGAAGTGCCGTCGAACTACTATTCCAGCTTCGGCCGCTGGAACCAGCTGTCGATCTTCAAGACCACGCGCGAATTCGAGGACCTGAAGAAACTGGTGCGCACCAGCCTGGAGCCGGAGAAGCTCGAAATTTTCATCGACCTGATCGACCATGACGAGGGCTATCCCCTCTACCAGGCGGTGTCTGCGACGAAGATGGCGCTTTCGACCTCGGAGGAGGCGCCTTTCGATTTCGCCCCGCTTGGCCGCAGCGGCCATCGCAGCATCAAGCGCAGCGACTTCGAGGGCTGGATCGCCGAGGATCTCGCCCGCATCGAAGGCGCGCTCGACGACGTGCTCGACAAGACCGAGACGAAAGCGGCCGACATCGACAAGGTGTTCCTGACCGGCGGCACTTCCTTCGTGCCGGCCGTGCGCCGCATCTTCACCGAGCGCTTCGACCGCGACCGGATCGAGACCGGCGGCGAGCTTCTGTCGATCGCCCATGGCCTGGCGCTGATCGGCGAACGCGACGACATCGCGCAATGGACTGTGCAATAGAACGGCCAAGGGCGGCCAATATGCCGGCCGCCCTTTCAATGCCCATTTCTCTCCGCTAGACTTGCCGCATGATCTCCGCCCAAGACCTTTCCCCCGCCGAACTGGCAGCGCTTCTGCATTTCCATGCGGATGCCGGCGTGGAATGGCTGCTGGAGGAAGAGGCGATCGACCGCTTCGCCGAGTTCGAGGCGATGAAGGCCGCCCGCCGTCCGGCGGCGCAGGCCCAGCAGGAACGCCCCGTCCCTGCCGAACGCCAGGTACCGCCGCGCCCGACTGCGGCCGCGCGCCCGGCTCCGGCCGAACGCGCCGCTTCCGGCCCGCAACCTGCCATCCCCGACGGCGAGGCCGTGCAGCAGGCGCGTTTCGTTGCCGAAGCCGCGCGCTCGCTCGGCGAACTCAAGACCGCGATCGAAGGCTTCAACGGCTGCAATCTCAAGCATAGCGCCCGCTCGACCATCTTTGCCGACGGCGATGCGGCGAGCGGAATCATGGTGATCGGTTCGGCCCCGAGCGCTGAAGACGATCGTGAGGGCACGCCGTTCTCGGGAAAATCCGGCCAATTGTTCGACAAGATGCTGGCCGCAATCGGGCTGACACGTTCGGCGATCCTGCTGACGCAGGTCATCCCCTGGCGTCCGCCCGGCAATCGCCCGGCGTCTCAGGCGGAAGTGGATATCTGCCGGCCCTTCATCGAGCGGCAGATCGCGCTGGCCGAACCCAAGGTGATCCTGCTGCTCGGCAATTTTTCGGCACGCTTCTTCTTCGGGGAAAACGATACGATTCACGGCCTGCGCGGCCGCTGGAAGGAAATCGCCGTCGCCGAGCACACCATTCCGGCGATCGCCAGCCTGCATCCTCAGGATCTGTTAACCGCGCCCGTCAATAAACGGCTCGCCTGGAACGACCTGCTCGCTTTTCAGGCGAAGCTTAAGTCCCTCTCGCTGCTCAGAAATTAGCCGAAGTTGAATAATTTGTGAAACAGTCCATGCGTTTTTCGCATAGCTGCATCGCGTCATGACGCATTGCGGAATTTATGCTGCACTGCAATATAGGCCTGTGTCTTGGGAGGAATCACAGGAACCAAGGCCATGAACAAGCGTTTTCGTCCTATCCATTGCGGGTTTGAAACCCTTCGCCTCGCCGGCGACCAAGTTCGTTCCACGCACGGCTACAGCCGTTTCGGTTTTGCCACGAACGAACAGATGGTTGCCCGCGGCACCGGCGTCAACAGCCGCACGGCGCGCCCGACCGCCGTCTTCTCCGACTTCCAGCAATATTGAGCGGCAGGCGCTTCGCCTGCCCTCCGCGTCAAGAGTAACTTGCATGTCCACGATCCTGATATCGCTTCTGCGCAACATCGACACGTTCGAACATATCCGCGCCGCGGTCTGCGCCGCGCGGGAATATGAGCGCGAGCGGGTCAAGCCGGCCGATGCCGGCACAAGCGCTGCGGCAATCGTTCTCTGATCGGACGTGCAGTCGTTTGAGCTTAGGCGTCGGGCGTTGCCGATTCCGATTTTCGAGCGGGTGAGGTCGCCCATTCGAAGGCTTCGTCGACATAGGCGAACTTGACCGCCTGCCAGGCGCAATATTGCTCGACGAAATCCCGCGATACCCACAGATGCGTCTTGCGCGTTTCGTCCTGCCAGCCGACGCAGCCGCGCTGCGCCGCCTTTGCCAGCAGCCGCTGCAGATGGGTGCGCGACATCATGAAATCGCTTGCGAGCGCGCGGGTTTCGACACGGCCGACGGGGAACCTGTCCAACTCGGCGTTTTCGATATCCATCCGGGCCATGAAATGGTCGACGACGAGTCCGCCGGCCTCCGTCCAGAGAAACAGCGCCACCTGCTCCGGCGGCTCGCGCCAGGCGGCGTCTTCCAGGCAATGGCGGGCAATACGCGGCTGGATGAGCCTCATCAATGAAGGATTTGCTTGAAAAGTGGCGGCCCTTTCGCCGCCGTCGAGCAGGTCGAGTGCGGCGAGATTGCCGAGAATCCACGCAAACATAGCCTGATGGCTGACTTCGGCCGGTTCGAAATGGCGCGGCCGCCGCCGCTCGTCGCCGGGCGTGTGGGTGATGAAGCGGTAGGTGTAGAGTTCCTCGATGAAGGCAAGCACGGTGTTGCGGCTTGCCACCTTATGGGCGGTGATGCGCCCGGTCAGCCGCACGGCGGTAAAGCCCGACGTCGGGTCGCGCGGATCATATTCGAGGTTGAGGGCATAGGCAGTCTGGGTCAGAAGCCAGCGCTGCTGGGAGGCGAGCAATCGCGCCAGCCGCGGGCCGGCATCGAACATACCGCGCAGTTGCCCGGCCAAAAAGCGGATGCTCATCAGGAAGGAGCAGTTCCCCGCCAATTGCTCCGCCGTGAATGCCATTATGCTTTTCTCCACCTCCGTTCGCAGGCCAGCGTTCGGAGCAGCGCTACCGGAAACTCCTCCGGCATCAGCGGCCATTCAGACATGCACGGCATCGAATAAATGATACTCTCTCATGTTCAAAAATCATATTCCACCAGTCATCGGTATCCCTAGAAATCACCATCCTTTCAGCCGTTGAGCGCAATTTTCAAGCTGCGGCAATCACTGCGTTCAAACCGTCGCGCGCTTGCGGATCTTCAGGCTTGAGGCGTCGTGGCCTTTCGCGCCTCCCTTTGCTCGATGCCCAGCTGATGCTCGCGATAGATGATGAAGATGCCGGCGGCGACGACGATCGCCGTGCCGACCAGCATGGTGACGCTCGGCACGTCGCCGAAGACGAAATAGGCGACGATGCTGCCGAGCAGGATCGAGGTATATTCGAACGGCGCGACGGTGGAGACGTCGGCATGGCGATAGCTCTCCGTCAAAAGGATCTGGGCGACGCCGCCGCAAAATCCGGCCGCGATCAGATAGATCGCCGACGGCCATGGCAGGACGAGCCAGCCGAAAGGAAGCGAAGCCAGCGAAAAGACCGATGCGGTGAGCGAGAAATAAAGCACGATCGTCGCCGTCTTTTCCTCCTCGACGAGGCGGCGCACCTGGATCATCGCCATGCCGCCGAGAACGGCCGAAAGCAGCACCGCCAGCGCACCGACCGCCTGCTCTGCCTCCATGCCGCCGTCACGAAACAGCGTGAGCTTCGGCCAGGAGACGATGGCGACGCCGACCATGCCGACCAGCACGGCGCTCCAGCGATACACGCGCACGGTCTCGCCGAGAAAAACTGCGGCGAAGATGACGGCAACGAGCGGCAGCGCGTAGCCGAGTGCGATCGCTTCCGGCAACGGCAGATGCAGGAGCCCGTAAAAACCGAAAGCCATCGACATGATGCCGATCGTGCCGCGCTTGAGATGGCCGACTGGATTGGCGGTATAGAAGGCGGCGCGCAACTGCCCGATATAGGCGAGATAGGCCATGATCGGAAAAAGCGCGAAAAAGGACCTGCAGAAGGTGACCTGCCCAGGCGGAATGTCCGAGCCGGCCAGCTTGATGAAGGTCTGCATGGCCAGGAAGACCACGACCGACGAGACTTTCAGCGCAATGCCTCTCATCGGGTTTCTGAGAACCGAGTGCATGATCCTGGCTCTTGATGCTGACTTCACAGGAACGGGGAGACGCGTTCGACTCGGGAACGCAACGGATGACGTTTCCCATCGTAGCGAAAGAAAATCGGAATGGGCGAAAAAATGGCGAACACCGCGGGAGAATCGCAAAATCGGCGCCGGCCGCAGCCCAACCGCGCTTGCCGCCGCAAATTTTCCTCCCTTTGAACCATTCGCCCTAAAATGTTCCGCTCTCGGCGCTCGGCGTTAACCAATTGAAAACCATAGCCACGCATCGTTTTTCGTCACCTGTTCCGAAATTTCCTCCCTCGCCAAACGATTGCCCCTTCTCCCAGGATCATTTTGATGAAGCCGCTCAGCGCAGAAACGATTGCCCAGTCGCAGAATGCGACACCGCGCTCCATGCGTGTCGTCACGGACGGCATCAGCACCGACCTCGAGCGGTTCAGCGCCGACAACACCCATATCGTGAAACAGATCAAGCTGCTGGCGATCAACGCTCTGATCGAGGCGGCAAGGGCCGGCGAGACCGGCAAGGGTTTTGCTGTCGTCGCCAACGAGGTGCAGAGGCTGGCGCAGATCGCAACCGACATCACCGGCAGGTTCGAGAGCAATGTGCTCGGTCGCATCGGCCTCAGCCGCGCCATGGCCGATTCACTGGTCGAGGAGATGGAGGGCGTTCGCCTGACGGATCTCGCGCAGACGCTGGTGCAGCTGATCGTGCGCAACCTCTTCGAGCGCACGGCCGATGTGCGCTGGTGGGCGACAGACCCGGCGCTCTGGCAGGCGCTGCAGCAGCCGGGCCAGGAAACCGTCGCCTTCGCGGCGGAACGTCTCGGCGTCATCAACCGCTTCTACACCGTCTATCTCGATCTGGTCATGACCGATCTCTCGGGCAAGGTGGTGGCATCGGCCAATCCCGATTTCCAGCGCAAGCTCGCCGGAAAGAGCCTCGCCGGCGATCCCTGGTTCCGGGCGGCAGCAGCCTGCGCCTCCGGCGACGCCTACATCGTCGACGAGGTCAAGGCCAGCCCGCTGCACGACAACAGACAGGCGCTCGTCTATGCCACGGGCATCCGCGAAAACGGCAAGCTCGACGGGCGGCTGATCGGCACGCTCGGCGTCTATTTCGACTGGCAGAACCAGGGCCAGGCGGTCGTCGAGAAAGAGGCGAACCTGCCGCCGCAGCTGGCGGAAAAGACGACGGTCATGCTCATCGACGGCAAGAGCCGGGTCATCGCCACCACCAATCCCGCCCTGCTCTTTTCCCATTTCGCGCTCGCCAATCCGTCCGGCCAGGCAAAGGGCAGCTACTACGACAATAACGGCTCGATCGTCGCCTTCGCGCGCACCCTCGGCTACGAGGATTACGACGGGCTCGGCTGGTACGGCGTGGTCGTACAGCGGACGGAAAGCGACGCGGCGATCAAGGCGGCGCTCAATCTGAAATAGCGGTCTTTCCTGCGGCCGTTGGCTTCATCAATCCGGAATAAGATATTTTGCCCGCGAACTTCGTGTTCGCGGGCAATTTGCTTTAACTTTAGTTCAGACTTTAATGTAATCATGCCCGGCAAATTTATGGCAGAGTGCGCCCGCCTCTGTATTCCGCAGTGTCCAATAACGGTCTTCAGGAAACACCATGCGAACAGATACCGGCCAGGTCATTCATCTGGCAGATTACCGTCCCACCGACTTCGTGCTGGAACGCGTGGACCTGACTTTCGAACTCGACCCGACGGAGACGAAGGTCGAGGCGCGCCTGATCTTTCATCGCCGCCCGGGCGCCGATCCGGCAGCGCCGATCGTTCTCGACGGCGACGAACTGACGCTGTCCGGGCTGCTGTTCGACCAGGTGGAACTCGACCTTTCGCGTTATGACGCGACACCGGACGGTCTGACGGTGCGCGACCTGCCGGAAAGCGCGCCGTTCGAGCTGACGATCACGACGATCATCAACCCCGAGGCCAATACCAAGCTGATGGGCCTTTACCGCACCGGCGGCATCTACTGCACGCAATGCGAGGCGGAAGGCTTCCGCCGCATCACCTATTTCCCCGATCGCCCCGATGTGCTTGCGCCGTTTACGGTCAACATCATCGCCGACAAGGATGCCAACCCGCTGCTGCTGTCGAACGGCAACTTCCTCGGCGGCGCCGGCTACGGCCCGGGCAAGCATTTCGCCGCATGGTTCGACCCGCATCCGAAGCCGAGCTATCTTTTCGCGCTGGTCGCCGGTGATCTCGGCGTCGTCGAAGACACGTTCACGACCATGTCCGGCCGCGAGGTGGTGCTGAAGATCTATGTCGAGCACGGCAAGGAGCCGCGCGCGGCCTATGCCATGGACGCGCTGAAGCGCTCGATGAAGTGGGACGAGGAGCGGTTCGGGCGGGAATACGATCTCGACATCTTCATGATCGTCGCCGTCTCCGACTTCAACATGGGCGCGATGGAGAACAAGGGCCTCAATATTTTCAACGACAAATACGTCCTTGCCGATCCCGAAATCGCCACCGATGCGGACTATGCGAATATCGAAGCGATCATCGCGCATGAATATTTCCATAACTGGACCGGCAACCGCATCACCTGCCGCGATTGGTTTCAGCTCTGCCTCAAGGAAGGCCTGACGGTTTATCGCGACCACGAATTCTCGTCCGACCAGCGCTCGCGCCCGGTCAAGCGCATCGCCGAGGTGCGCCACCTGAAATCGGAGCAGTTTCCCGAGGACAGCGGCCCGCTCTCGCATCCGGTACGGCCGACGAAATACCGCGAAATCAATAATTTCTATACGACGACCGTCTACGAGAAGGGCAGCGAAGTCACGCGCATGATCGCGACCCTGCTCGGCAAGGATGGCTTCAAGAAGGGCATGGACCTCTATTTCGACCGGCACGACGGGCAGGCTGCGACGATCGAGGATTTCGTCAAGTGCTTCGAAGATGCAAGCGGTCGCGACCTCAAACAATTCTCGCTCTGGTACCATCAGGCAGGCACCCCGCTCGTCACCGCATCGGGCAGCTACGATGCGGCAGCCGGCAGCTTCACCCTGTCGCTCGAGCAGATGACGCCCGCTACCCCCGGCCAGCCGAGCAAGGAACCGATGCATATTCCGCTCAGCCTCGCGCTCTTCGGCGAAAACGGCGGCAAGATCGAGCCGACTTCGGTCGAAGGCGCCGAATATGCCGACGAGGTGCTGCATCTCACGGGCCGCACGCAGACGGCGGTGTTCCACGGCATCGGCTCGCGGCCGGTCGTTTCGATCAACCGCAGCTTCTCGGCGCCGATCAACCTGCATTTCGACCAGAGCCCTGCCGATCTCGCCCATCTCGCCCGCCACGAGACGGATCATTTCGCCCGCTGGCAGGCGCTGACCGATCTGGCCCTGCCGAACCTCCTGAAGGCAGCGCGCGACGCCCGCGAGGGCAAGCCGGTCGTCTGCGAAGCGACCTTCGTCGAGACGCTGATTGCAGCGGCCGCCGACGAGAGCCTCGAGCCTGCCCTCCGCGCCCAGGCGCTGGCGCTGCCGAGCGAATCCGACATTGCCCGCGAACTCGGCGGCAATAACGATCCGGATGCCATCCATGCCGGCCGGCAGGCGGTCCTGAAACAGGTCGCCGATGCCGGAAGGGATGTCTTTGCCGCCCTTTATGCAACGGCGACACCGGACGATTTCAGCCCGGACGCAAGGAGCGCCGGCCTGCGCGCGCTGCGCAATACCGCCCTCACCTATCTCTCCTACGCCGAACAGACGCCGGCCCGCGCCAAGGCCGCCTTCGATGCAGCCAAGAACATGACCGATCTCAGCTACGCGCTGACGATTCTCGCCCATCGTTTCCCCGACAGCGCGGAAACAAGCCAAGCTCTCGCCACTTTCCGCGACCGTTTCGCCGAGAACGCGCTCGTCATCGACAAATGGTTCGCCATCCAGGCCGGCATTCCGGGCGCGAAAGCCCTGGAGCGGGTTCGCACCCTGATGGACAATCCGCTTTTCAAGCGGACCAATCCCAACCGGATGCGGTCGCTGGTCGGCACCTTCGCCTTTGCCAATCCGACCGGTTTCGGCCGTGCCGACGGCGAAGGCTATCGCTTCCTGGCCGGCCAGATTCTCGATATCGACGAGCGCAACCCCCAGCTTGCCGCACGCATCCTCACCTCGATGCGTTCCTGGAGCTCGCTGGAGCCGGTGCGCGCGGAACATGCCCGCGCCGCGCTTGCCGAAATCGAGCGCGCCCCCGCCCTTTCGACCGACGTGCGTGATATCGTCGAGCGCACGCTTAAGGGGTAATTTCGATCGACCAGCCGCGGCCCACGATGCGGCGGCTGGCCGCCCAGCTGATTCGAATCAGCCGAAAAACCCGAAAATCTAAATAGTTAACGGATTTTTACCTTTGCCTCTGGACAAGGCGAATCACCCATGATTCTCTAGGTCAGGTTCGAGCGAGCGGCGCGCGAATCACACGAGGGACAAGGCGAAGAGATGATGGACGTGCGGCGGGCAACCGTGGCCGGAGGACGGCTGCGTGTCGATTTTGGCGGGCTGAAAGCCTGGCGCGACAGCCTTTCCGGTCATGCGAAATCGGAACCGCTTCTTCGTCACCTGCCGAAGGCGGAGCTCGTCCTGAAGCGCGCCATTCCGGCTCTGATCATTGCCTTCCTCTCCGTCGTCGCCGCTTCGCATTTCTTCGGCATGATGAACGAATATGCGCGCCTGGAATCCTCGGCTCGCCATGAGACGGCGCTTTCGGCGGCCACCGCCTCTGCCGTGTTTGCCGATGCGGCCGATATTTTCGACAGCGGCGACATCGACAAGGCGCAGGCCCGCCTCGCCAAGTTCCTGCCTCAGGACCGGCTGGACAGCGGCGCTTTCGTGCTGCTCGTGCAGGCCAGCGGCAAGGTTTTTGCCGCGACGACCGCCGGGCTTTCGCATGTCGGCAGCAATGTCGGCGATTTCTTCCCCGAGGTTTCGGCGATCCGCCGTTTCGGCGATCGCGCCGGCGTTATCGAGACGACGATCGGCGGCGTGCCGCACTATGCCGAGATCACGCTGATGGGCAATGCCGGCGGCTATATCGTCGCCGCCACCTCGCTCGACGAGATCAGCCGGCTCTGGCGCGAGGAGCTGGCGCTCAACGTCACGCTTTTCGCCGGCATCTCGTCGATCCTGCTCGTGATCCTCTATGCCTACTACACGCAGGTGAAGCGCGCTCGCGACGCCGACGACATCTTCCTCGAATCGAACCTGCGCGTCGAGACGGCGCTGTCGCGCGGCCGCTGCGGCCTCTGGGATTTCGATTTCGAGAACCGGGAATTCTTCTGGTCCCGCTCGATGTACGACATGCTCGGCCTGCCGGGCTCCGACAAGACGATGAGCTTCGGCGAGGCCGCACGGCTGATGCATCCGGATGACGGCGGGCTCTACGAGATCGCACGCGCCATCGCCAACGGCCATTCCGGCCAGGTCGATCAGATCTTCCGCATGCGCCACGCCGGCGGCCACTATGTCTGGATGCGCGCCCGCGCCCAGGTGATCCGCAGCAATTCCGGCCGCGTGCACCTCATCGGCATCGCCATGGACGTGACCGAACAGCATCGGCTCGCCCAGCGCTATGCGGAAGCCGACCAGCGGCTCGCCGACGCCATCGAATGCACCTCGGAAGCCTTCGTGCTGTGGGACAAGAACGACCGCCTCGTCATGTGCAACACCCATTTCCAGCAGGCCTACGGCCTGCCGGACAGCGTGCTCGTGCCCGGCACCGAGCGCTCGATCGTCAATGCAGCCGCCGCCCGCCCCGTCATCGAGCGGCGGGTCGCCGATGCCGATGGCTCGGGGCGCACCACGGAGGTGCAGCTCGCCGACGAGCGCTGGCTGCAGATCAACGAACGCCGCACCCGCGACGGCGGCAAGGTCTCCGTCGGCACCGACATTACGCTGATGAAACGCCATCAGGAGAGGCTGCGCGAATCCGAGCGCCGGCTTATGGCGACGATCGGCGATCTTTCCGCCTCGCGCCAGACGCTGGAGATCCAGAAATCCGAGCTCTCGACGGCGAACGCCAATTACCAGGCGGAAAAGGAACGCGCCGAGGCCGCCAACAAGGCGAAATCGGAATTCCTCGCCAACATGTCGCATGAGCTGCGCACGCCGCTCAACGCCATCCTCGGCTTTTCCGAAATCCTGCAGAACCAGATGTTCGGGCCGCTCGGTTCGGCGAAATACGACGAATATGCCCGCGACATCCATGACAGCGGCAAACATCTGCTCAACGTCATCAGCGACATTCTCGACATGTCGAAAATCGAGGCCGGCCACCTCAAGCTCCACCGCGAGCGCATCGATCTGGTGCCGCTGATCGAGGAAAGCCTGCGCTTCACCGCCATTCCGGCCGCCGAAAAGAACATCGTCATCGACCAGCACATTTGCTCCGGCCTGACGCTGATGGCCGACCGCCGGGCGATGAAGCAGGTGCTGCTCAACCTGCTGTCCAATGCCGTGAAGTTCACCGACAATGGCGGCCGCATCGCGGTGCGCACCCGCCGCATCGACGGCGCCGTCGTCGTCACCATCGCCGACACCGGCATCGGCATCCCGCGCTCGGCGCTGTCCAAGATCGGCCAGCCCTTCGAACAGGTGCAGAGCCAGTACGCCAAGAGCAAAGGCGGCTCCGGCCTCGGCCTCGCCATCTCTCGCTCACTGACTGCGCTGCATGGCGGCCGCATGAAGATCCGCTCCCGCGAAGCTGTGGGTACGGTGATCTCGCTGCGTATTCCGGATGATGTTTAGGGGGCTTCGTCTCTGAGCGAAAGACTCGGATGACGGCTCCGCGCATTCAGGCAGTTCTTCTGCTTCAACAACTTACTTGAAAAGACAATCTTAGCGGCAATCATGGCTGGTATCCGGCAAAGAAGTCGCCCAAAAGCGAGTGCATTAATTACACCGCCTGATACTGTAGGAACCAACTCATCGAAGGCAATCGTCCGAGCCACCATCACCTATCATGTTTGACGTCACATCTGACGAAATCGCACAACTCAACGACGTAGACCTAAGGGAACTCGTCGGGCGCCTATGCGAAGCAGAACTTTCAAGCCGAGGCCTCTCTGCTGCGGCAGTAACTTGGGGCGGCAATCAAACCGCGGCGGACGGTGGCTTGGATGTGCGCGTGGCCCTAAGGCCAGACACGCCTATTGATGGATTCATTCCGCGTGCATCGACAGGCTTCCAAGTGAAGACGCCGGATATGCCTAGGTCGGCAATCCTGGACGAAATGCGGCCAAGAGCCGGTATCCGACCCGTTATCCAAGAACTCGCCAACGAGGCCGGTGCCTACATCGTCGTCAGTTCACATGGCTCCACAGCCGACAGCGTTCTCCGTAATCGGCGAAGTGCTATGCGTGAAGCATTGATGGGCGTTGCCAATGCCGACCGACTTGAAACCGATTTCTACGACCGGACGCGACTGGCGACTTGGGTAAGACGCCACCCTGGTCTCATAACGTGGGTCAAGGAGCGGGTGGGGCGTTCCGTTGTCGGCTGGCACTCTTATGGAGCCTGGAGCAGTGCAACGGAGGGCGTCGACTCAGAGTATTTGCTCGACGACAAACTGCGTCTCCATCTGGGCAATCACCGCGATGCGCCCGCGCAGCCGGTGGGAGATGCCATCGACGAGTTGCGCGACATACTCGCCCAAGCAGGCAAGATGATTCGTCTAGTCGGTCTCTCGGGCGTGGGGAAAACCCGACTTGTACAAGCCTTGTTCGATGCCCGGATCGGATCTCGCCCACTACCGCCATCGCTTGCGGTCTACACCAATCTCAATGACAATCCGGCTCCGCAGCCAACCGGTCTCGCGTCGGATTTAATCGCAAATCGCACCCGCGCAATACTAGTCGTGGACAATTGCCCGCCGGATCTCCATCGGAGGCTCTCGGAGCTTTGTTCTGCATCCAGCAGTACGGTCAGCGTACTTACCGTCGAATACGACGTGCGCGACGATCAACCCGAGGGAACCCAGGTCGTTACACTGGACACATCATCACCTGAATTGATTGAGCAAATGGTGACGCGACGCTACCCGCACTTGTCTCCGGTTGACGCACGGACTATTGCCGAGGCTTCCGGCGGAAACGCACGGATCGCCCTCGCCCTTGCAAGCACGGTAGAGCGGTCAGAATCCATCGCTGATTTTTCAGATGATGAGCTTTTCCAGCGTTTGTTTCGCCAGCGACACGATCCCAATGACGCTTTGCTGCTCACGGCGCAAGCTTGCGCGCTCGTTTACTCTTTTCAAGGCGAGGCGCTTACGGGGGAAGAGGCGGAACTGCCGCGCTTAGGTTTGCTCGCCAACCAAGCGCCTCAGGAACTCTTCCGGCACGTTGGTGAATTGCTCAGGCGGGACCTTATTCAGCGGCGAAGCGTTTGGCGGGCCGTTCTACCGCACGCTATCGCAAACAGACTGGCCGCGCGTGCACTTGAGGACATACCGTATGATCTCATAAACGAGCAACTCGTGATCGGCGGAACAGAACACCTCGCCCGCTCCTTCTCGCGACGATTGTCGTTCCTGCATCAGCATCCCCGAGCGATAGCTATAGTCGAGCAATGGCTCGCACCCACAGGGCTGCTTGGTGACGTGACGACTCTCAGCAATCTCGGTCGAGCGATGTTTAAGAACGTCGCTCCAGTCTCTCCCGAAGGAACACTTGCCGCCCTGGAGCGGGCGGAGAGCAGCGATCGAGGGGTGGCAACACTGCAATGGCGGGAGCACCGGTCCTTGCTGCGCTCTCTGGCTTATGACCCCATCCTGTTCGAACGGAGCTGTTTCGTGCTCGCGCAAGCGGCTACGCAAAGCACGGATGACCGAGATGCGAAAGAGATTTCAGACACCTTCATTTCCCTCTTCACCATCCATCTTTCGGGGACACATGCCACCGTCGAGCAGCGGCTTGGCGTAATCGAACGCTTACTCCGATCGGAGGAACCAAAGCGACGCTCGCTCGGTCTGACAGCGCTGAGCAAGTTTCTGACGGTAACCCACTTCGCCTCACTCCATACTTTCGAGTTCGGCGCACGTTCGCGAGACTACGGCTACCGCCCTGGAAGCGATGAGGACGTAACCCGGTGGTACAGTGCCGCACTGGCGTTGATCGAACAATTGGCGCTTGTCGAAGGCTTACTCAAGCCCGAGCTACGCAGCCTGTTGGCTCGAAGCTTTCGCGGTTTGTGGGCCCGTGCGAGGGTGCTGGAGGAACTGGAAAATTTGTCTCTTAAGTTCGCCCAGGAAACCTTCTGGCCTGAGGGGTGGCTGGCGTGCCGTCAAACAATGCACTTCGATACGAAGCAGATCTCTTCCGACAGCGCTTCACGATTAAGCGCTTTAGAGGTCAGACTCAGGCCGACATGCCTTTCGGAACGGATCCAACTGACGGTGTTAGGCGACAGATCAAGCCGTTTCGATCTAGAATATATGGAGCCCGATGACGACTTCACGAGCAGATATAAGCGTCTTGAGGCGACTGCTTATGAACTTGGTGTTGCAGTTGCCGCCAACGATTCGGTGCTCACAGAGCTTATGCCCGTTTTGCTGCGTGGAGGAATCAGGGTCTGGGCGTTTGGCCGCGGTCTCGCAGGTGCCTCAACGGACCATCGCGCTATATGGTCTCAGTTCCTGGAGCAGCTTGGGCGACTCCCTATAGAGCAACGCAACGTCCAAATGCTCGTGGGTTATCTTGCCGAAGTATCGAAACAGGACCGTGATCTGGTACAGGAGTTTCTCGATGCCGCGCTAGACCAACCCGTCCTGCTCCCATTCGTTCCAGCACTACATTTTGCAGTAGGTCTCGACGCACGTGGCGTTGACCGGTTGAAACAAGCACTCAATTCCGGTGGGGTGCCAATTTGGATGTATCGAGACTTGGCGTATGGGTGGGCAACGGATCAATTGCCGGGTAGTGACCTAAAAGATTTGCTTCTGCTTATTATGCAGCAACCCGACGGCTTTGGCACTGCACTTGAAATACTCTCGATGCACTTTCACTTGGAAAGCTCCGAAAGACGGAAATACGAATCAGAGCTTATTCAAGCTGGGCAAGAGCTTCTACGAAGGATCGAGTTTAAGAAAGACGGTGAACGGGATGACTACAATTTGGCAGGCGTGGCACGAGGCTGTTTAACGGGACCGGAAGCTGGGCCGATTGCAGCAGAAGTCGCCGGAAAGTTGAGGCAAGCTGTAGCGGCCTACGAAACCTACGCATTTGACAATGGCGGACTGCTTGGAGCACTGCTTGGTACGCAGCCCATGGCTGTTTTGGATGCGTTGTTCGAAGGCAGCAAGCATGAGGATGGTGCCAGTCCAGGTGTCTTCGACTATATGGATGGTCATCGGACCAATCCGGCGGATCAAATCCCCGCTGCTACGCTTATCGACTGGTGTGATTGCGATCCCAGTGCCCGCTATCCAATCGCAGCCTCCTTCATAACATTCGCACGCCGCGCCGAAGAAAGCAGACCAATAGCCTGGTCTGAACAAGCGCAGGCCCTCTTTACACATACCAGCGACCCCCTAAGCGTATTGACGGTGTTTATCGAACGGTTCCAGCCGTCGAGTTGGAGCGGATCGCGAGCAACTTTGATGGAAGCGAACGCGCGCCTTTTAGACGACATGGAAGGGCTGATTCCAGCCGAGTATATGTCGGTTGTCGCCGACGCAAAAAAGCAGCTCGCGCGGAACATTGCAGGACAACGCGAATGGGAAACCAAGCGGGACCGCGACCGAGACGAACGGTTCGAATGAGTTAGGCCCAGTTCGTAGCGGAAAGGCCGCTGTGCTTTGGCTAATCGCGAAACGACGTTCGCTTGTGGTACATAAGGAGCTCTGCAAACTTAGCTTCTATCCTATGGGAGCTCGCATGCTGGAATTGCTAACTCCCTACGGTACTGAGGAATATTTTCCTCACCGCCTTCGAAAGCCGCTTTACTTCCCCCTCCAGCGTCCTGATATCAGGGCAGTCGCCGGCGCGGCAGACGAGTTCGATGAGGCCGGCCGGTGCATCCTCCGGATCGAACAGGCCATCGATGCAAAGGCGGATCAGCTGCGAGAGGCCGGTATAAAGGGCGAAGGCCTCAAGGCAGATATCGAGGTCGGCGGCCGGCATCAGCCTGTCGCCGAGCACCTTCAGGGCCTCGCCGGTGCTCATCCCGTTCACGGCAATGCCGACACCCTTCGTCGGTGCGATCAGCGCCAGATATTGCGCGATGAATTCGAGGTCGATGACGCCGCCGGGGATCAGCTTCAGGTCCCATGGGCCGGAGGGCGGCTTTTCCCTATCGATCAATTCGCGCATTTCGGCGACGTCATACGCCACCTTGGCCATATCGCGATCGGCCGACAGCACCTCCCGGATGATGTGTTCCGCCTCGGCGATCAGGCTCTCATCGCCTGAGATCAGCCGTGCGCGGCTGAGCGCCATATGCTCCCAGGTCCACGCCTCCTCACGCTGGTACTTGCCGAAGGCATTGATGCGGGTGGCGACCGGGCCCTTGTTGCCGGACGGGCGCAGCCGCATGTCGACCTCGTAGAGCACACCTTCGGCGGTCGGCGCCGAGAAGGCGGCGATCAGCCTCTGCGTGATGCGGGTGAAGTAGCGCGTCGCATCGAGCGGCTTCGGCCCGTCGGATTCGGAGGCCGCGCCGTCATAATCATAGAGCAGGATCAGGTCGATGTCGGAACCTGCCGTCAGCTCGAAGCTGCCGAGCTTGCCCATGCCTGATATGGCGATGCGCCCGCCGGGATAATCACCGTGCGCGGCGCGCATCTCGCTCACCACGGCATCGAGTGCCGCCGCGATGATGAGATCGGCCAGATGGGTGAAGGCGCGGGCGGCCATCGCGCCGTTGATTGCGCCCGTGAGCAGGCGGATGCCGATCAGAAAGCGTTGCTCGGCGGCGAAGATGCGCAGCCGATCGAGCACTTCCTCATAGTGGCGCGCCTGGGCAAGCGAGCCTTTCAACCGCTCGCCGAGATAATCGCGCGTCGGCAGTTCGGCCATCAGGCCGGGATCGAGCATGCCGTCGAAGACATGCGGCTTGGCGGCGATCACCTCGGCCAATCGCGGTGCGGAGGACATGATGTTGACGATCAGCGACAACAGCGCGGGGTTGCTGCCGAGCAGCGAGAAGAGCTGGATACCGGAGGGAAGGCCCGAGATGAAACTGTCGAAGCGCAAAAGCGCCTCGTCGGCGCGCTTGCTTTCGCCGAAGACGCGCAGCAGCTCCGGCGCCAGTTCCGTCAGCCTCTCGCGCGCCTCCACCGATTGCGTCGCGCGGTAGCGGCCATAATGCCAGGTGCGGATGATGCGGGAAATGTCGGACGGTCTGTCGAAACCGAGTTTCTTCAGCGTCTCCAGCGTATCCGGGTCGTCGCCCTGGCCGGTGAAGACGAGGTTGCCGGTCCCGGCGGAAAGCTTGCTCTCCTGTTCGAAGAGCTGGGCATAACGCCGCTCCACCGTCTTCAGCACGCCGACCAGCCGTTCGGAGAAACTCGGCGTATCGGTGAAGCCCATCATGAAGGCGATGCGCTTGAGGTCGGCATCCGTCTCCGGCAGCAGGTGGGTCTGCTCGTCGCGCACCATCTGGATGCGATGCTCGACATCGCGCAAGAACCAATAGGCCTCCGTCAGCTCGTCACGGGTCTCCGCGTCGATCCATTTCGCCTTGGTGAGTTCACCGAGCGTCTCCTCCGTCGCCCGGCCGCGCAGCGCCGGCATGCGGCCGCCGGCGATCAACTGCTGCGTCTGGACAAAGAATTCGATCTCGCGGATGCCGCCGCGGCCGAGCTTGACGTTATGGCCCTTCACCGCGATCGCGCCGTGACCCTTATGCGCATGGATCTGCCGCTTGATCGAATGAATATCTGATATCGCCGCGTAATCGAGATATTTGCGGAAGACGAAAGGAGCAAGCCCGCGCAGGAAATCACCGCCCGCCGCCAGGTCGCCGGCGACGGCGCGCGCCTTGATGAAGGCTGCCCGTTCCCAGTTCTGGCCCCTGCCCTCGTAGTAGATCATCGCCGCGTCGACGGAGATCGCCAGCGGCGTCGAGCCGGGATCGGGGCGCAATCTCAGATCGGTGCGGAAGACGTAACCGTCCGCCGTGCGCTCCTGGAGGATACGCACCAGCCGGCGCATCATCCGGGGATAGATCTCGATCGCATCATCCGGATCGGGCACGATGCCGGCCTCTTCGTCGAAGAAGACGACGAGATCGATATCGGAGGAATAGTTGAGTTCGGACGCCCCGAGTTTGCCCATGCCGATCACGATCAGCCCGGAACCCTCGCTCGGCGCCGCCGGATTTCGCAGCTTGAGCTTGCCGCCCTCATGGGCCGAGAGCAGCAGATGGTCGATCGCGGCGGCAACGGAAGCTTCGGCAAGCTTGCTCAACCATGCGGTCGTCACTCTCCCGTCGAAGATGCGCGAGAGATCGGCAAGCGCGACGAGGAAGGCCACCTTGCGCTTGATGATGCGCAGCCTGCTCATCACCACCGATTCCACGGGTGCGGCCCCCTCGCCGTCCGGTCGCCAGCAGCCCCGCGCCTCGGCGACCAGCGTCTCGATCTGCGGCTCCAGCGGCTCAGCGATGGCGCCGGCAAGAACGGCGGGGTCGAGATTGACGATTTCGCGCAGATAGGGCGAGAGCGTCAGCACCGCCGCGATAAAATCGCGCAAGGGGCTTTCCGTCTTCAGCATCGCAGCCACCGACGGCTCGCTTTTACCGGCCTCCTGAAGATCGGCCAGCGCCAGCTTCAGCTCCGTCTGGCTCAGCGGACGCAGCAGTCCTTCGGCCACATCCTTCAGACCATGCGTCGATTTCGTCAGCATGCGCTCTCCCTGCCTTACCGCTGAAGGAAACGATCACGCAGAATCGCGAGCAGCCTCCTCAATCGACATTAAACTAGGGTCTCGGCGAGAAACCGCCAATACGCGATTCAGCCGATCGGATTTCCGTGGAAGAGATCAGGCGGCCTTGGCAGGGAAGATCATGCTGACGGTCAATCCGCGCTGTTCGGGTTTGTCGGGATCGGTATCGGAGAGTTCCAGCCGGCCGTTGTGCAGCTCCATGACGGCCTCCACCAGCGAAAGCCCAAGCCCGGTGCCGGGCTTCGAGCGGCTTTCGTCGAGGCGAACGAAGCGCTTCACCACGTCGTCACGCCTGTCGGCCGGAACGCCCGGCCCGTGATCGGCCACCGAAAGGCAGATGCCATCGGGGCGGCGGGCGAGCTTCAGCGACACCACGCCAGCGCCTTCGGTATCGGAGGAATATTTGATGGCATTGTCGAGCAGATTGAAGATCGCCTGGCCGATCAGTTCGCGATTGCCCTGTATCTCCACATCCGGCTCGATGCTGGAAGTGAGGCCGAGCCCGGCCTCTTCCGCGGCCGGCTCGTAAAGCTCGGCGCTGTCGGAAACGATAGCCGAAAGCTCCACCGGCGACATCTCCGCGGCGACCGATCCGGCCTCGACGCGGGAAATCATCAGCAGCGCGTTGAAGGTGCGGATCAGCTGATCCGATTCTGAAATGATGCCTTCGAGGGCAGTGCGCCGGGCATCGCCGTCAGCCATATCGATCGCATCCGCCGCCTTGTTGCGCAGCCGCGTCAGCGGCGTCTTGAGATCGTGGGCGATGTTGTCCGAGACCTGCCGCAGGCCTTCGTTCAGCTTTTCGATGCGCTCGAGCATGGTGTTCAGCGACATCGACAAGCGGTCGAATTCGTCGCCCGATCCACCGACCGGCAGGCGTTGCGAGAGGTCGCCGGCCATGATCTTCTTGCTCGCATCCGACATGCGGTCGATGCGTTTCAGTGCGTTGCGGCCGATGGCGAACCAGATGATGATCGCGCCGAGCCCCATGATCGCCAGGGCCACCATCAGCGCCTGGCGCACCAGCAGACGGAAGCGCTCGGGGTCGCCGAGGTCGCGGCCGACGAGGATTCTGAGGCCGTTGTCGAGCACGAAGATATTGGCGATCGCCTTGTGCCGGCGCTCGACACCGCCACCGTCGGTATAACGCTGATAGGAGAAGGGAGCCGAGGTCCAGCCGATCTCTTCGAAGACACCCGGCTGCACCGAGGCGACGTTGCCGGCGAGAATATCCCCCGAGGGGCCGGCGATGATATAGAGATTGGCGCCCGGCTGGCGGGCGCGCCGCTCCATCGTGCGCAGCAGAAGGTTCATGCCGCCGCTGTCATAGGCGCGCTGCACCTGCTCCACCTCCTGCCGGACGGCGTCACGGATCTGGCCCGTCAGCAGCCGTTCCGACATCGCCGTCACATAGAAGACGAGCGTCGCGGCGCAGATGGCGAAAAGCAGGATGTAGAGTGCCGAAAGGCGGACTGCGGTGGACTTGAAGAGAACCCTGAAGCGGCTCATCCCTCATCCTTGATCATGTACCCCGCGCCCCGAATGGTTTTCAGGAGCGGCTGGCTGAAGTCCTTCTCGATCTTCGAGCGCAGGCGCGAGACATGCACATCGATGACGTTGGTCTGGGGATCGAAATGATAGTCCCAGACGTTTTCGAGCAGCATTGTGCGGGTCACGACCTGCCCGGCGTTCTTCATGAGATATTCGAGCAGGCGGAATTCGCGCGGCTGCAGCGGGATTTCCTTGCCGGCGCGGCGCACCTCATGGGAGAGCCGATCGAGCTCCAGATCGCCGACGCGGTAAACGACGTCCTGTTCCGGCGTGCCCTTGCGGCGGCCGAGCACTTCGACGCGCGCCAGCAACTCACTGAAGGCATAAGGCTTCGGCAGGTAATCGTCGCCGCCGGCACGAAGGCCGGTCACGCGGTCGTCGACCTGGCCGAGCGCGGAGAGGATGAGAACAGGCGTGTGAATGCCCTTGCGGCGCAATTCGCTGATGACGGAAAGCCCGTCGCGGCGCGGCAGCATACGGTCGATGACGATGACGTCGTAGGTGTTTTCGGACCCCATGAACAAGCCGCTCTCTCCGTCGCTGGCGTGATCGGCGACGATGCCCGCCTCGCGAAAGGCTTTCGTGAGGTAGGCCGCGGCTTCGAGATCATCTTCGATGATGAGAATCTTCATGCGGCCGACATTACCCACCGGCTGCGTTTCGGCAAGGCTCAAAGCATGTTCCTGCGGGGCGGCGCTCATCGAGATCGTCCTTCAAAGATCAGAGGAATCGAGCCGCGCGGACTTGCGTCCGCACGGCTCCAGTTTTCCGGGAGATCAGCCCTGGCCGTTGATCGGAAGTGCGACGAAGCGGCTTCCTTCACTGGACTGGATCTGGAAGAGCGCACGGGTGCGGCCGTCCTTCTTTGCCTGGTTCAGCACCTTGACGACATCGTCGGGGCTGGAGACCTCCTGGTTGTTGACCGAGGTGATCTTTTCGCCTTCCTTGATGCCCTTGTCGGCGGCGTCGGAGTCCGGATCGATGCCGGTGATCGCCAGACCCTTGCCGTCGTCGGAGGGACCGACGGTCAGGCCGAGATCGGCAAGCGCCTTCTCGGAAGCCGGTGCCTCAGGCTGCTGCGGCTGGCTGTTGTTGTCATCGGCGCTGGCATCCTTCTGATCGGCCGGCAGCGTGCCGAGTTCGACGGTCAGGGACTGAGCCTTGCCGGCGCGCCAGACCGAAAGCTCGGCCTTGCTGCCCGGCTGCATCGCGCCGATGCGGCGGCTGAGATCACGCGCGTCCTTGATCGTCTCGCCATTGAGCGCGGTGACGACGTCGCCGGCCTTCATGCCGGCCTTGTCACCCGGAGACCCGGCCTGCGGGGCAACGACGAGCGCGCCGCTTGGCTCGGAAAGGCCGATGGATTCGGCGATATCCTTGGTCACCGGCTGGATCTGGACACCCAGCCAGCCGCGCGAAACCTGGCCGTCCTTCATCAGATCGGCGACGACGTCCTTGGCGGTCGAGGCCGGAATGGCGAAGGCGATGCCGACGCTGCCGCCCGACGGCGAGAAGATCGCGGTGTTGATGCCGACGACTTCGCCGCTGAGGTTGAAGGTCGGGCCGCCGGAATTGCCGCGGTTTACGGCTGCATCCACCTGCAGGTAATCGTCATAAGGACCGGAGCCGATATCGCGGCCGCGGGCCGAGACGATACCCGCCGTCACCGTGCCGCCGAGGCCGAAGGGGTTACCGACGGCGACGACCCAGTCGCCGACGCGGACATTGTTGTCGTCGGCCCAGTTGACGTAGGTGAACTTCTTGCCCTTGCCGTCGACCTTCAGCACGGCGAGGTCGGTGCGCGGATCCTTGCCGATCAGCTTGGCATCGAGTTCGGTGCCGTCATTCATGACGACGACGAAGGCCTGGCCATCGGAAACGACGTGGTTGTTGGTGACGATGTAGCCGTCTTCAGAGATGAAGAAGCCGGACCCTTGAGCGACCGGGCGCAGACGGCCCTTGCCGTTCGGACCATTCGGACCGTTGGGGCCGTTCTGGCCGAAGCGGCGCGGATGGCCCTGCTGGTCATTCGGGTCCTGGCCGAACTGCCGGAAGAAGCGCTTCAGCGGATGATCGTCAGGAAGGTCGTCGAAGCCGCGGCCATTAAAATCGAAGGAGAAGCCATCATTGTTGTCGGCGACCGGATTGACGCGGTTTTCGACACGAACGGAAACGACGGCCGGCGAAACGGCGTCGACGACGTTGGCGAAGCTCGGAACGGCAGGCGCCTGAACCTTGACGGCTTCGGCATAAGACCGGGTGATTTCGAGCGGAACGCCAGTTGCGAGCACAGCAGCCGCGATACCGGCAACGGTAGACGCCTTGAGCACGATGGCGAGGGACGGACGTCCGTTGAAATTCTTGAGCATTGGAGCACCTTCTCTTGTTCTTAAATCTTCAGATCGGCAGCGCCGGATCAGTCGATGAATGAAGATATAGGACGCCGCACCTTACTGCGAACTGTCCGGCCAATGAAAAGTTGGTAATGTTTGAGAGGTTGTTTGCGCGCGTCCGAACCGGCGCGGCGAACGATCGCCGTTTCGTGTCTTACTTATCCAGAAGCTCGCTCAACCGCGCCTGTTCTTCCGCCGTCAGTTTGCTTCCCGTCGGCCTGCCGGCCCTCCTGCGTGCAAAGACCAGCAGTGAAACGCCGCCGGCGAGGACCAGCAGTACCGGCGTGCCCCAGAGCAGCACCGTCTTGACGTTGAGCCGCGGCTTCAACAGCACGAACTCGCCGTAGCGCGAGACGATATAGTTCAGCACCGCCTCGTCGGTGTCGCCATCGCTGATGCGTTGGCGCACCAGCAGGCGCAGGTCCTTGGCGAGTTCGGCATTGGAATCGTCGATCGATTGGTTCTGGCAGACCATGCAGCGCAGTTCCGCCGAAAGGGTGCGAGCCCGGGCTTCCAGCGCGGGATCGGCCAGCACCTCGTCCGGATTGACGGCGAAGGCCGGTGCAGCCGTCAGCAGCAGAGCCAAAATAAGAAGGAGGCGCTGCATCATTCCGCCGGCTCCATAGCGGTTCCTGCTGGCTTCGCCTTCCGGCGTGGGGCGCCGACGCGCAGGCGCCGGTCGGAGAGCGAGACGAAGCCGCCCAGGGCCATGAGAATTGTTCCGCCCCAGATGCAGAGGATGAACGGCTTCCACCAGATGCGCACGACGATGCCGCCGTCCTTGGTGGCGTCGCCGAGCGAGACGTAGAGCTGGCTGAACCCGAAGGTCAGGATGCCTGCCTCCGTCGTCGGCATCTGACGGGCCATGTAGAGGCGCTTGGCCGACCAGGTCTCGGCAACAGCGATACCGGCACGCCGGACGGTGAAGTGGCCGCGCTCCTCGGTGTAGTTCGGCCCCCTGCCCGCCTGCATGCCGTCGAACTGCAGGCTGTAGCCGCCTGCTTCCGCCATCTCGCCCTGCTTCATCTCGATGACATGCTCGCTCTGGAACGTCGTGACCGCGACGATGCCGAGCACGGTGACGCCGAGGCCGGCATGGGCAAGTGCAGTGCCGAAGGCCGAGCGTGGCAAGCCGGTCAGGCGGCGCCAGGCGACGGAGCCCGCGACCTTGCCGACACCGGCGCGATACCAGAGATCGGCGATGGCGCCGAGGATCAGGAAAAGACCGGCCGCCAGGCCGAGAACCGAAAGCACCGGCCCGCCATGTTCGACATAGAAGAGGATCACCGCGGCAAGGAAGGCCAGACCCGCGACGACATAGAGCCGCTGCAGGGCGCCGAGCAGATCGCCGCGCTTCCAGGCGAGCAGCGGCCCGAAGGGCACGATGACGATGAGCGGCGCCATCAGCAGGCCGAAAGTCATGTTGAAGAAAGGCGGCCCGACGGAGATCTTGTCGCCGGTGATCGTTTCCAGCAGCAGCGGATAGAGCGTGCCGATCAGCACCGTGCCGCAGGCGACGGTCAGGATCAGGTTGTTGACAACAAGCGCGCCCTCGCGCGAGATCGGTGCAAACAGCCCGCCGGCCGAAAGCAGCGGCGCGCGGAAGGCGAACAGCGACAACGCTCCGCCGATGAAGATCAGCAGGATGCAGAGAATGAAGATGCCGCGGCTCGGATCGCTGGCGAAGGCATGCACGGAAGTCAGCACGCCCGAGCGCACCAGGAACGTGCCCATCAGCGACAGCGAGAAGGTGAGGATGGCGAGCAGCACCGTCCAGATCTTCAGCGCCTCGCGCTTTTCCATGACGAGGGCGGAATGCAGAAGCGCCGTGCCGGCGAGCCACGGCATGAAGGAAGCGTTTTCCACCGGATCCCAGAACCACCAGCCGCCCCAGCCGAGCTCGTAATAGGCCCAGTAGGAGCCCATGGCGATGCCGAGCGTCAGGAAGGTCCAGGCGGCGAGCGTCCAGGGCCGCACCCAACGCGCCCAGGCGGCGTCGATGCGGCCTTCGATCAAGGCTGCGACCGCGAAGGAGAAGCAGACGGAAAAGCCGACATAACCGAGATAGAGCAGCGGCGGATGGATCGCGAGGCCCACATCCTGGAGTACGGGGTTGAGATCGCGGCCCTCGGCCGGCGCCGGATCGAGCCGGACGAAGGGATTGGAGGTCAGCAGAATGAAGAGGGTGAAGGCAACCGAGATCCAGGCCTGCACGGCCAGCACATTGGCTTTCAGCGTCTCCGGCAGATTGCGGCCGAAGACGGCGACCAGCGCGCTGAACAGCGTCAGGATCAACAGCCAGAGCATCATCGATCCCTCGTGATTGCCCCAGACGCCGGAATATTTGTAGATCAGCGGCACCAGCGAATGCGAATTCTCCCAGACGTTCTCGACCGAGAAATCCGAGACGACATGGGCATAGGTCAGCACGGCGAAGGAGAAGGCGACGAGCAGGAACATCGCCAGCGAGCCGACCGTCGCCACGTCCATCATCGCCCGGTCGTGACGACGGGCTCCCATCACAGGAACGATCGCGAGGATGAGCGCCGTCGCCAGCGCCAGCACCAGTGCGTAGTGGCCGATCTCGATGATCATTGCGTCGCCTTCGCTTCCTGGCCTTGGCCTTCTTTCCACAGCCCCTGCTGTTTCAGCCTGTCGGCCACGTCCTTCGGCATATAGGTCTCGTCATGCTTGGCAAGCACGGTATCGGCGACGAAGACATTGGTTCCCGGGGTAAACATGCCTTCGGTGACGACGCCCTGCCCCTCGCGGAAGAGATCGGGGAGGATGCCGGTATATTTCACCTTCACGGCATTGGCGCTGCCGTCGGTGACGGCGAATTCCACGGTCGAACCGCCGCCGCGCACGACGCTGCCCTCGCCCACCAGCCCGCCGAGCCGGATGCGGGTCTCCGGCGCCACCGGCGTCTTCGCCAGATCCGCCGGCATGTAGAAATAGGCGACCGACTGGCTGAAGGCGAACATGACAAGCAGCACGGCGGCGATGATGAAGCTCACGCCTCCTCCGATCACAGCAAGGCGCTTCTGCTTGCGGGTCATTCCGTCATTCCTTCCGTGCCTATGCCGAGTTCCCTGGCAAGCGCCTGCAATTGCCTGCCCTGTTCGCCGGGCGGCGGAAAGGCCGCGAGCCCGCGCTTCAGTGCCTCGGCTGCGCGGTCCTTATCGTTCAATACCGCGTAGGAGCGGACGAGCCGCATCCATCCCTCGAAATTGTTCGGATCCTGGCTGAGCTTGGCATCGAGGCTTTCGACCATGCCGCGGATCATCTGTTGCCGGTCTCCGGCGTTCATGTTTTCCGCCGCCGCCACATCGTCCTGGGTCGGGTTGCCAGGAGCGGCCGGATCGGCATCCAGCTTTGCCGGCGCACCGCCGTTCGCGGCGATATGCTCGCTGACCAGCGGCAGCCACGGCGCATCGGGAGGCGATTGTTTCGCCAGTGCCTCGAAAGCCTGGCGGGCCTCGTCGCGCTGCCCGGCCTGTTCCATGCTGAGCGCCATATAAAAACGGGCGCGCGGATTGTTCGGCTCCAGCGTCAGCGACTGCTCCAGGGCCTGACGCACCTCCTGCGTCACGACGCCGTCGGAGACTGCCATCAGCGTTTCGGCAAGGCCGTCGAGCCGAACGGGGCTCGGGCCGAGAAGGCGGATGGCATTGCGATAGGCAGCCTGAGCGTCTTCTACCCGCATCGTCCGGAAATAGATGGGCGCCAGCACATCCCAGCCCTTACCGTCATCGGGATTTTGCGCCAGATGCCGCTCCGCCTTGGCAATCAGCACGGCCACATCGTTGCCGGGATTTTCCAGCCGCGCTTCGAGCGGCTGCGACGGCAGGTCCGGCCTGCCCGTCGTCAAATAAAGACAGAGACCGAGAACCGGCAGCACCAAGAGGACGAAGGCTTCGGTGAAACGGTGATGCCGCGCCGCCTTCGCCGCCTGTCCCGGCTCACCGGCGGAGACGGCGATCAGCCGCCGGCCGATTTCGGCCCTCGCATAATCAGCCTCCTCCGCCGTGATCAGCCCGCTATCGAGATCCCGATCGAGCTCGCGCAGCTGGTCACGATAAACCGCCGCCTCGCCGGCACGGTTATCCTCCGCCGCCTTCGCTCCGCGCAGAAGGGGATAGAGCAGGACGGCAGCGACGACTGCCGTCAGAACGGCAACGAGAATCCAGAACAGCATATCCGCCCAAATACGTGAAGCGCGCCGCTATTCCAACTGGCAAAGCCGGAATGACGAAGATTTGAGGCTATTCGCCGCAATCTGGATTGGCAATCGACCTAGCCAAGCGGCGACCAGGTGCCGTCTTCATTGCGGCAGGCAGCGCCCCGCGCCACCGTGTCCTTGCCGTCGACGGTCACCGTATGCGTATATTGCCGGCAATTCTGCGAGCCGACCTGATAGGGCGCTGCCGCAACGACCTTGCCGCTGACGCCCTTGCCGGTCCAGAGTACGGGCTGGCCGACGGCCGCGCCTTCCAGCGCCCGATATTCCGCCTCGAGCGCCCGCTGCTTGTCGCTGTCGCTCAAGCTCACACCGCTTCGGCCGACGATGCCGCCCTGCAGAGCGGTGATGAAGGTGGCCGAGGCCGGGGGTTTACCCGAAAAAATGCCGCGTGAAGCAGCACCCTTCGTCGTCGTGCAGCCGGATAGCGCGACCGCGACGAGAAGGGCGGAAACGATCATGCCTTGCGAGCGTAAAATCATTGCGTCGAACCACGATCAGGGGTCAAAATCAGCCGATCGAAGTGCAGCGTCCCCGTGTCAGCATTAAGGCAAAGCATGCTATGCATTTGCCACTATCTTTGTGACATCAAGTAGTTGCTCATGCAACATCCTTTGTGACGCCGGGCAGGATAAGCTTCGCCTTCAGCCCGCCCCATTCACCGCGGGAAAGCTCGAGCCGTCCCTGATATTCATTGGAAATCTCGGTGACGATCGAAAGGCCGAGGCCGGTTCCGGGCTTGCTTTCGTCGAGCCTGCGGCCGCGCTTCAACGCTTCCCGGATCTGATCCGGCTCCAGGCCCGGCCCGTCATCCTCGACCGCGAGCTCCACCCAGCGGCGGCGCTGGCTTGCCTCCGCCCCTTTCACGTCCTCGCCGGCCTCGACGGCCGAAAGCCGAACGCGGCTCTTGGCGAAACGCGCCGCGTTTTCCAGGAGATTGCCGACGGTCTCCTCCAGATCCTGCTGCTCCATGGCGACGGCGAGATGCGGCGGCGAAACCGTCAGATCGAATTGGGTGTCGACGTTCAGCCGGCGCATGACGCGCACCAGCCGCTCCAATGCCGGCTCGGCATCGGTGCGGGCGAGCACGGATTCGCGCTGCGCGGCGATGCGCGCGCGATTGAGATAGGACTGCACCTGCCCCTGCATCGATTCCGCCTGGCTGCGCACCAGCTCGCCATGGGATTTTTCGAGCACGCGCGCCTCGTTCAGGAGAACGGCGATCGGCGTCTTCAACGAATGGGCGAGATTGCCAACCTGCATGCGCGCCCGCTCGACGATGCGGCGGTTGCTGTCGATCAATGCGTTCACCTCGTTGGCAAGCGGCAGGATTTCACGCGGGAAGTCACCCTTCAACTGCTCGCTCTCACCGGCGCGGATGCGCTCCAATGCGGCACGCGCCTTGTCGAGCGGCTTGAGGCCATAGAGAATCGCCAGCGCATTGACGATCAGGCTGCCGACGCCGAAGCCGGCGAGCGCCAGATAGAGACTGTGGGAAAAGGTGCGCACGTCGTCCTCGACGACATCGACATTGCCGGTGACGCGGAAGCGCGCCGCGCGCCCGTCGGTATCGAGCACCACTTCGGTCTCTGCCACCTGCACGCGGTTTCCGGAGGCATCCGTCACCTGGTAATAGCGCTCGTAATTCTTGTCGAACGGCGCCTCGACGACTGATGGAACCGGGATGAGCGCCGAGCCGAGCGAGGGCGATACCAGCGGCGCCGTCGTATAGGTGCCGAGCGGTTCCACCACCCAATACCAGCCGGTCTTCGGCTGGGCGAAGCGCAGGTCGCCGAGCTGCGGGCTGCCGCTCAGAGCGCCCTGGTCGCCAATCGTCACCGAGTTGATGACGTTATAAAGCTGCGCCCTCAAGAGATCCTGAAAGCCGCGTTCGGCGCTCTTGCGGTAAAGCGTGGAGATCAGCAGGCCGATCACGACAAGCGCCATCGTCGACCAGACCGTGGTCAGCAGCAGCACGCGTGCGGTGAGCGACTTAATTCGCATGTTTCGGCGCTTGGATGCGGTAGCCGAGACCGCGCACCGTTTCGATCAGGTCGACGCCCATTTTCTTGCGCAGGCGGCCGACGAAGACTTCGATCGTATTGGAATCGCGGTCGAAGTCCTGGTCGTACATGTGTTCGACCAATTCGGTGCGCGAGACGACCTCACCCATGTGATGCATGAGATAGGCGAGCAGGCGATATTCGTGCGAGGTGAGTTTCAGCGCCGTGCCGTTGACCGTCGCCTTGGAGGATTTGGTGTCGAGCCGCACCGGCCCGCATATGATTTCCGACGAGGCATGGCCGGCGGCGCGGCGGATCAGCGCCCGGATGCGCGCCAGCACCTCCTCGACATGGAAGGGCTTGGTGACATAGTCATCGGCGCCGGCGTCGATGCCGGCAACCTTGTCGCTCCAGCGGTCACGCGCCGTCAGGATCAGCACCGGCATGCCGCGGCCGGCGCCGCGCCATTTTTCGAGTACCGTCACACCATCCATCTCCGGCAGGCCGATATCGAGAATGATGGCGTCATAGGGTTCGGTGTCACCGAGGAAATGGCCCTCTTCGCCGTCGAACGCCTGGTCGACGACGTAACCCGCCTCCCTCAGCGTGTCGGTCAGCTGCCGGTTCAGATTGACATCGTCTTCGACTACCAGGATGCGCATCGGTCCGCCTTCGTCCGCTTTGAATCGATCATGTTATGAATAAGGCGATTCCGCTTACATCGGAACCTTTACCGTCACCTTGCGAGGACGCTGGCCGTTGCCCTGCACGAGAACGGTGATGATGCAGGTATCGCCCACCGGTTGCACGGATAGAAGCTGGCCGCCAGTCTGCTCGACGACCTGGGCTGCGGCGGCGCTGCAATCGCCTGCCACTCGCACGACAAGCGTGCCCGCGGCGTCCGGTGAGGGCGCCGAGACCACCAGTCCGGCGGCCAATGCTGCGACGCTCAGAGGAAAGGCCATGTGTTATGCTTTCAAGGTAATCCAACTTGCTCCGAATATGTACTCACGCGACCTGAATGGCAAATGAATGCACTGTAATGCAGGGTATTTAGAACGGTTCTCGCCTGTTCGCGGCCCTTGATTCCAGCGACCGAAACAGCCGGTGCTGCAAGCTTCGACGGCAATGTTTTCACCTCAAAACAATGCGCTCCACTTAATGCGATCGAGGGGCTCGCACGCCTCCCCCGAGAGAGCGAGGAGCCGGTAAAACTCACGCACTGACGCCGCCCCGAATCGGCTGCGCCGCGCCGACGTCGCAGCCACGGGCAGACCGACATGTTTCAGCGTTCCAATCGTCCTGCAATTGTACCGATCTTTCGTGTCATTCATGCCACGGCCGCTTTCACCGGACGATTGAAGCTGCTAGGCTCCCGCTACTTCCGTATTTCACGCCTTTTCAGCACCCATGCCAAAATCTCTCCGCTTCCGCTCGGCGCAGACGGTCATCGTCCTCGCCGTTACCCAGCTGATCGGCTGGGGTACGACGTTCGACATGCTCGGCGTCATGGGCCGCATCGTCGCACCCGATCTCGGCCTGCCGAACGAGGTGGCGTTTGCCGGCCTGACGATCATGATGTTGGTCAGCGCCATCATTGGCCCCGCGACCGGCCGTTGGCTCGCTCGATATGGCGCTGCCCGCGTGCTATCGGCCGCTTCGCTGATCTTCACGCTCGGCCTGCTTCTGCTCGCCGCCGCAAACGGCATCGTGCTTTATGCCGCCGCCTGGGTCGTCATCGGCGTCGGCGGCGCGCTCGGCGTTTCGGCGCCGGCCTACACGGCCGTCGTCGAGCGTGAAGGGCTGAACGGCAAACGCGTCATCGCCATTCTGATGCTGTTCACCGGACTTTCGAGCGCCATCTTCTGGCCGATCCTCAGCCTGCTCAACGAAACGGTCGGCTGGCGCGTCACCTTCGCCGTCTGCGCGGGCCTGCAATTCTTCGTCTGCCTGCCGCTGCATCTTTTTGGCCTGCCGAAGCCGATCGCAACGCATGTCGAAGGCGCAACGGCGGAAATCGCCCCGGTGCCGCTGTCGAAGACGGCGCAGCGCAAAGCCTTCCTGCTGATTGCAGCAGCCACGACGATAACGACCTTCATTACATTCGGCATCTCACCGTCGCTCCTCGAAATCTTTCGCCAATCCGGCGCGTCGCCGGCCTTTGCGCTGCAGCTCGGCTCGGCCCGCGGCATCCTCGGCATCTCGGCGCGTTTCCTCGACATGCTGCTCGGCCGTCGCGGCAATCCCATGCTCAGCGCCGCAATGGGCATCAGCATGATGGCGGGCAGTTTTCTGGTCATGCTGGTCGCCAGCCCGTCGACGCCGTTGCTCGTGACTTTTGTCTTGCTCTATGGCTTCGGCGCCGGCGTCATGACGGTCGCCCGCGCGCTGCTGCCGCTCGCACTGTTTTCGCCGCGCGAATTCGGCCTGCAATCGGCGCGCCTGTCGCTACCGCAAAACATGGGGTAATCGCGGCGCGATCACCCCATGTCATATTTATCAGATGATGGCTGTCTGGGGTGGTTGCCCCCGGTAAGATGGCAAAACGGGCTCACGATTGAACCGGGCCCAAACATCGAATGGAGGCAACCATGGACCAATATATCGGGCTTGATGTTTCATTGAAAGAGACTGCGATCTCGATCCGGCAGGGAGGTAAG
>NZ_JARWKX010000037.1:0-39923 GCF_047445895.1 Rhizobium sp. BR 249 | reverse complement strand
GAGCGAAGTGTCGGCCCCCTCCCTCAGCGCGTCAAACCTCATTTGAGGCCCTGAGCGTCCCAGCTGCGGGCGTGGGTCGGATCATTCCGCTGTCGCGGCTGCAGCTCATCGAGACTGCGCGCAAAACATAGGAAGGTCCTGCCTGCGAAGACCCATCATGCGGCGACCGTGTGTCGACCGCGCAGACAACCCTGCTCCCGGCGCTGGACTGCTTTGAAGACAACATCGCCCAAACATTCGAATCCACCTCGCTACGCCGTCCCCAAAAGCGGCGCCGATGCCTAATGACAAAACAGCCTTGACTAAGGCAATGCGATTAGACAACCGCCGCACACTTTTGCGCGACATGCTCTAATCCCTCACCACGGTCCAATTCGCATCCGGATTGAAATCCTTGATCGCCGCGGCGCGCTCTTCCGTTGCCGGGCCCAGATCGCGCTGGTAGATGACGCTCATCCCGTTGACCATGAAGGTCTGCACGCCCGTGACCCTATATTTGACCGGCCAGGCGATCAGCGCAAAGCCGGCGGTCATATAGCCGTTGACGACGTAGCTTTGCTTGCCGCCAAGAACATTGTCTCCCTGGGATGTCAGGATACGGTAGCGATAGCCGAAATAGCCCTCGCCGCGTTTGGCGGCGCCGAAGGCGGCCGTTTCGACCAGGCCGCTTGCCGGGCTCTCCTCGGGATAAACGCTCGGGTCCCAGTACAGGCCATCGAGCTTGCCGGGACTGCTGATCAACTTCTTTGCGAACTCATAGATGCCGTCGCCGTCGCGGTCTGCGGATGCGAACTGATACTGGGCCACGACATATTCATGCATGGTGTCGATGGTGGCGAGCTCGTTCTCGCCGATGCGGCGATTGGTAATCTCCTCAAGGCCACGCTGAGTATCGAAGAACCATTTGCCGTCCTTGTCCTGGCTCAGCGGAAACGGCAGCGGCCAGAGCCGGTCGCCGATCGCAACGACCTTGAGATCTCCGTCGTCCCGCAGAACCGCCTTCCGCTCCGCGCCCTCGCGGATCAATCCGTAAGCGATCATCGCCTCGTTGCTGGATCGAAGCTTGTCGGCCTTGAGGCCGAGCAGAGCGGCAAGATCGTCGATGTTGTTGGAACTCAGAACCGCTTTCAGTCTGTCGACCGCAAGCGACGGGCTGTCGAATTTCGGCGAAGGCGCTGCCGCCTTGTATTCGGCGAAATTAGTCGGCGCTTGCGAGAATGCCGGCGTTGCCGGCATCGTGCAGAGCGCTGCCGCGAACATGAGCGGAATGACGGTCGATTGGCGTCTCATGATGTAGCTCCCTGATCTGGAAAGAGGTCTCAACGCCGTCCACCACCGCGGCCACCGCCGCCACGGCCGCCACCGCCGCCGCCCTGCGGGCGCGGCCGGGCCTGAGGCGGACGGGCTGATGGGCGATGGCTCATGCTCTGCGCCCCTCGCTGCGAGGAGACGGCCTCCCGGCGACCGGACTGCGGGCTGCCGAGAGCGCTCGATTGGCGTCCGCGATTGTCGGGCCTGGCAGCCATCTGCGGCTTATTGGATCTGTTGGCAGCCTTTTGAGCGGGTTTGGCAGGGCGATTGGCGGCCTTCTGAGGACGCGCCTCCGGCCGGGACGCGGCCGGCCGATTGGCCGCGGTCGGTCTGTTGGCCGCAGGCTTGGCCTTCAGCCCCTGCGCCGTGTTCTTGCGGATATCGTCCGCCCGCGCCGAATTGGCGCGATTGCCGGGCCTCTGGCTCGCCTGGATATCGTTGGCCCGATTGCGCAACTGGTTGCGATTGTCGGCCTGCAGACCGGATTTGATCGCCGACCGGTCCAAGTTCGAGAGCTGGTCCTTGCCGATGCTCAACTTGCTGCGGTCGACATTGCTCCAGTCGACGTCGTTCCACTTGAGCTTTCCATTGAAATTGCGGTCGTTCAGGCAATTGTTGCAGTCGATGTCGATATCGCCGTCCCAGCGGCCGCCCCACACACCCCAATCGTCCCAGTTGACGACGGCAGCCCAGGTCAGCCCGGTGACCGCGGCGGCAAAGAACCCCGCCCCGGGATAATAATAGTTGTCGTAATAATCGGGATAATAGGAGATCGGCTCCGAAACATAACCCGGTTCATAGAGCATTTCCGGCGGATACTGCGGGATATAGATCTTCTCGGGATCTGTCGGCCGGATGATGATGTTGTCGTTCTCGGTGACGACAGTGACCTTGTCGTCCGTCTTGATGATGTTCTTTTCCACCGCTTCGTCGCGAAGCTGCTGAATGGCGATCAGGACGTCCTTCTGCTGGTTGGTGAGCGCATCCGCGAGCGATTGGGTCCAGTCGAGATCCTCGCTCATCATCTTGACGATGTCGGGATAATTGAGCAGCGAAATGACGCTGCCGTCCCAATCGCTTTTCGGCTTGAGGTCGGAATTCTTCTTTTTCGCCTCGAGGAAACGCTGCGCCTCGATGATCTCGAGAGGAAAGAGCGAGGCGGCGGAAATTGCCGCGACCAGTTCGTCCGGATAGAGCGCGATGCGCGCCACGAGCACTTCCAGTTCATCGTCGGAAAGAAGTGCGGCCGCCGGTTCTCCGGCACTCGTCTGGGCTGGTGCGGCTGCCGGCGCAGCCGCAGGCGCCTGGGCGCGCGCGGGCAGGGCCGGCTGAAAAGCAATGATCGCCACAGCCGCCAATCCGGTAATGAGTTGGCCAGCAAGCACTTTGCGGGAAATTGCTCTCATCGCATGGACCTCCCTTGGATCAAACAATACGAATGCCTTCATCGAGACTTCGGACCGGTCAGGGGCGGCCGCCCGAGCATGACTATTTTCGACTGCGCGATCGCCTCACCCATCTCTTTCAGCAGAGCCTCGACCAGGCCCGCATATTCCAGCCGCCGCGCCTCCCGAACCGCCTCGGGCAGACCCTCGACCTGCGCCAGAGCGTGTGCGGCATCCGCGAGATCCTCGCACATGCTATGAAAGGGCTCGTTCACATAGAAAAGCCGCTGTATCAGCCGCGTCTGGTTGGGGAAGTAAGTCTCGGCCGTCTCGAGGGCGGACAGATATGTCGAACCTTTTTCTCCCGACGCCATCTCCGCCCCCGCCGTCGAACTGCGCTCAGCAGATGTGAAAAACTATACAGCAGACGCACTGGCGGCTGACGTAAAATACGCGATCCTACGGGTGCAGGCTTTCGAAGCGCCGGGAGAATTTGCGGCACAGCGCCGGAATGGCATGAAACGAGCCGATCGCGTTCCTGCGCCCTTGCGCGGAGAAGATCTCCTCGAAGCTGTGGCTCCCGGCAACCCGATAGAGATTACGCGATGCTACGAGCCTCAACGCCGAAACGGGCCTAATATCGACTGTTGATAGCGATCGAGCGGCTCGGCCAGACCGGCCGGAAGGGAGCGGCCGTGTTCTTCGACTATCTCGTCTTGAGCGTCCCGGCCTTCCTTGTCGTCATCATGGCCTGCGACGCGGTCGCCAACGCACGAACCACACCATCAGGACGCTGCCGAACGCCTGGCGACGCCGATCCCGGTCATCGGGCCAAGCAGCGAGACGCGCCCCGAGAGGAACCAACGGTGAGAGCATAGGAGCCAGCGGTGACAGGTAGCATTCCGATGTTGCGGGGCCTGAGCGGTTTCAGCTGGGATTGGCTTCGCAGCGATATCCCCGCCGGGCTGTCGGTCGCCGCCGTCGGCCTGCCGAGCGCCATCGCCTATCCGGCGATCGCCGGCCTGCCGCCGGAGACCGGCATCTATGCCAGCATCCTGGCGCCGATCGCCTACGCGATTTTCGGCCCATCGCGGCTCTTGGTCGTCGGGCCCGACGCGGCGACGATGACGGTGCTTGCCGCTGCCATGGGCGCCATCATCGCGGCCATGCCTGCCGGCACCCCCGTCGACCGGGTTGCGATCGCTTCTGCGCTTGCCATCGGTGTCGGCGTCTTCTGCATCGCTGCGAAACTGTTGCGGCTCGGCGTTCTCGCGAGCTTCCTGTCCCGGCCCATTCTGGTCGGGTTCTTCGCCGGGGTGTCGCTTTCGATCCTGGTCGGACAGATCGGCCGCTTCACGGGCGTGAAAATCGAATCCGACGGACTGATCGCTCCGCTCGTCGAAATGCTCGCCAAGAGCGGCCTGATCCATTGGCCTTCGCTGATCCTCGGCCTTGCCATGTTTGCGCTGCTGTGGATCGTCCGGGCCTTCCATCTGAAGGTTCCCGGCCCGGTTCTGGTGGTGGTCGTCTCGGTCGTGCTGTCGGCGATCTTCGATTTCCGCGGCCACGGCATCGCCGTCGTCGGCGACCTGCCGAGCGGCTTGCCGGCCCTTTCGCTGCCCGCATTTCATCAAATGCCGCTCGACAAGATCGTGCTCGGTTCGGCCGCGATCTTTCTCGTCAGCTTCGGTGCCGGCATCGTGGCCGCGCGCAGCTTCGGGTCGCGAACCGGCGAGGAAGTCGATGCAAATCAAGAGCTGATCGGACTTGGCGCCGCCAATATCGCGCCCGGCCTTTTCGGTTCGTTTCCGATCAGCGTGTCGGATTCCCGCACCGCCATAAACCTGTCGGCGGGCGGTGTTTCCCAGCTTGCAGGGCTGGTTTCGGCCGCGACGCTGGTTGCGGCGCTGGTTTTCCTGAACGATGCGCTGCGCATCCTTCCGATCCCGGCGCTGGCGGCCATCCTGGCAACGGCGGCGATCAGCCTCATCGATGTCGACGAGCTCAGGAAGATCTGGCGCATCAGCCGTATCGAATTCATCTTCGCGCTGATCGCCATGTGGGGCGCGATCAGCTTCGGCGTTCTCAACGGCGTCATCGTCGCCATCGCGGCCACCTTCGCCTATCTCCTGCGTCAGACGATGTTTCCGCGCGACGGCCTTCTCGGCCGCATCGAGGGGCGGCACGGCTTCTTCGACATGCAGCGTTTTCCGGAAGCCCGTCCCATCGAGGGCGCGGCCGTCTTTGCGGTCCAGGGCAGCATCCTGTTTTACAACGCCGATTATGTGCGCTTGCGGATGATTTCGGTCGTGAAGGCGCTTCCCGCCGAAACCAGATGCCTGGTGCTCGATGCAAGCGCCATCACCTATATCGACAGCACCGGGGCGACCGCACTCGAGGCCGTGGCCGAACTGCTTGCGAAGCGCAACATCACCTTCGCGATCGCCGACCTCAGCGATGAAAGCCGCGCCATTCTCCATCGTGCCGGGGTCATCAAGACGATCGGCGCCGACAATCTTTTCAACGGCAGGGAAGAAGCCTTGCGGGCGCTGATCGGCGATATCGACCAGACCGACCGCCCCCTCCCCGCCGGCACTGCATCCTAGTTTCACAAGGAGGGAGAGCCATGGACGAAAACTACGAGCCGAAACAGGCCGAAGTAGAAGCAAGCCGCAGCAGCAAAGATAAAAAGAAAAAGAAATCATGGGATTACGACAAGGAGATCGGCCGCCTGCAGGTGGAACTGGCGCATCTTCAGGCCTGGGTGAAAAAGTCGGGCGCAAGGATCGTCATCATCTTCGAGGGGCGCGACGCCGCCGGCAAGGGAGGCATGATCAAGCGGATCATGGAAAGGCTCAGCCCGCGTGTTTTCCGCGTCGTGGCCCTGCCCGCTCCCACCGACCGGGAAAAATCGCAGATCTACATGCAGCGTTATATCGCCCATCTGCCGGCAGCCGGCGAAGTCGTGATCTTCGACCGCAGCTGGTATAACCGCGCCGGCGTCGATCGCGTCATGGGCTTCACCAGCGAAAAGAAAGCGCAGCGTTTTCTCGAGCTCGCACCCCGCTTCGAAGCGGCGATCGTCGAAAGCGGCGTCATTCTGCTCAAATATTTCCTGACGGTCAGCGAAGAAGAGCAGGAACGCCGCTTCCGGCGCCGGATCGACGATCCGCTGCGGCAATGGAAGCTCAGCCCCATGGACGTCGAATCCTACCAGCGCTGGTGGGATTATACGCGCGTCTATGACGAGATGCTGCGGATGACCGACAGCAACCATGCGCCATGGTGGATCGTGCCTTCCGACGACAAGAAACGCGCGCGGATCAACTGCATCTCGCACATCCTGCAATCCATCCCCTATGAACGGCTGAAGTTCGAAGAGCCCGATCTCGGAAAACGCCAGAAGCGGCCGTCCGACTTCGTGGAGGATCGCAGCGTCCGCCATGTCGTGCCCGACACGACGTCATAGAAGATGTCGCGCAAAACTGTGCCGCGGTTTTACGATCACGACACGCTTTAAAGCATGGTCTGGAACCTGGCGGATGCGACGATGGAGCAGGCAGCCGATACGACAGCGCAAGGCACCGGTGCGGGTCAGATTTCGATAGAGGCGAGAGTGAGCGATCTTGTCCGGTTGGGCATCATTGGACTTTTCGCTTATTGGACGATGACGCTCATCGCTCCCTTCGCGCTGATCGTCATCTGGTCGGCCATTCTCGCCGTGGCTCTCTTCCCGATGTTTGCGGCGCTCTCGCGGCTGATCGGAAACAGGCCGGTGATTGCCGCCATCGTCGTCGTCGTCGGTTGTCTCGTCCTGATCATCGCGCCGCTCGCCCTCGTCGCGGTCAATTTCGCCGACGCCGTGCAGGCGCTGATCGGCAGGTTGCGGACGGGAGAATTCACGCTGCCCGCGGCGCCCGACGCCATCAGGGATTGGCCTGTCGTCGGCGAGCGGCTCCATGAGACCTGGAACCGGATTGCCGGCGATCTCGCTTCCGCCATCATGAAGTTTCAGGCGCCGATCCGCGAGGTCATGGGCGTTGTCGTGACGAAGCTCGCCTCGATCGGCGGCGGCGTATTGAGTTTCGTCGTCTCGATCATGCTCTCCGGCGTGTTTCTCACCCAGGCGACGCGCCTGGCGGCGGCGATACAGGTTCTGGCAAGCCGGGTCGCGGGTGAAAAGGGCGTCGGTTTTGCCCGGCTGGCGGGAACCACGGTGCGGAACGTCTCGCGCGGCGTCATCGGCGTCGCCTTCCTGCAAACCCTGCTCTGCGGATTGTGCTTTGCCTTCTTCGATGTCCCGGCGCGCGGAGCGCTGACCTTCGTGGTCTTCATGCTCTGCGTCATGCAGCTGGGGCCCGCGCTCGTGCTCCTGCCCCTCGTCATCTGGGCCTGGTTCGCCTGGCCGTTCGCCAGTGCCCTTGTCTTTACCTGCCTTGCGGTGCCGATCTCGATCGTCGACAACATCCTGAAGCCCATCCTGATGGCGAGAGGCCTCTCGACTCCCATGGCCGTGATCCTGATCGGCGTCATCGGCGGCACGCTTTCCCACGGGCTCCTCGGCCTCTTCCTGGGGCCGGTCGTGCTCAGCGTCTTTTACGAGCTGCTGAGAGCCTGGGCCTGGCCGCCGGCGATCGCGGAGGGAAGCGAACAGGATCACGCGCCCGGTTTCAACGCCGAAGCCGGGCGCGCGGGGTAATCCTCCGCCGATCTACCGGTTGGTACAGTAGACGACGACCTCCTGCTCTATTTCGAGGCAGAGCTCCTCATATTCCTGGACGAGCTTGTCTTCCCTCGGGCTTTGGGTCCGGAACCGATCCAGCGCATCGACGGCAAGATCGTAGGCCTCGAACAATTCGCCGAGCGTCTCGCTGGTTATGCCCGCCAGCAGGTGGCGGATGTCCGGAAGCCGCAACATCAGTTTTCTGCGGCCGCGTTCCTGGCTCATGGGTTAGCCCCGTATTCGAAGCGTGTCTGCACCTGATACGAAAATAGAAAGGTGCCGGATTGTTCCCGAGGTCACAATAACAGTATCAGACGGGGAGCCGTCATTTGCAACTTAGTGCGGTATCGAACAATCGGAATCGCCTCGCCATTCGGAAAATTGATGCGCCGGCACGGCTTAGATGCCAATTCCAAAGCAAAACTTGCAACCGTGGGCTCGTGCGCTATGATGTATTAGAACTACCTCAGATAATTGCGTGACTTGTCGTAGGGGCGATCATGAGAAGCGCAAACGTCAACGCCTTCAGCAGTCTTGGGCCGACAGCTGATGAAATCTGCCGGCAGGTCGAGCGAATTCTCGGAAGCGAGGAGTTTCACGCGCCCAAGCGCGGGCGGAACTTTCTCGAATTCGTCGTCAACGAGACGCTCGCCGGCCGATCGGGATTTCTGAAAGCCTTCACGATAGCAAACGTGGTTTTCGGCCGGGAAGCTTCCTTCGACCCGCAGAATGATCCCGTCGTCCGGATCGAGGCCGGCCGGATCAGAAAGGCGCTCGAACGTTATTACCTCGTCGCGGGCCGCGCGGACGAGGTCATCATCACCGTGCCCAAAGGCGGATATGTGCCGCATTTCGAATATGCTCAGGGGCTGCCGCTCCCGCCGGCAGGCCCAGAAGACCCGGAGGAAACGCAGACTGCGGAGCCCGACGACCGGGACGGTTCTCGTCGAAAGACGCCCGCTCCGATGCTTTCGGCCGTTCCTGTCCCCAGAATCGTCATAGCCGCGGCCCTTGCTCTTTTCGCCTTGGCCTTTGCATTTGCATTGTCTGGTCAGGGGCGGCCGAGCGCGTCATCGCCGCCTGCGGCCGCCGAGCCGAAAGTCGTCGTCGAGTTCTTTGCCGAGAGCGGCTCCGCCGACCCCGGTTCGGACATAGCACGCGGGCTGAGGGACGACGTGATCGGCCAGCTTGCCCGGTTCGACCACATCGTCGTGGTTGCCGATCCGCTGCGCGGCGAGCGTGCCGCCGGTGCCGACTACGCGCTCCAGGGCAATGTCCAGCTCGACGAAAGCAGGTTGCGCGCCGCGGCCAGGCTGGTGCGTCAATCGGACGGTGCCGTCATCTGGGCCAAGAACTTCGATGCCGATCTGGATGCCGAAAACAAACTCGTCATCCAAGGCAATATCTCCCGGCAGATTTCCAGCGCCATCGCGCATCCCTATGGCGCCATCTTTCAAACCGAGACGGATAAGATCGCCCGGCCGGCGCAAAATGGCGACCAGGATGCTTATGCCTGTACCCGCGCCTATTACAGCTACCGTCAGGCCATGACCGCGCAAAGCCACAGCGCCGCACTGGAATGCCTGCTGAAGGCGACACAGCGTTTTCCCGACAACGCTACATCATGGGCATTGCTGTCGATGGTCTATCTCGACGAGCTGCGGTTTCGCCACAAGCTCGGCGCTCCCTCTTCGGTCGAGCCGCTCGAACTGGCGACCGCGGCGGTGGAGCGGGCGGCATCGCTGGCGCCAGGCGATCCCCGGGTGCTGCAGGCGCTGATGATGGTGGGCTTCTTCCACGGAGATATCGACAAGGCCCTGAAGGCCGGCACGGCAGCCCATGCCGCCAATCCCGGCGATGTGGAAGTCGCCGGCGAATATGGCTATCGGCTGGCGCTGTCCGGGAAATGGCAATCGGGCTGCGAACTGCTGTCGATCGCCCTCAACAGAGGCGCCGGCCCGAGCGGATACTATGAAGCCGGCATGGCGCTGTGCGCGCTCATGAAAGGCGATCTCGAACAGGCGGAGCGGTGGTCGCGAAAGTCCGATCTCGGCTCGAACCCCGTCCATCGTCTCGTGCTGCTGTCCATTCTCGGCGCCGCCGGAAAGACCGCGGAAGCCGAGGCGGAAAAGCATTGGCTTTATACCCATGCGCCGGCATTGATGACCGATATCCGCGAGGAGGTTTCCCTGCGCCTGCAACGACCGGAAGATCAGGAACGGTTCCTGAACGGGCTGCGCGCCTCGGGGATCGATATCGGCGCGGTCCCGGCGAAGTAAGCCGTCATCGATCGGGCGATGCGGCGCTCTGCTTGCGGCTGTTCGAAATCTCCAGCGCGATCTGCATGGCGATCTCGTCCTCGACATCGAGAATGGTCCGGCCGCGCAGCTCGCGATCATATTGATTGGCCCATATGACCGCGCCGTCCGCGCCATTGATCAGGCGGACATGCAGATGAAGGACGGTGCCCTCGACAACCACGCTTCCCTGGAGATTGAACAGCGGAACGATCGTTTGAGCGCCGGGCCGGTCGTGCGTGAGCACCACGAGATTTTCCGTCCTCATCAGCTTCGCCAGCAACTGGTCGGCCAGGCCTTTGGCAAAATCCATTCCCTCACGGGTGCCGCCGAGCGCCGTGAAAGGCTCGATGACGATGCTGGCCTTGCTCGCAAGCGTCGATGCGGCAGGCGCCGGCGGCGCTTTCGGCGTTGAAAGATAGGCCTCCAGCGGGCGGATGATGGCCAGAACGGCGATCAGGCCGAACAGGGCGGGCACGCCGATCGGCAGCAGAAGATCGCGATAGGCGATCGGCCGGTCGAGGCTGCCGCGCTTGTTGCCGCTGTTCTGCACATCGGCCGCTTCGCCGGGATTCGCATTGCCCTTGCTGCTCGAAAAATGCGGCGAATAGCCCCCTTTGGGGATGGTGATCGCGATCGGGTCGCTGCTGCCGCTGACGAGATAATATCGTTCGAGCGCGCGGCGAATACGCCCGGCCTCGATACGCACGACCGGATCGCTCTGCGCGTCGAAGGAGGCATCGCGTCCGAAAACCGCCTGTGCAATCGTATAGGCCTTGAGCTGTTCGCTGCGCCCTTCCAGCATCTCCTCGACGATATATTGCAGGAAACGCCGGCCGCGCTCAGGAGCATGAAATTCCGGACTGGCGAGAATACGCTCAAGCTGCTCGCGGACGGCTGCGGGGTCGTGAGGTGCACGGCTTCCTCCTCCCTCATCCGATACCATCGAGCCCTCCCGCGACGCATCGCCCATTCGCTCAACAAGGGGAAAAAGCCTTATACACCCGCCGATGCTTCAGGACTTCCGTAGCAATACGTAATTGAAAACGGCGCGGTTGAGTTCCCCTGCCTGAAAGGCGGAACATGGCTTTAAACCCAGCCTTCTCCTATCTCACCCTCCAGGCTTGGCTTAGCGATGCTCTCATTTCCGTCGTCATAATATCGCGCAGCTAACCCAAAGCTTGTTCCGATTGGCCAAGAATAGGCCCGTCCATAACGCGCCTATTCCGGCAAAGCCGTCTGCTGGAAGAATGTCACGGTCGCTTCGTCGGGCGGTCCGAACCATGTCGTGAAAAAGCTCCGGAAATCCTGGGATGCGTAGGTCTGGCTCAGCGCGCGATCGACGGCCAGGCGAAAGTCCTCGTCGCCGCGCGCCAATTCGAGGCCGAGCGGTTCGTAGGTGAAATAACGCTGCAGGACGATCAGGTTGCCGGAGTTGTCGCTGCGGGCAGCAGCGTCCATCAGCAGCGGCATATCGCCGAAGAGCACCGCCGAACTGCCGTCGAGCACGCTTTCGATCCCCTGCTGATAGTCATTGACCGGTGTCGCGGTCGCCGCGAGCTGGAAAGTCTTGATCCTGTCGGACAGCCAGCCTTCGCTCGTCGTGCCGGCGATCGACGAGAATGTCTTGTGTTCGAGGATCGTACGGGCCGGGGAGCCGCGCCAGACGGGACGGCTCGACGGTTCGCCATATTGCAGGACTTCCCGCAGCGCCAACGGCGCGCTGGCGCTGAGCAGCGCGCCGGTGCCGCTCGGGAAGATCGGGATGGAGAACGAGACCTTCTGCCGGCGCGCCAGCGTCACCGGCTCCGCCCCGCAGACGAGATCCGCCGCGCCGCTCTCGATGGCCTGTCTCTTGGCGTCGCCTGACAGGGAAACCCATTCCACATCGAGTTTCGGCAGGTTCAGCTGGGCTCTCAGACTATCGGCGATCTTGTTGCAGAGGGCGACGGCGTAACCATCGGGCCGACTCTGCTCGGCATTGAAGGAAAAGGGCCTTGCATCCGGATCGTAGCCAAGCTTCAGCGCGCTGTTTGTCCTGACGCGGTCGAGCGTCTGCGCCTGCGCTGATGTGCCGAGAGCCGACGAGGCCGTCGCGGCGAGGACAGAGAGGGCGACAATCGCCCAGCGACCATTTCTTCGTGACATGTTTGGTCCTCCCTCTGTTAGGCAGTCGGCGCCCGGTTCGCGCCATCGGCGAAACGCGGGGCGATCAGGCCGTAAATGATGAAACCGATGCCTGTGACGATCATGCCGCCGAGCACCGCATCCTTGCCGGAGGCGTAGATGGCGAAGACGCTGTAGGCCATGCCGACCAGGGCGATGGTGGCGTTCAGCCGGTATTTCGCCTGTGGTACGCGAGCGGCCTTCATCATGACGAACAGGGCTGAAAGCGCGATGATGTAGGGCAGCACGTTGGTGACGACAGCGAGATTGACGAGCGCCGAGAACTGTTCGCTGAGCGTTGGCGATATGGTCATCAGCGCAAGGCAGGTCTGTGCGATACCGAGAATGACCATGCCGCTGACCGGCGCTCCCATCTCGTTCACCCGGGAAAATATGGACGGGAACATCCGCTCGTCCGCAGCGGTCTTCGCCGTCTGGGCGATCGTGAACTGCCAGCCGAGCAGCGAGCCCAGGCAGGCCAGCACCGCAAGCGCCATGATGATCGAGCCGATCGTCGGATTGAACATGGTGGCATAGGCGAGTGCGAACGGCCCCGTGGAGGTGGCGAGATCCGCATTCGGCACGATGCCCTGAATGACCGTCGTCGACAGGATATAGATGACGGCGGCGCCGAGCGTGCCGAACATGCAGGCGAGCGGCACGTCGCGCTTCGGGTTCTCCACGGCGTCGGAATTCTGCGCGGCGGACTCCATGCCGAGGAAGGCCCAGAGTGTGAGCGAAATGCTCGATCCCATGCCTTGCGCCAGCGTCAGCCCCTGCGGGTTCCAGGCTGCGCCGAAGGTGCTGGAGCTGAACCACAGCCAGCCGATGATCGACAGCAGCCCGACGGGAAGGATGACGCCCCAGACCGTGACCGAGCCGATACGGCCAGTGATGCGCGGACCGCCGAAATTGGCGGCCGTCGTCAGCCACAGGAGCACGATCAGCGCCAGGCAGGTCATGATCGGCGTCGATGTCAGCACCGGAAAGAACCCGGCGAGATAGCCGACGGCCGAGATGCCGATCGCCACGTTGCCGACGGCAAGCGACAGGAAATACAGGAAGAACACCATGAAATAGCCGTCCTTCCCATAGGCATCCTCCGCATAGGCGGACATGCCTCCGGGGCGCTGGTTGAACAGCCCCGCCTGGGCGAAGCCATAGGCGATCGCCATCGAGCCGATGGCGGTCACGAGCCAGGAGAGAAGCGAGATCGCGCCGACCTGTGCCATATTGGCGGGCAGCATGATGATGCCTGACCCCATCATGTTGACGGCGACGATGAAGGTGAGCTGCACCAGGTTCATCTTTTTCTTGGTCGTGGTCTCGGCCGCAAGATGCATCGTGTTGTCGGTCATGACGAAATCCTCCCTAAAGCGCGCCGCGATCTTTCAGATTCGCTTGGCCGACGCTTTAACTCCTTGTTTTTGCACATGCCGTTATCGCAAAACCGCTGCGCACTTTTGCGCGGCATGTTCCAGCCCCTACTCGCGCACGACATAGGTGTGGAATTTGATCCGCCCATCGATCCGCTCCTGGAATACGCCCTGGACCTCGTAGTTGAAGCCGGGGAACCGGTTGAAGGATTCTTCGAAGGCGAGGAAATAGTCCCGCATCGGCCGCGCCCTTTCGTCCCAGCGTTCTCCCGGTACGATCACGCCGATGCCGGGCGGATAGATCAGCGCCAGCGTTGCCGAGATGCGGCCGGCGGCTTCCGTCAGCGGCACGTAATCGACATTGTTGGCGACCAGTGCCTCATAGGCCTGCTTCGGCGCGATCGCCGGCTCCGGGAAGCTCTCGGAGCGGAAGCACAGGCGCTGCAACTCCTTGACGCCCGCCTCGCGGCAGAAGGAATGCATCTCATGGCAGACCTGGCGGACGGTATAACCGGCATAGCGCTCGCGATTGGCTGCAAAGACGGTCGGCAGCACCTCCTGAAGCGGCGCGTCGCGATCCCACAGGTTCTTGAACTTGACGAGCTTGGCGACGAGCGTGTTCAGCTTGCTCTCGTCCTCAGCCGGGGTCAGCAGGAAGAGCAGGCTGTTCAAGTCGCATTTTTCCGCCACCACGCGCTGTTCGCGCAGATAGTTGGCGACGACAGTGGCCGGAACGCCGAATTCGCGATATTCGCCGGTCTTTCGGTCGATGCCGGGGGTCAGGATCGCAAGTTTGTTGGGATCGACCATCGTATAGCCCGGCGCATAGCCGGCATAACCATGCCAGTTCGCCTCCGGATCGAACCGCCAGCATTGCTGCTCGCGTTTCAGCACTTCGGTCGGAACATCCTCCCATCTGATGTCGGCGAGATCGCCGGTGTGCTTGGAGCCTGAAACCGTCACCCTGTCCGGCACGAAGGGATCGAAGAACCACTGTTCCTCGGCGCTTGCGGCTTTGGTTTCGTAATGTCCCACGAAACCGCGCAGCTTCTTGCGAACCTCGATCCCGAGTTCGATGCAGCGGTCCCAGAGCATCTCGCCGGCCTTGCCCTCATGCACCTTGGCATTGACGTCGAGCGAGGCGAAAAGCGGATAGAAAGGAGAGGTCGAGACATTCATCAGCAGCGATTCATTGAAGCGCTTGTGTTCGACGAACCTGCGCTGGCCCTTGATATGTTCGTCCCGTTTGTGGATCTGCGATGCCTGGGAAAAACCGGCGCCCTGCTTGTGGACCGACTGGGTGGAAAACAGCCCGGGCATGTCAGCCCTGAGGTCTTTGAGGCGCATCGGGCTATGGCCGTCGAAGAGCGGATGGAAGGCGTTGTAACCGATCCAGGCCTCGTCCCAGAGCACGTAGTCGCAGAGATGGCCGATCTTCTCCATCACTTGGGCGACATTGTAGATCGTGCCGTCATAGGTTGCGAGTTGGATGCAGGCCAGCCGGAACGGCCTTTCGGCCTTCGCGCGGCTCTTGTCGGCGACGAGCGGATGCTCCTCTATTTTTTGCCGCAGCCAGGCCTCGTCCCAGGCCGCCCAATCGACAGCCCCGATCATGCCGAAGGAATTGCGGGCGGTCGGCAGATAGATCGGGATGGCGCCGGCCTGCACGAGAGCGCCCTGATGCAGGGATTTGTGATTGTTGCGATCGAAGAGCACGAGATCGCCGCTGTGCAGCACCGCATTGGCGACCACCTTGTTGGAAGTGCTCGTTCCGTTGAGGATGAAATAGGTGCGGTCCGCGCCGAAGATGCGGGCCGCCTGCTTCTGGGCCTCGACGGCGGGGCCTTCATGGATCAGGAGGTCGCCGAGATCGACATCGGCATTGCAGAGGTCGTTACGGAAAATGCTCTCGCCGAAATATTTGAAGAAGAGCTGGCCGGCCGGCGATTTCCGATAGAACTGGCCGCCCTGATGCCCTGGGCAATCGAAGGCGATGTTTGCCTCGCCGTCATAGGCCATCATGCCGCCGAAGAAGGGCGGCAGCAGCGATTTGCCGTAATTGACCGCGCTGGACACGATCTGCTTGGCATAGAAGGTGGGCGTCTGCTGGCCGAGATAGACGAAACCATCCACCTCGCCGGCCATCTCGACGACATCCATATCGGCAATCGTCAGCGTATCGGCCATGGCCCAGATCGGCGTGCGGAAGCCGATCTCCCTCACCGAGCGAAGGAAGCTGCGCGCCGCCGGCAGCTTGCCGCCCTCGACCGAGCCGATATAGGCGCCGACGTCGGCATCCTCGGAGACATCGGCGGAATAATCGTCGCGCAGTTCCACTTGGAAACCCTGAGCGGTGATCTGTGACACCAGCGCCTGAGCCTGAGAATTGTCGCGGTCGATGATCGCGACGATCTTCAGCATCTTGTGGAAGGGTATGGCGACCGTCGGGGCCTTCACATCACGCGGGATCATTTCTGCCCCTCCCCTGCAATGCAATCGACGAGGTAACGGCGTCCGCCGTCGCCGGGCGCGAAGCGAAGGCCGTGAATATCGGTTTCGAAACCGGGGAATTTACTGTCGAAGTCACGAGCGTAGAGCAGGTAGTCCTGGATCGACTTCGTCGACTGGGTGATCCGCTCGCCCGGCATGATCAGCGGAATTCCCGGCGGATAGGGAACGATCATCACGGCAAGGATGCGGTCCATGAGCTTGTCGATCTCGACGCTCTCGATTTGGCCTTTGACCAGCCGGTCATAGGCATCGGCTGGACGCAGCGCCATTTCGGGCAGGACCGTGTACATCTCACGCTGCGCCTTCGGCACGTCGTCCTTGCGATAGATCGCGTGGATCTGCTCGCAGAGATCCTTCAGACCCATGCCGGCATAGGCTTCCGGATGGGAAGCGGCGACTGCGGGCAGCGCGCGGGTCAATGGCGCATTGGCGTCATAGAGATCCTTGAAATTGAGCAGTTCGGTGACGAGCGTGCTCCATTTGCCGCGGGTAATGCCCATCGAGAAGAGAACGAGGAAGGAATAGAGGCCGGTCTTTTCGATCTCGATGCGCCGCGACGACAGGAACTTGGTGATGACGGCGGCCGGTATTCCATGCTCGTCCATCACCCCGCTTGCCGAGAGACCCGGCGACAGGATGGTGACCTTGATCGGGTCGACCATGACGTGGTTTTCGGCAAGGCCGGTAAAACCATGCCAGGCATCATCAGGCTTCAGAACCCAGTCGGCATGGGTATCGCTCGGCGTCTGCTCGGCAACCGTCGGCTCCCAGACGTCGAACCACCAGCTGCCTTCCGTTTGCTTTCTCACGGCGTTCATCGCGCGGCGGAAGCTGATCGCCTCGTCGATCGTCTCCTGCACCAGCGCGCGCCCGGCCGGCTGCTCCATCATCGCGGCCGCGACGTCGCAGGAGGCGATGATGCCATATTGCGGCGAGGTCGAAGTGTGCATCATGAAGGCTTCGTTGAAGCGGGTGATGTCGAGACGCTTGTTCTCAGCATGCTGGATATGGATCATCGATGCCTGCGACAGGGCGGCCAGCAGCTTGTGTGTCGAGTGGGTGGCGAAGGTGATGGCGTTTTGCGACCGCGCGGGCTGGTTCGATGAAATCCCGTGGAAGCCGTCGTAGAATTCGTGGAAATTGGCATAGGCGTACCAGGCCTCGTCGAAATGCAGCACCTCGACCGCGTCGCCGAGCGATGCCTTGATCGCATCGACATTGTAGCAGAGCCCGTCATAGGTCGAGTTGGTGATGACCATCAGCCGGACCTGCCGCTGGTCTGCCCGGCAAAGGGGCTGGCGGCGATCTTGCCGGCGATGGCTTCAGGCGTGAACTGATCCTTGGAGATCGGGCCGATGATGCCGAGCCCGTTGCGCGAGGGCGTCAGATAGATCGGCGTGGCGCCCGTCATGATGAGGGAGTGCAGGATGGATTTGTGGCAGTTGCGGTCACACAGCACGAGATCGCCGCGCCCGACCATGCCGTGCCAGACGATCTTGTTGGCGGTCGACGTGCCGCCGACGACGAAGAGGGTCTCGTCCGTGCCGAAGATGCGCGCCGCATTGCGCTCGCCCTCGGCGATCGGTCCGACATGATCGAGAAGCGAACCGACGCTGCCGACCGATACGGAGATATCGGAGCGCAACGTATTTTCGCCGAAGAACGTGTAGAAGAGCTGGCCGACGGGGCTCTTGCGGAAGGCGACACCACCGCCATGACCGGGCGTATGCCATGAATAGGCGCCTTCGAGCGTGTAATCCATCAGCGCCTTGAACATCGGCGGCGGCAGCCGGTCGAGATAGTTGCGGGCAGCCTGCGCGATGGCGCGCGCCATGAATTCCGCTGAATCCTCGAACAGCCGGAAGAAGGCGTTGGCGTGGCGCAGCACCGTGGCCGGAACGTCTTCCGCGGTTGTATCGTCGCCGAAGAGGAAGATCGGCAGGCGGTCGTTTCTCTGCCGCTTTGCGGCGAGCACTTCTCCCAGCACCTGCCAGCGCGTGGCCTTGTCCTCGGCGCCGTCGACGGAGACCAGCCAGCAGGACTCGGTATTGAAAACGTGCACGAGACGGCGCGCATCCTCATAGGAAACCCCGGAGACGATCCGGAACCCTTCCTTCTCGATGGCTGCGGCGAGATCGCGCATGCCGCGTCCGGCAGCGCTCTTGCCATCAAAATCCTCGTCGATAACGGCTATCGGAAATGCCATCTGGAATTCCATGCGTTCCTCCAGAAACCGAGGTCAAAGGCTGCGGCCGGCATGCAGCCCGCGTTCATCTCAGGTTGAAGGATCGTACATGACGGGTCGTGCAGCGTCGTTGATTGCAATCAACGTGATGCGAAGCATTTCGATATCGGTTGAGCGCTGGTATCCGGCTTGGCTATTCCGCCCATTCCCGATCGGCGGTGAAGGCGATCGTCAGCCAGCGATTGGCGCTTTCGTCACCGATCGCGTTCCCTATCTCATCGCGGAGCGCGTCCCATTCCTCCACGGTCTTTGCCGGAAGCCCTTCGGGGACGATGAAGTAGAGTTCGATCTGCATGGCCCGGCCGACCTGGGCGACATAGGCGCGGTGCGAGAGGAAGCCGAGACGGCGAACCGTTTCCGAGGCGACGCGGTCGACATGCGCCTGAAGGTCGACCGGGGCAATCAGCAGGATCTCGGTGAACGCCTTCCAGACGGTGCCGATCGGAAGCGGAATCATCACCAGGCAGACCAGCGCCAGCACCGCCGGGTCCATATAGCTTGCAAGCCAGGCAGCGGGCGTTGCCTGCACGGCCATGCCGATCAGGAATGCGATGAGCAGCGCAAGCGCGATACCGCCCGACATGATCCAGGCCTTGATGTCGAGTGAGACGAAATCGGATTTGATACGCGCATTCAGCCTGATGCCGAGGAAGGCCATGATCGCGCAGACAATCAAGGTCGCCGCGGAATAGGCGACCGCCATGCCGAATTGCAGTTCGTGACCGCCGTTCAGGATGCTGATGATCGCGCTGATCAGCGCATAGACGCCGACCGTCATCAGCAGGCAGCCATTGAGCATGAGCACGATCGGCTCCAGATGCCAGAAGCCCATCGTAAACCGATTTCGAATCCGTCCGGATCGGGCGTCGCTCTGCGTCGATTGTATGATCAGGCTGGAAACCCAGAGCGCAAGTCCGGTCATCGCCGCATCGGCCAGCGAATAAACGCCGTCGAAGGCGATCGAGAAGGAGCCGGAAAGAATGCCGAAGACGACGCCGAGCGTTGCGACCACGACGGTCGCCGCGATTGAAATTCTGAGAAACCCCTGCTCGCCCAGCATCGTCGACCCCGTCTCCGCTCTAGCCCGTCATGCGACGCGCTTTGGCAGATTTATCCCGATGACGAAGGCTAGACCAGCCCGGCGGACTACGCATTGATCCGGATTGCGGCCGCCCGTTTTTGCAACGACAATCGCTGTTTGAAGGCGGTACGCAGAGACATCGGCTCCGGGCAGCCGTCTCTTGGGGGAAGCTCATGACAACGTCGCCCAATGGCAAGAGCCTCGGACTTGCCGCCTGCACCGCCATCGTGGTCGGAAATATGGTGGGATCGGGCTTTTATCTTTCGCCGGCCGCGGTCGCGCCCTATGGCAATCTTGCGATCATCGTCTGGATCGTCATGGGCGCCGGCGCGATCTGTCTCGGCCTGACCTTCGCGCGCCTGGCGAGCCTCGTGCCCGCCGTGGGCGGCCCCTATGCCTATACGAGGCTCGCCTATGGCGATTTCGCCGGCTTCCTCATCGCCTGGGGCTACTGGATTTCCATCTGGACATCCCTGCCCGTCATCGCGATTGCCTTTGCCGGCGTGATGGTCGATCTCTTCCCCGCCCTCGGCAATCGCTTCGCCGCGACCGTGCTGACGCTCGGCGTCATCTGGGCGATCGTGCTCGTCAATCTTCGCGGCGTTCACGCGGCGGGCGTCTTCGCCCAGGTCACGACCTATGCCAAGCTGCTTCCCTTCGGCGCCGTTGCCATCATCGGCCTGCTCTATATCGACACGTCGCATTTCTCCGATTTCAACCCGAGCGGCCAACCGCTGCTGCAGTCGTTTGCAACGCTGGCGCCGCTCACCATGTTTGCCTATCTGGGGCTGGAATCGGCGACTGTGCCCGCGGGCGATGTCGAGAATGCGGAGCGGACCATTCCGCGCTCGACGGTCCTTGGGATCTCGATTGCCGCAGCTCTTTACGTGCTCGGCACCATTGTCGTCATGGGCCTCGTGCCGCGTGAACAGCTCATTCACTCGGTCGCGCCGTTCTCCCAGGCTGCAGGGATCATGTGGGGGCGACCCGGTGAACTGGCGATCTCGATTGCCGTCCTGGTTTCCTCTATCGGCGCGCTCAACGGCTGGACCCTGCTGATGGGGCAGGTTCCGATGGCAGCGGCCCGCGACGGGCTGTTTCCGCCGCTTTTTGCACGGCTTTCCGCGCGTGGCGTACCGGCTTGGGGCATGATCATCTCAGCCTTCTTCGCAACGCTCCTCGTGCTCGTCCAGGCTCTCGGCTCCGAAGGCTTTGCCGCCGTCTATCGGCTGATGGTGGGACTGAGCACGATGGCCGCCGTCGTTCCCTACGCCTTCTGTGCGCTTGCCGGAACTCTCGTTGCCGGCGCAACGCATGGCCGAATGCCACGGGTCAGCGCAATCGAGCTGATCGCTTTCGTCTTTGCAATCTTTACCCTTTACGGCTCCGGCGCCGAGCCGGTGCTCTACGGCCTCGTCCTGTTGATGCTCGGCATCCCCGTCTATGTCTGGCAAAGGCGAAACGCGGCTGAGACGACTGACAAAGAAACGGCTGCGGGCGCAGCAACGCACCCGGCCGTCTCAGGATAGATTTGCCTTGGAAATCAGTGCCAGCTCAAGCCGTCAAAACGTTCATCGATGATCGTCCCGCGTTCGCCGCGCACCATCCCGGCAATATCGGCAAGGGAACCGATTGCGGCCGTCTTGCCGTTTGCCCGTGCAAAATGGCAGGCAGCGTCCACCTTCGGCCCCATCGAGCCGGCCGGGAAGGAAAACTGGTCGAGATCGTCGGGACGAGCACGGTGGATCGCCTTTTGAGACGGCTTGCCCCAATCGATGCAGACAGCCTCGGCATCCGTCGCCATGATGAGGAGATCCGCAAGGAGTTCTCGCGCCAGCAGTTCCGAGCACAGGTCCTTGTCGATCACGGCTTCGACGCCGATCAGCTTCCGGTCGGCGCCCTTCTCGTACATGGTCGGGATACCGCCGCCGCCGGCGCAAATGACGATGGTGCGCTGTTCCAGCAGCCAGCGGACGGGCCGAATCTCGAAGATGCGCTTCGGCGCCGGCGAGGCGACGACGCGCCGCCACTTTTCGCCGTCCTGCTTGAACACCCAGCCCTTTTCCGTGCGAATCCGGTCCGCCTCGGCCTGGTCGTAGACCGGGCCGACGAATTTGGTGGGATTTTCGAAGCCGGGATCTTCGGCATCGACTTCCACCATGGTGAGAAGCGTCGCCAAGGGCTGCTCGAAGGGCAGGAGATTGCCGAGCTCCTGCTCCAGCATATAGCCGATCATGCCTTCGGTCTCGGCGCCGAGAACATCGAGCGGATAGGCCTCCTCGGGTTTATAGGCGGCTCCCTGGAGCGCAAGCAGGCCGACTTGCGGACCGTTGCCGTGGGTGACGACGATCTCATGTTCGGCCGCCAGGGGCGCGATCGCCTTGGCGGCAGTGCGCGCATTCCGCCTCTGGGTATCGGCAGTCATCGCTTCCCCGCGCCGGAGAAGCGCATTGCCGCCAAGCGCTATGACCACACGCATATCAATCTCCCAAGGTCGCGACCAGTAGGGCCTTGATCGTGTGCAGGCGATTTTCCGCCTGCTCGAAGGCGACGTTGGCCTCGGACTCGAAGACGTCGTTGGTCACTTCGAGGCCGTTCGCCATGCCGTAATCTTCGGCGATCTGCTTACCGAGCGTGGTTTCGGTATCGTGGAATGCCGGCAGGCAATGCATGAACTTGGTCTGCGGATTGCCGGTCGCCTTCATCAGATCCTGGTTGACCTGATAGGGCGTAAGCAGCTTGATGCGCTCGCGCCAGACATCCTTCGGCTCACCCATCGAGACCCAGACGTCAGTGTGGATGAAGTCGACGTCCTTGACCGCCTCTCTCGGATCTTCGCTGACCAAGAGCCGCGCGCCCGAGGCCTGCTGCAAATCCTTGGCGATCTTCATATATTCTTCCGAAGGCCACAGCGATCTCGGGCCGCAGATGCGCACATCCATGCCGAGCAGGCAGCCGACGATCAGCAGCGAATGCCCCATGTTCGAACGGGTGTCGCCGACATAGGCATATTTGATCTGGGCGATCGGCTTGTCGCTGTGCTCGCGCATGGTCATGACGTCGGCGATCATCTGGGTCGGATGATATTCATCCGTCAGGCCGTTATAGACGGGCACCCCGGCATAACGCGCCAGTGTTTCGACGCCGTGCTGCGCCGAACCGCGATATTCGATCGCATCATACATGCGTCCCAGCACCCGCGCCGTATCCTTGAAGGATTCCTTGTGGCCGATCTGCGATCCCGACGGATCGAGATAGGTGACGTTGGCGCCCTGGTCCGAGCAGGCGACCTCGAAGGCGCATCTCGTCCGCGTCGAGGTTTTCTCGAAGATCAGGCAGATTTCTTTGCCTTTCAGGTGCTCCTGCTCTGTGCGGGCATATTTGGCCCGCTTCAGGTCCCGGGCGAGATCGAGGAGATAGCGGAATTCCCGCGGCGTATAGTCCTGCACGGTCAGAAGCGAGCGATTGCGCAGATTGAAACTCATGGTCTTGCTCCGTCGGTCCGGTTCGTGGGTGGAAACGTCAGTAAGCAGGGTCGCGCCAGATGGGGCATGTCATGCAATGCCCGCCACCACGGCCGCGTCCGAGTTCGGAGCCGCGAATGGTGATGACCTCGACGCCCGCCTTGCGCAGCAGCGTATTGGTGTAGGTGTTGCGGTCGTAGGCGACGACGACGCCCGGCTCGAGCGCCACGACATTATTGCCGTCGTCCCATTGTTCGCGTTCGGCCTGATAGGAATTGCCGCCGGTCTCGACCGTGCGCAGCTTCGGCAGACCGAGCGCTTCGGCGACGACATCGAGCATCGGCCGGTTTTCGGGATGGATCTCAAACGTGCCGTCGTCATCCTTCGGATGCATGCTGTAGCAGCGGATCTGATCGACCACTTCGGCAAACAGCGTGACGACGTCACGGTCGCAGAAGCTGAAGACGGTATCGAGGTGCATGGCCGCGCGGCTCTTCGGCATCAGGCAGCCGATCACCCGCTTTGCCGCCTTGCTTCTGAACAGGGCCTGCGCCACCTGGCCGACGGCCTGATAGGTGGTGCGCTCGCCCATACCGATCAGCACCGTGCCGTTGCCGATCGGCATGACGTCGCCGCCTTCCATCGAGGCGTTGGCGAACTGATCGTCTGAATCACCCCACCAGATCTGGAAATTGCCGCCCTGGAAGATCGGATGAAACTTGTAGATGGCGCGCTGGATCAGCGTCTCGGCGCGTCTTGCCGGCCAGAACATCGGATTGCAGGTCACGCCGTTATAAATCCAGCAGGAAGGGTCGCGCTGGAACAGCGTGTTCGGGATCGGCGGGATGACGAAATCGCTTTCCGGCAAGGCGCTCAGCATCAGGGCCTTCGCCCTGACGTCGGGCAGGTCGGAGATCGCGATGCCGCCGATCATGAAGGCGGCGAGCTGTGTCGCCGGCATTTCGTCGAGCCATGGCCGCATCGCCTCGGCGACCTGCGAGCCGAGCACGTTCGGAGTGATGCGCCGATCCAGGATGAAATCGCGCGCCTGCTGGTTGGAAAGCGTCTCGCCGAGCAGGTCGTGGAGTTCGAGAACCTCGACCCCTCTCTCCTGCATCTTCAGGACGAAATCATAATGATCCTTCTGGGCCTCGTGCACCCAGAGGACATCGTCAAAAAGCAGATCATGGCAGTTTGCAGGCGTCAGGCGCTGATGAGCCAGGGATGGTCCGCAGACCATGACGGTTCTCAGTTTTCCGACCTCAGAATGAACACCGAAACCACGCATGCGGTCCTCCTTCCAGCCATAGCGATAGCGGTCGCGCCGCCGGCTCCTTGAACAGCGTCAGATTATTGTGGGCGCTCCGCTCATGTCATTGATTGCAGACAAGGTGCGGCGCAGCATTTACCGCCCGGCACCCGGAACATGCCTGGCTCAGTGGAGATCCGACCCGTTGTTTCGCCGTATCCGCCAGGACCGCCAGTGGGTGGGGTGAACGTCCAGCATCTCACCCGTCAGGGCATTGGCCCATCCACCGGCCAAGCGTTGGCAGGGAAAAACCAGCGCATGGACACCTTCGCCGTCGATGACGGCGAGTTCGATATCCTCCTCGAACGGTGCTTCGACGACCAACCGCCACATCACCGAACCCTCCCCGACGATGCGCGAGCGTCGACCGGGTGCGGAGCTGTTCTCAGGCAGGCCGATCGCTCGTCCGGCATCGCTTTTCCAGCCGGCGCTTTGCGTACGGCGGCGCAACGACATCATTGTCCCGCCCTTCCGATAGAAGTGAGATCCTGTGGGTCCAGCAACAGCTCATTCAATATAGAAGGTCAGGTTGCCGTTACGGGCGCGCGTCACCCATTCGATTTGGTTGGGCGTCAGCTTCTTGGCCTTCAATTGCTGAACGAGCCATGTGTTGGAACGGATAGCCGTCCGGATTTCCTTCACATGTTCTTCGCTGCCCGGCCTCGGCATTGCGCCGACCTCAACCGCGGTTCGAAAACTGACGATCGAAAACCGTTTGTCGTGATAGTTTTTGATGTGCTCCGGCAGGTTTTCGGCCCAGTTCATGCGCCGGTATTCCTTGCGGGTCTGCTGGGCGTCGACAGGCGCCGCAACCGATGCCGCGGTCGCGATAAGAATGGCAAGGGCAATCTTTTTCATCTTCCTGCTCCCTCAAATGGCCGTATGCCCATTGCCTTGCAGAGTAGCGGAAGAATGAGGCTGCGGCATTGAGCCGGATCAATGGGGGAGTCGAGCCAAAACCCTGGAAAGCCGGGCCTTCCGACCTGCCGATTGGGAAGGGGATACCAATAGAGACTACGCGATACTACACGGACCCAACTTCCAAAGGTGATAATCTCAGGTCTTGTGAGAGGCAAAGCCCGTCGAGGGGCTGATTTTGTCTCAAAGGGCGGAGGAAACCATCGTGTCCATCAAGATGGAGGCGCCGCATGTTGCCGAATGTGATCGCGTTGCCTCAGACGTCGTGGGACGAACCTCGTTCACGGAAACTCGGATGCGCGAGGGGGATGTCGGACCGCGGATGGGCTGGATCCGGCAATTCTACCAACACCTTCCGGACGCCGTGTTCTTCATCACCGACCGCCACCGGATTTCCGCCTGCAACAGGGCTGCGGTGGCATTGTTCGGTTATCAGGAAGACGAATTGCTCGGCCAGGGTATCGACTTCGTCTGGCATCCGACGCCGAATGTTCAGTTGAAGGGACGCTGGGCGGACCGGGGAGCGGTGCGGGCCGGTGCGGCGATCACCAGGAGCGGCGTGCAGTTTCCGACCGCCCTGACGATCATCAGAGAGAAGGACGACGAAGGAGACTTCTCTGTGGTGATCTTCGAGGACTTCCGTACCGAACGCGAGACCTTGCAGCATGTGCAAGAGCTTCAGCGTGAGCTTGCCCGCTTCGCGAGAATAGTTGCGCTCGGGGAAATGACGTCGACGCTCGCTCACGAACTTTCCCAGCCGCTGTCGTCGATCGCCGCGTACTCGCAAGGCTGCGGGCGGCTCTTGATGAAGGATCGTCACCGCCACGGCGAAGAACTCAGTGAAGCCTTGTCGGAAATTACCCACCATGCCTTATGGGCTGGACAGATCGTCCAGAACATCAAGGAATTCGCCAAACGCGGCGCCGATGAGAGAAAAATAGAGGCGATGCACGCGCTGATCCATGAGGCGACGGCCTTCGCGCTCGCCGGATCGCAGCGAAAAGGCCTTTGTGCCGATTTCCAGCTCGAAGCGGAGCGGGACGTCGTGCTTGCCGACCGCGTCCAGATCGTGCAGGTGCTGACGAACCTCGTTCGCAACGCCGTAGAGGCTACCGACGGCGTCGCGCAGCCGCATATCACCATCTGCACCCGAACCGACGATCTCTCCCGTCTCATCGTCGACGTATCCGACAATGGCTGCGGAATTGCGGTCGACATCGAAGAGGCGCTGTTTCGCCCCTTCGTGACCAGCAAACCGCACGGCCTCGGCATGGGCCTGGCACTGTCCAAGCGCATCATCGAGGCGCATGGGGGGCGCATAAGCGCGCGCAATGGAATGGAAAGCGGTTCGATCCTTTCGTTTTCGCTTCCGCTGGTGGAGACCACGACCAATGGCGAACGACCTTACGATCCATCTCGTCGATGACGAGGAGTCGCCCAGGCGATCTTTGACGTTTCTGTTGGTGTCGGCAGGTTTCGCCGTTCGCGCCCATAGCTGCGCCAAAGCCTTCCTGGACCTGTTGCCGCTTTCGGGACGAAGCTGCCTGGTGACGGACCTGCGCATGCCCGAGGTCGACGGCATCGAATTGCTCCAGCGCCTGCGCCGTTTCAGACTGAACGTTCCGGCGATCGTCATTACCGGCCAGGGCGATGTTGCCGCCGCCGTTCAGGCAATGAAGGCAGGCGCATCCGATTTCCTCGAAAAGCCCGTCAGAGAAGAGGCGCTGATCGCGGCGATCAATGCGGCGGTGGGGCAGCGGCGCCCAGGCGGGACCATCGCCGATTCCGAAAGCGTTGCAGCACGGCTTCGCCAGCTGACGGAGCGCGAACACCAGGTTCTGGCCGGCGTACTGGATGGCTTGCAGAACAAGATGATCGCCTATCAGCTGGGCATCAGCGCGCGCACGGTCGAAGTTCACCGCGCCAATGTGATGGCGAAGATGGGCGCACGCAATCTGGCGGAACTCATGCGGATGGCGATCACCCTCGATACGGCAGTGCAGCCGGTTGAAACCGCCAAGGCCCTACCCGCCGGCAGTTCGATGCCTGCTCGGCTTCCGTAGCGATACTTAAGGGGTTTCTCGAATACCGGGGCAGGCAGCGATTGGTTATGTTGCGAGGCGGATTGGGGGGCGACGCATATGCTTCAACACCACGCGATCGTAAAGCACACGGCGGTTCCCGGCCGCCGCTACGGGACACCCAGGGATCAGTCGATCAAGCTCAAGGCCAATGAGACGATCTACAGCGAAGGCGAACATGCATTTGCGATCTATCAGGTCGAAACGGGGGCGGTGCGGATTTATCGTCTGATGGCCAACGGACAGCGATACATCCTGTCATTTTGCGGCAAGGGCGAATGGTTCGGCCTTGAGACCGGCAATGTCCGGACCGACTTTGCGGAAGCCGTCTGCGAGGCGTCCATCAGGCCTTTTCGGACCAACCAGAACGCGGTCGTTCCTGTCGACCTTCTTCACATCGCGCTGACCAACCTCGCAAAGGCGCAGCACAAGCAGCTCGTCATCACCGAGCAAAGCGCGCTGAAGCGGGTCGCGGCCTTCGTTTGCGAAATGGCCGACCGCCATCCGGACGATCCGGAATTCGACATGATGATGTCGCGCAGCGATGTCGCCGACTATCTCGGACTTACCGTCGAGACCGTTGCCCGCTGCTTCACGAAACTCCGCGAAAAAGGCGTCCTTTGCCTGAACGGCAAGCTGCAGCGCGTCGTTCGCCTTCTGGACCGCGATGCACTCATCGCGCTCACCATTTAGCGGCCACGGATTGAAAAGCGATCGTGCAAGGAGGGGTTGAACAATGAGATATCTGTCCCGTCAAAGATCGAACGCGGCGATCACAACATGCGTTGCGGGCCTGCTGTCGCTAGCGACCTTTCCACTCGCCGCCGTTCAGGCGCAGGACGATCCGTTCAAGCAATTTCCCCTGGTCATCCAGTGCAAGCACAATGAAACTTACCACACCTTCTACTTGTCGCGCATCTCACAGGATGGCACGGCAACCTATCAGGCATCCGAACGGATCGCCGGCACGATCACCCTCGACGGCAAGGCGAAGGCAATCGGCGATGAAGGCGGAGGCACCTGCGTCGGCAAGACCTTGGCGGAACTTCGCGCATCCCACCAAGCTTACGATCTGAAACGCTAGGTGTAATAGCGCTAATAGATGTCAAAGGTCGCCAAGACGAAATGAAGTCGCTGACAGGATCTGAGGCCCCGGCTCGAGCCGGGGCCTCTTCAGGCCGCCGCGAAGGATATGATGGCAAAGCTGCCCATACGATCGCTCCGGTCGGTATGACTATTTTCCGACCGTGTTTCCCGATTGTTTCGTGGCTGCCTCAAGCCCGCTTTGCTGCATGTCCGTCTCGTCGGCGAGAATGGCGGCGGCTTCGTCCAGCAGCACGTCCTTTGCCTTCTTGCGGGCATTCTCGAGGGCAATATCGGCACTCAGGCTGCGCTCGCCTGCCTCCAGACCATCATCTTCACCGGGATCTTCGCCCTCGCTTGCCTGCGCTCGAGCCTTGAACCGGTTCTCGCGAGCAGTCGCCTCCTTGCGACGTTCGGCTTCGTTCAGGGAGATGGTCCCTTTCTCGCGCTGCGCCTTCAGGTCGGCGATGTCTTCCAGCAGGCGCTGGAAATCCGGATCCTTTGCAACCCTGGCATCATGGCGGCTTTGCAATGCCGGCAACAGCTTCGCGACGGTATCGGCCGGAGCATATTTCGCGGGCTTGATCTGCGCCCAAGGCAGGGCATTGTCGTAGCTGGTCTCGCCAAAGCTCGTTGGATCGGAAAGTCCCGGCAGGCTGATATCGGGCGTGACGCCATGCAGCTGCGTCGTCCCGCCGTTGACCCGGAAAAACTGGGCAATCGTTACTTTCAGCTCGCCGTATTCGGCTTTGCTGTTGTGAACCATCTGGTCAAGATCGACGACGGTTTGAACCGTACCCTTGCCGAAACTGGGTTCGCCGACGATCACTCCGCGACCGTAATCCTGGATTGCCGCGGCAAAAATCTCCGAAGCCGAAGCCGACCCGCGATTGATCAGGACAGCCATCGGGCCTGTCCAGACAGGCGCTGCAAAATCGGCGCTCTTGACCTCGATCTTGCCGCCGCTGCCACGCTGCTGGACGACCGGGCCATTGCCGATGAAGAGACCGGTCAGATCGATCGCCTCGTCCAGCGAACCGCCGCCATTGTTGCGAAGGTCGATGAGAACGCTGTCGACCTTTTCGTCCTTCAGTTCGCCGAGAAGCTTGGCGACATCGCGGCTCGCACTCTTGTAGTCCTTGTCTCCGTTGCCCTTGGCTTCAAAATCCTCATAGAAGACCGGCAGGGTGATCACGCCGATTTTGCGCGTCGCGTCGCCCGCCTTCACCGAAAGCACGGTCTTTCTGGCAGCCTGCTTGTCGAGGCTGATCTTATCGCGCACCAGGTTGACGACGCGATGGGTGGCATCTGCTCCGGCATCGGCCGGCAGGATGTCCAGGCGCACGACGGAGCCCTTTTTCCCGCGGATCATCTGCACGACTTCATCGAGGCGTGTGCCCACCACCTCCTTGATCGGCCCATCCTTGCCTTGGCCAACGCCGGTAATGCGGTCTCCGACCGCAAGCTTGCCGGACAGCTGCGCCGGCCCACCGGGCACGAGTTCGCGGATCGTCGTGTAGTCGTCGCGCTCCTGCAGCACCGCGCCGATGCCGAAGAGCGAAAGCTTCATCGAAACGTTGAAATCGGCCGAAGCGGCCGCGCCGAAATAGTCGGTGTGCGGATCGATCGACGTTGCATAAGCGTCCATGAACGATTGGAAGACGTCGTCGCTTTTGAACTTGTAAGCACGCTCGAGGGTGTTTTCGTAACGTTTGTCGAGCGTTTCGCGGATAGCCGCGTCGTCTCTGCCGCCGAGCTTCAGCCGCAACCAGTCGCTTTTGACGCGCTTGCGCCAAAGCTCGTTGCTCTCGGCTTCCGACTGCGGCCACGGCGCCTTATCGCGCAGCACGGAATAGTCTTCCTGCACACTGAAATCGAAGCCCTGCTTGAGCAGGCCGCGTGCGTAGTTCATGCGGTCGACGACACGCCGGTCATAGGCGTTGAAAATTGCAAACGGGATCTTCAAGTCCTGCCGCTCGACGGCATCGTCGATCTCGCTGCGGTCGGACATGAACTTGTCGATATCGGCCTGCAGAAAGAGCATGCGGTCCGGATCGAGCGATTTGATGAACTGATCCATGATCCTGCCCGACAGGGCGTCGTCGAGCGGAACGGGCTTGTAGCTATATCGCGAGAGAAATTGTGCGCTCAACTCAGCGGCTTGCGCCTGTCGCTTCAGCGGCGCCAAAACAGGCGGTGCCGCAACCTCAGCATAGGCAGTCTGTGCAATTGCAAGAAATGCACCGAGAAAAACGTAGGCTATGCGCATTCAGTGTCGATCCAATTGATAGTGCCGATTTGTCGATGGAAGACTAGGTGAGACAATTATGGTTTTTTGGCAAGCAGATGGATCATCTATGCCAATTCTTTCCCTTCTCATCTGTAGATCGCCAGCCTCGATGGATCACGAACCTGCGACCATGCAGCCTCATGAGATCAGACACCGCCGCGTCAAGCAAGTGCGGTGATTGTTTCGGCTGCTGGACGATCAATCGGACGGCCGCGCGCGGCGCATCAGCCGGAACAGGATAGGCGCTCCCAGAATAACCACCAGGATGCGTGTCAGGTGGTGGACGACCGGCTATTCAAAAAGAATGAGGCTTGCCGGAGTTGGCGGCATCGGTTTGATCGTGACACCGGCAAGGCCGGCCTGTTTTGCCATCTCAGTCAGCTCACTTTGCGTATAGGCCTGGCCCGCGGGGGTGCTGGCGAGCATCTCCCAGGAGAACGCCGCAGGAAAAGGCGGCGACACGCCATCTTCGTTCGGCACGAAGTCGACCGCGACGATCCGACCACCCTCTGCAAGACTTGCGATAACCTTTCGCAACAGCTGGGCACAGGTCGGCAAATCGAAATGATGCAGAAAATTCGGAAGCAGGACGAGATCGTAACCCATGCCCCACTCCACATCGAAGGCGCTGCCGGCAATCGTCCGATACCGGTCAGCCACGCCGGCCTTTTCCGCATTCTGCCGCGACAGCTCCAGCACGGCGGCCCAGTCGACGGCGACGATCTCCGCCGATGGAAAGGCCTTCGCAATTTCGATCCCGAAAACACCGGGGCCTGAAGCGATGTCCAAAACCTTTTTCAGAGGCTTCGACCAACCGGAGATTTCGCCAGCCAATATCCTGGCACTGAGACCGGTAAAGGAGCCCATGCCGCGCGCAAACTTCAACCAGACTGGGTTGTCTGCCGACATGTTCGCAAGCCCGGCCGAGCCGCCGTTCCGCACGACGGCGGCCGGATCACGCAGAAAATTATCCAACATTTCAGGCGCGGCGACGAACTCGACGGCAGAGCCCATATAGGCCGGCGAATTGCGATCGAGGAACATCCTGGTCGAGGGCGTCATTCGGTACTGTCCGCTCTCCTTTGTCAGGAAACCATGCACCACGAGGTAGTCGCACAGGATGCGCACCCCACGCTCCGAGGCACCCGTCGCCGACGCCAACAATGCTGCCGTTTTGCCCTCGCCGACATACGTAAAGAGATCGAGCTCGATGGCCGCCCTCATCGCCGCCGTCTTTCGGCATGCAAAAAGCGCATCGACCACGAGTTCAGGCGACACGACGCCAGCATGGGCGTCCTCGACGAATGTTTCCATGGGACTCTCCAGAACGCTCGACGATCTTGCCCGGCAGCGCCAGCCGCAAAATTATGCGTATATTCGCGTGATCTACAATACTTACCGCGCTAACCCTATCGGATGCGTGATGGTGGAGCTGTCCTGCTAGGCAAACAAATCTAACTAGCTGCTGCTGGCGGCGATCATCGCATGGGCGGCATCGCGGAGCAAACCGGTTGCCTCGCCGGGTTCAAAAAGCTGCATGCTGACAAATGCGCCATTGATCAGCACCGCGAGTTGGCCGGCGAGCCGGTCAGGTGCGGCAACCGCCAGCCTCTCGGCTATGATCCTCAGGCGCCGCCTCATCTCACACATGTGGGTCTCTGCGACCTTGCGCGCGGGATGATCGGCTTCGGGGAACTCGGCCGCAGTGTTGATTTGCGGGCAGCCACGGTAGTTTTCCCGCCCGACCCTTTCGCCGATCCACTCGAAATGAGCGTCGAGTTCGGCCAATGCATCGTCCGGATACTGCTCCGTCACCCGGTCCCAGGTACTCCAGAAATCCAGGTCCTCACGCTTGAGGAAGGCCGCGATCAGATCGTCCTTGGTGCCGAAATGGCGGTAGAGGCTGGTCTTGGCAACACCGGATTTTTCCACCACGAGATCGACGCCGACGGCACGCACCCCGCGCCGATAGAAGAGTTCCGATGCCGTTTCGAGAATCCTGTCGCGGACCTCGTTGGTGCCGGTGGCAGGGGCGTTGGCTGTATTTTTTGGCATATCGATATCTCCGAATTCCGCCACCATAACAGAAAGCCGATTGACACGCTACAGACCTGTATGTTTTATTAGCTACAGACAGGTCTGTATCGGAGAAAAACAATGACCATTGATGAAGCAGTTGACACCACGACATCTCGGGCCGTAGCGGTTCTGGGCGCAAACGGCCATACCGGACGTTTTGTCGTTGCCGAACTCTTGCGGCGCGGGCTCAAGCCTATCGCGATTGGACGGAGTGCCAAGCGGCTGGCGGAGGCGGGCTTTCCGGAACGCGGCGTCGAATGCCGTGAAGCTGCGGTAGAGGATGACGCCGCTCTGGACGGGGCGCTCGCGGGGGCGGCGGCGGTCATCAACTGCGCCGGGCCGTTCATGGACACGGCCGACGCGGTGGTGCGTGCCGCGTTGCGGGCAGGCATTCATTATCTCGACGTGACGGCCGAGCAGCCGAGCGTGCAGGCGACGTTGGACCGTCACGAGGCTGCGGCCGGAAAAGCGGGCGTGGCCGTCATCCCGGCGATGGGATTTTACGGCGGACTGGCCGACCTGCTGGTCGCCGCCGCCATGGATGAGTGGGATCATGCCGACACCATCGAAATCCGCGTTGCGCTCGATAGCTGGCTTCCCACAAAAGGCACGCGCGTGACCGGCGAAAAGAACACCGCTCGGCGCCTCGCCGTCAGTGGCGGCCAGTTGGAGCCGGTGCATCAGCCGCCGGCCGAGAGGGCATTCATCTTGCCGGCTCCGTTCGGCCGGCAGACATTCGTCGAGCTTCCCTTTTCAGAAGTGCCGCTGATCGCCCGCCATGTCCGGACTAGGGAGCTCCACACCTTTCTCAGCACGACAGCCCTGCGGGATGTTCGCGATCCGTCAACACCCACGCCGCAGGCCGTCGATGAAACCGGCCGTTCGGCGCAGCGCTTCGCCGTGGAGGTAATCGTCACGCAAGGCGAAATGCGCCGCCGGATCGTGGCACAGGGCCAGGACATCTACGCCGTCACGGCGCCCATCATCTGCGAAGCGGTCCAGCGTATTCTGTCAAGCGACATCCGTGATACCGGTGCAAAGCCGCCGGCTGCGATTTTCAATGCCGCGAGCTTCCTGCAAGCACTCGCCCCGCACCTGTCGGTCGAGAGCGCAGAAATCTAAATGTAACTGGATACGCTGGATTCCAGGAAAGTCAGGAGACTGAATGGTGCCCAGGACCGGAATCGAACCAGTGACACGCGGATTTTCAATCCGCTGCTCTACCAACTGAGCTACCTGGGCTAACCTGCTTCTTTATGGTGTCTTTCAGAAAAAGAACCGCGGGGCCTTGGTTCGCCCCGGAAGCGAGCGGGGTTATAGCATCTTGTTCGGCCATGGCAAGCGTCAAATGACTCTTTTTTGACGGTCTTGCCAGTTTTGCGGATTCATGAGGAAAAATAAGAGCTTCGCCGGCGGAATATCTAGTTTTCCTCGTCCGGATAATCGGCCTTCGTCTCGTCGTCGGCCACCGGGATGGCATAGGAGCCGGTCAGCCAGCGGGAGAGATCGACCTCGCGGCAGCGGTTGGAGCAGAAGGGGTAATGTTCGCGGCTGGAGGGTTTGCCGCATTCGGGGCATGGGCGCGTCTTGCGCAGCGGTTCGACCTTGGCGGCTGCTTTCTTGTCTTCAGGCATATCGGTCCGTCCTATGGAATCGGCCGTCGGGCTCAGCCTTCGGGCCACCGGCTATGCACATCGAAGCCTTCGCCGGTCAGAAGCAGAATGGTTTCATAAAGCGGCAGGCCGACGACATTGGTGTAGGAGCCCACCATCTTCTGCACGAAAGTGCCGGCGAGGCCCTGGATGCCGTAGGCGCCCGCCTTGCCGCGCCACTGACCCGAGGCGAGGTAATTCTCGATCTCGAAGCCGGAAAGCCGCTTGAAGCGCACCTTGGTCTCGACGATCTTCTGGCGAATCTTGCGATCGGGCGTCACCAGGCAAACGCCGGTATAGACGAGATGGTTGCGTCCCGACAGGAGATGCAGCGAACTCAAGGCCTCGTCGGCGAACTCGGCCTTGCCGAGAATGCGCCGGCCGACGGCGACCACCGTATCGGCGGACAGGATATAGCTGCCCTTCCAGGTGATATCGCCCTTGATGGCGGCAAGCGCCGCTTCGGCCTTCTCGGCCGAAAGCCGGCGCGCAAGCGAGCGCGGATGCTCCGACTTCTTCGGCGTCTCGTCGATATCCATCGGCATCAGGCGCGAGGGCTCGATGCCGGCCTGATTGAGCAGATCGACGCGACGGGGCGAGCCTGAGGCCAGAATGAGCTTGTATTTCAGCGCCATGGAACCTCGACCATCGGCAGACGGGAGAAAACCCCCTGCGGGACCTTGGACAAGCCTATTTGAAACGGTAGGTGATGCGGCCCTTGGTCAGGTCATAGGGCGTCATTTCGACAAGGACCTTGTCGCCGGCAAGGACGCGGATGCGGTTCTTGCGCATGCGGCCGGCGGTGTGGGCGATGATCTCGTGCTCGTTTTCAAGCTTCACGCGGAACGTCGCGTTCGGCAGAAGTTCGGTAACGATACCCGGGAATTCGAGGACTTCTTCTTTAGGCATATAGTGGTTTTCTTCCTGTGGGTTGAATAGGCAGCGCAACGCGCGCCTTTAAAATTTGGGCGGAAACTACACAATCAACAGAGGTTTGTGAACCTTGTTGATCGGGCTTTCCTTCATTTGTTTTCATGCCGATTGCGCGGCAATGCCTTTCCTTTTGAGCAGCCGGCTTTCGATGAGGCCTATCAGATGATTGCGGACCTCGCGGTAACTCTCCAGAATCTGCTCGCGCGTTCCGGTGACGACCGTCGGATCCATGGTCGGCCAGTAGACGACGTCGATCGCATTCGACCGCGTCAGCTCGAGCGCCGCGTGATGGGCCTGCGGCGAAAGCGTGATGATCAGATCGAAATAATCGTCCTCGAGTTCTTCCAGCGTCTGCGGCAGGCGGCGCCCGAGGGAAAGCCCGATCTCATCGAGCACGACATCCACGAAGGGATCGCGCTCGCCGGCGCGAACACCGGCGGAACGTATATAGGTGTTGGCCGGCAGAATGCTACGGGCGATCACCTCGGCCATCGGCGAACGGATGGCGTTCATCCCGCACATGAAGAGGATGGCGCCCGGCCGTTTTCCGTCCTCAATGTCGGCGGCGAGCTCCATTGTCGTCATCCGCGCCAGTAGAGCACGCAGACCAGCGTGAAAAGCCGCCGGGCGGTGTCGAAATCAACCTCGATCTTGCCGGCCAGCCTGTCCTTCAGCGTCTGCGAACCTTCATTGTGGATGCCGCGCCGGCCCATGTCGATCGCCTCGATGCGGCTCGGCGTGGCCGAACGGATCGCTTCGTAATAGCTCTCGCAGATCATGAAGTAGTCCTTGACGATGCGCCGGAAGGGCGTCAGCGACAGGATATGGGTGGCGACCGCGCCGCCCTCTTCCGTGGTGATGGCGAAGACCAGCTTCGAATCGACCAGCGAGATGTTCAGCCGGTAGGGTCCGCCGGCATGGCCGAGCGGCGTAAAGCTGTTCTCCTCGATCAGGTCGAAGATGGCGACGGCGCGTTCATGCTCGACATCCGGCGTCGAACGGCCGATCGTATCGTCCAGGACGACGTCGCAAAGCCGGAAATCGCCCTTCGCCATGCCCTCACCTTTCGAGGTTGAGGCGGATCGCAACCGACCGCGCATGGGCATCGAGGCCTTCGGAGACGGCCAGCGCGATCGCCGCCGGGCCGAGGTCCCGCAGTTGCTGCGGGCCGAGGCGCAGGATCGAGGTGCGCTTGACGAAATCGAGCACTGACAGGCCCGACGAGAAGCGCGCCGAGCGCGCCGTCGGCAGCACGTGGTTCGAACCGCCGACATAATCGCCGATCACTTCGGGCGTATGAGCGCCGATGAAAATCGCGCCGGCATTGCGGATGCCTTCGAGCAACCGGTCCGGATCGGCGACCGCAAGCTCCAGATGTTCGGCGGCAATGCGGTTTGCCAGCGGGACGGCCTGTTTCAAATCGGAAACGAGGATGACCGCGCCGAAATCGCGCCAGCTCGTCGCGGCCGTCTCGGCGCGATTGAGCGTCTTCAACTGGCGTTCGACCGCCTGTTCCACCGCCTTGCCGAATTCGGCATCGTCGGTGATGAGGATCGCCTGGGCGCTGACATCGTGCTCGGCCTGGGCCAGGAGGTCGGCGGCGATCCAATCGGGATTGTTGTCCTTGTCGGCGATGACGAGCACTTCGGAGGGGCCGGCGATCATGTCGATGCCGACCGTGCCGAAGACGTGGCGCTTGGCGGCGGCGACATAGGCATTGCCGGGGCCGGTGATCTTGGCGACCGGCGCGATCGTCTCGGTGCCATAAGCAAGAGCCGCGATCGCCTGGGCGCCGCCGACACGATAGATCTCGGTCACACCCACGAGTTTGGCGGCAGCCAGAACCGCCGGATTGACGGCGCCGCCGGTGGCGGGAACGGCGATGACGATGCGCTCGACGCCGGCGACCTTGGCCGGCACCGCATTCATCAGCACCGAGCTCGGATAACTCGCGGTGCCGCCGGGAACATAGAGGCCGACGGCCTCGATCGCCGTCCAGCGCGAGCCGAGGCCGACGCCCATGTCGTCCTCGTATATATCGTCCTTCGGCAATTGCCGGCGATGGTGGGATTCGATGCGAAGCGCCGCAAGCTTCAGCGCGCCCAGCACTTCGGCAGGCACCGCATCGATCGCCGCGTCGAACTCTTCCGGCGTGACGCGCATCGGGACTTTTGCGAAGTCGATGCCGTCGAATTTCAGAGAATATTCGGCGAGCGCCACATCGCCCCGCGCCCTGACATCATCGATGATGGCGCGCACGACGGTATTCACGTCTTCGGAAACTTCGCGCTTCGTCGTCAGAAAGGCGGCAAAATGCTGCTCGAAACCTTCCGATGCGTGATCCAGCCAGATTGCCAAGACCGATATTCCTTCTCAACTCGAAATCGCGATGTTCAAACTTCAGGCGCCAGTATTTCAGGGATGGCGAGGCTTCGACGTCGCCGCCCAGGCGCCGCCGATATCGGCCATCTGGACCTCGATGCATTCGACATCGAGCGCGATCGAGGCCGTGCCCGACAGCGACAGCTCGATCGTACCGTCAGGCCCCTCGCCCTTCTTTTCGAAGCGCAACGCAAGCAGCGACAGCACCTCGTCGCGCTTGCCGCGATCGATGCCGAGCGAACGGACGGCAAGCACGCGCTTGAAGACCAAGGCAGCCCGGCGGCGCTCGAAACCCTTGCGCTTGCGCTCGGCACCTTCCCAGACGAAACGATTGGCGGCAAGGGCGAACTGCGCGTCACGCGGCGACCAGTCGATATCGCCGACCTTGAAGACACTGTCCTGCACATGCGCGGAAATGATCGCGAGGTCCTCGTCATCGAGCGCAACAAGCTTCAGGTCGGTCATTCGGCCTCGTCCCAGCAGGCACCGCCGAAATGGCGATGCGTCAGACAAGGGAAATAAGATGCTGCGATCAATTACGCAACCGGGATGAAGGCCGCTTTACTCGCTGATGCGCTCGACGACGGCGCCGCAGCGGGTCAGCTTCTCCTCAAGCCGCTCGAAACCGCGGTCGAGGTGGTAGACGCGCGAGACGGTGGTTTCGCCCTCGGCGGCAAGGCCGGCGATGACGAGCGAAACGGAGGCGCGCAGATCGGTCGCCATGACGGGGGCACCGCGCAGGCGCTGGACACCCTCGATCTTCGCCGTCTGGCCGGAGAGCGAGATCCTGGCGCCGAGGCGGGCAAGCTCCTGCACGTGCATGAAACGGTTTTCGAAGATGGTCTCGGTGACATGCGAAATGCCGGAGGAGCGGGTCATCAGCGCCATGAACTGCGCCTGCAGATCGGTGGGAAAGCCGGGGAAGGGATCGGTGACGATATCGACCGGCTTGATGCCGGCGCCGTTGCGCTTGATGCGCATGCCGTTATTGGTCGCGGAGATGTCCGCGCCGGCGCGGCGCAGCGTTTCCAGCGCCGTTTCGAGCAGCGCCACATCGGTATTTTCGAGCACGACGTCGCCGCCGGCCATGGCGACGGCCATCGCGTAGGTGCCGGTCTCGATGCGGTCCGGCAGGACGCGGTGGCGGGCGCCGGAGAGCGAGGTGACGCCTTCGATGGTGATGGTCGCAGTCCCCGCGCCCGATATCTTGGCGCCCATGGCATTCAGGCAGTTGGCGAGGTCGACGACCTCGGGCTCGCGGGCGGCGTTGCCGATGACGGTCGTGCCGCGGGCAAGCGTCGCGGCCATCATCATCACATGGGTGGCGCCAACGGAAACCTTCGGGAAGGTGTAGCGCGCGCCGATCAGGCCGCCGGCGGGCGCCTTGGCGTTGATATAACCGGCCTCGATCTCCATGCTCGCGCCGAGCGCCGTCAGGCCTTCGATGAAGAGATCGACCGGACGCGTGCCGATGGCGCAGCCGCCCGGCAGCGACACGCGGCAATGGCCTTCGCGCGCGAGCAGCGGCCCGATGACCCAGAAGGAGGCGCGCATCTTCGAAACGAGTTCATAGGAAGCCGTGGTATCGACGATGGTGCGGCAGGTGAAATGGATCGTACGGGCGTAGGAATCCTCCTGACGCTCACGGCGGCCGTTGACGGCGACGTCGACGCCGTGATTGCCGAGGATGCGCATCAGCAGCTCGACATCGGCCAGATGCGGCACGTTTTCGAGCGTCAGCGTATCGCTGGTCAGAAGCGAGGCGATCATCAGCGGCAGTGCGGCATTCTTGGCGCCGGAAATCGGGATGATGCCATTCAGCTCATTACCGCCGACAATTCTGATACGATCCATGTGCGCTTACGGGCCGCGCCCGCCTTTCTGAAAGTTCTGCCTTGAAAGAAGGAGTGGAGTGTTTAGGGGATTTCTTGAGACGCTTCAATTCGCGACGGACGGAACATTACGATTCGTCCATTTTTGCGGCGGGCAGCCCATTTGTCTCGTCGGCCTGGCCGGAACGGCGGGCGCGCACCTGCTGTTTGCGCCGCCCCAGATTTTCCCGGAGCTTTTCGGCGGCGCGCTCGCGGCGCAGTTTCGCCTGCGCCTCGAGGGCCTCTTTGCGGCTCTTCTGGCCGGTTTCGGTCTTTTCGTTCATGCACCAGGATTAGCCGAATTCGCGCCGATCCAAAAGGCCCTTGCCTCTCAATCCACGCGAAGTTGGAATTTGCGGCTTGCGCTTGTCGTCAAGCTGTGGCAATAGCCGCCCCGTTCCCGCAATTGAGCCGCCCGGCTCCACGCGGATCTGGTCCTGCTGCCGTAGCTCAGTGGTAGAGCACACCCTTGGTAAGGGTGAGGTCGGTGGTTCAATCCCACTCGGCAGCACCAGTTTTCTTTCCGGACATCATTTCTCGCGCGCCCGGCTGCCCCTCATCCGGCTGCCGCCACCTTGCATAAGAGATGTTGTATAAGGTGACTGCCTTTGGCCGGGCGGCCGCCCGGCCAAAGGCGCGCCGATTGTCGGATCGCAGCCACCAGAACCTTTAGGGTTGGGGAGAAGCAGGATCGCGATCGGCTCCTCATCGTGGCCCGAATGGTTGCTGGAACAACCTGGTTCGTATGCAAGGCAGGGACGACAAG
>NZ_JARWKX010000036.1:0-40958 GCF_047445895.1 Rhizobium sp. BR 249 | reverse complement strand
GATCAGACCCGGCCCTATATCCAGTTCATGGGCCGCGCGTGGTCCGTTCCAACGGCATTCGGCGGTGAAACACTGGCCATCAGGCCGCTCGATCGAGACGGGCTGCATGGCGTCTTCTTCGGAGCAACGGAGATCGCAAAAATCGACCTCAAAGCACCGAAATAACTGTCAGGCATGTCTCCGAACATCTGTCAGGTATGTCTCCGGACTTTACAGGCACAAGGCCGAGGATGACGTCGCGGGTTGGTGCTCGATGTGCCTGGGGCGGATGCTCAACGCGGCTTGATTTCCTGCAGAAACGGATTGCTCCGCCGCTCGTCGCCGATGCGGCTGCCGGGGCCGTGGCCGCAGATGAAGCCGACATCGTCGCCGAGCGGCAGCACCTTGTCGCGGATCGAATCGAGAAGCTGCTGATGATTGCCGCCGGGCAGGTCGGTGCGGCCGATCGAGCCGTTGAAGAGCACGTCGCCGAGATGGGCGAAATTCTGGGCGCGGTTGAAATAAATGACGTGACCGGGTGCGTGGCCGGGCGCATGATAGACCTCGAATTCGTGGGCGCCGAAGGAGACCTTGTCGCCATCCTTCAGCCAGCGGTCCGGCAAAACGTTGCGCAATCCCGTTATGCCGTAGTTTGCCGCCTGGGCTTCGATCCGCTGCAAGAGCGGCAGGTCGTCTTGGTGCGGACCGATCACATCAACGCCCAAGGCTTCCTTCAATTCGCTGGCGCCGCCGGCATGGTCGAGATGGCCGTGCGTCAGCCAGATTTCCTTGATGGTCAGGCCGCTTTTCTCGATTGCCTGAAGAATGAGCGGCACATCGCCGCCCGGATCGACGACGACGCCTTCCTGGGTATCGGGATCGAAGAAGACCGTGCAGTTCTGCTGGAAGGGTGTCACCGGAATGATGCCGGCCTGGAGCATGCCCATAAGTGCCTCGCTTGGTGTCTCTGATGCTCAGGGTATAGTCCGAAACCGCGGCGAGGACAGCCGGAATCTTCCTCATTCTGAGCGTGGTTCACGGCAAAAAGACGCAGTGCAACAAGAGTTTATGGATCTCTCCGTCGCTGGGATCGCCGGAGGAAGATCGGTTTTATTCAGCTTCTTCAAATGCTTGCATGACGTGCCTCATGAGCGCCGGTCCCCTGCGGAAGGCGCGAGGGAACATCGTGGAGGCCCAGGCGTTGTCCGGCCATCGAAACCAAGGAGACGCTCACATGACCCTCAAGAGAAACATTCTATTGGCTGGAGCCGTGCTCCTGGCGAGCAGTGGCCTTGCGCAGGCGGAGATGGTCGCGACGACGGTCAATGATCTCAACGTCCGCTCCGGTCCCGGCCCGCAATATCCGGCCGTCGGTCTTGCCACGCGTGGCTCGACCGCCGTGCTCGACGGCTGCATCGAAGGCAGCCGCTGGTGCCGTGTCGATGTCAACGGCATGCGTGGCTGGGTCTATGCCGATTATCTGCAGGTCGACCGCGGCGGCACTCCTGTCATCGTCGAACAGCACCGCGCCGAGATCGGCGTTCCCGTCGTCACCTACGAGTCGACCGCCAGCGTCGTCCCTGTTGATCCGCAGCCGGCGCCTGGCGATGAGTTGATCGGCCCCGTCGGGGCTGTCGAGACGATCACGCCACCTGAGACGGTGCGGACCTATATCGAGACCAATCCGGCTGAGACGGTGCAGCTCGGCGGCGATGTCGTCGTCGGCGCGGAAGTGCCTGCCGACGTCACTTTCCAGACGATTCCCGATTACGAGTATCGCTATACGAGGATCAACGACCGGCCCGTCCTGGTCGATCCCGGTACGCGCCGGATCGTCTACGTCTATCAATGACGTAATCCGCAGCATCAGAAGCGAGGCGGCGTCGGGCCGCCTCGTTCCCGGCCACCTCCACGCGCCTTAATCCCGCATCGGTTGATTTTTCTTCACGCTTTCCTCTTGAATATGATAAAATACTAATATGCCGGAGGTTCGGCATATTAGGCGATCGGGGAGATCGCCATAGGAGGAAATCATGGAAGCGCTACTTCCGCTTGTCGTACAACTGATTGCAGGCGCCATCGGCGGCAACGCCGCAAGCGCCGCCTTGAAGCAGCACTCGATCAACGTCGTCGCCCGCACGATCGCAGGTGCGATCGGCGGTGTCGGCGGCGGTATGCTGCTCGGCATGGTCGGTGGAGAAGCGGCTATGGCAGGCCTGATCGCCGACGGCATCGGCGGCCTGATCGGCGGCGGCGTTCTCTCGACGCTCGCCGGCCTGGTCATGGCGCGGGCGCATAGGTAAAAGGCCCGACGGGCGTCAGCCCGCCGGACCGATCGTATGAAAAGTCTTATCCGGCGGCGACCGCCGCCGGATGGACTTCCTTCATATAGTCTCATCTCCTCCGGCGCCCGCGCGCCATGCCTGTTGATTGTTATCCCCATTACGTTTTATCCACAGACGCAGGGGGAAATCGCATATTGCGTCGGAGTGCCGGGCGGGCTTTGGTTTATCCTGCATAATTCAAAGTGCTACAGCGTCCTTTGCGCAACCGAAGACGCGCGGCGCCCAAGGGAAATATCGTCCGGGCTCCCGCAATGCGGGGAAAGAGAAAGGAAATGCCGAGTGCCACGACAGACCGGAGCGAAAGCAGGCAAGCCGGAGCCGCTGGCCACGCCGATGGAAGATACCGACATCATCGATTTCGAGATCATCGAGCTGTTCTTCTTCGCCTATCGCGACTTCGTTTCCGATCCTGACGCCATCCTCGAAAAGAGCGGCTTCGGCCGGGCCCATCACCGTGTCGTGCATTTCGTCAACCGCAACCCCGGCATGACGGTGGCCGATCTTCTCGATACGCTGAAGATCACTAAGCAGAGCCTTGCAAGGGTGCTGAAACAACTGATCGATTCAGGCTATATTCGCCAGGTCGCCGGCCCCGAAGACCGGCGGCAGCGCAAGCTCTATCCGACGAAAACGGGGCGCGAGCTGGCGCTTGCCCTTGCGGAGCCGCAATCGCGCCGCATTGAACGGGCATTCGATGGTGCTTCTGCGGAGGCGCGAGAGGGCATAAAGGCTTTCCTCAGAGGCATGCGGGACAGACAAAAGGCGGATTGAATGGCGGTCAAGACAGGTATTTCCGACGATGCGGCGCATCTGCTGGTGGTCGACGACGACTCCCGCATCCGTGCGCTGCTCAATCGTTATCTCGCCGAGAACGGCTTCCGCGTCACCGTCGCCGCCGATGGCGCCGAGGCGCAGCGCAAGCTCACGGGTCTCGATTTCGACCTCATCATCATGGATGTGATGATGCCCGGCGAATCCGGCATCGAGGTCACGCGCGGGCTTCGCGCCATCAAGAACGTGCCGATCATCATGCTGACGGCGCTGGCGGAATCGGGCAACCGGATCGAGGGCCTCGAGGCGGGCGCCGACGACTACCTTTCCAAGCCCTTCGACCCACGCGAGCTGGTGCTGCGCATCAACAACATCCTGCGCCGCAATGCCGGCGGCGAGGGGCCGAAGATCGAGCAGGTCATGTTCGGCCCCTATACCTTCTCGCTCACCCGCAAGGAGCTGAAGAGGGCGAGCGAGGTAATCCGGCTGACCGACCGCGAGCAGGAGATCATGCTGCTCTTTGCGCGCCGCGCCGGCGATACGATCCCCCGCCACGAGCTGATCGGCGACGACGCCGAGGTCGGGGAGCGGACGATCGACGTGCAGATCAACCGGCTGAGGCGCAAGATCGAAGACGATCCGGCCAATCCGGTCTGGCTGCAGACGGTGCGCGGCATCGGATACAGGCTGAGCATCGACTAGAGAGATGGACGCGGCGTGACACAGAGAGATTGCGGCCAGGACCGGCGCTGATGGTGACAGTGGACAGCTTGCGGCGGGAAGACCGCACTCCCGTGCCGGGCTGGCGCTCGGTCGTCCGCTGGCTGCGCCGCCGGCTGCCCACCGGCCTCTATGCACGCTCGCTGCTGATCATCATCATTCCGATGGTGCTGCTGCAATCCGTCGTCGCCACCGTCTTCATGGAGCGCCACTGGCAGATGGTGACGGAGCGGCTGTCGCTCGCCGTCACCCGCGACATCGCGGCGATCATCGAGATCATCGAAACCTATCCGCAGAATTCGGACTACGGCGAGATCACCCGCATCGCCCGCGATCAGCTCAATCTGCAGATCTCGATCGAGCCGGATGGCGACCTGCCGCCGCCGCGCGTCAAGCCGTTCTTCTCGATCCTCGACAGCATCCTCAGCGATGAGATCACCGACGAGATCCACCGGCCGTTCTGGATCGATACCGTGGGCAACTCGAACCTCGTCGAGATCCGCATCAAGCTCGAGAACAAGATCCTCCGGGTGTTGGCCAAGCGCAGCCAGACCTATGCTTCGAACACCCATATCTTCATCGTCTGGATGGTCGGCACCTCGCTGGTGCTGATCGGCATTTCGATCCTCTTCCTGCGCGGGCAGATCCGGCCGATCCTGATGCTGGCGCGGGCTGCCGAAAGCTTCGGCAAGGGGCAGAAGCCCGATAATTTCTATCCGCGCGGGGCCGACGAGGTCAGGCGCGCGGGCCTTGCCTTCATTCTCATGCGCGAGCGCATCGAGCGGCAGATCGAGCAGCGCACCGCGATGCTCTCCGGCGTCAGCCACGATCTGCGCACCATCCTCACCCGCTTCAAGCTGCAACTGGCGCTGGCTGGCGACAATCCCGACCTGCACGGTCTCAACGACGACGTCAACGACATGCAGACGATGCTGGAGGCCTATATGGCCTTCGCGCGCGGCGAGGTCGAAGAGGATGTCGGCGAGCTGAAACTCAGCGAAATCTTCGCGAAGCTGGAATCCGATTTCGCCCTGCACGGCAAGCGGTTCAACTATTCGATCGAGGGCGACGACGACATACAGGTCAGGCCGAATGCCTTCATGCGTCTCGTCACCAACCTCGCCTCGAATGCGCAGCGTTATGCCGGCAGGCTGGAGATCGAGGCCAAGCACAATGCCAAATGGCTGACGGTCATTTTCGACGATGACGGGCCGGGTATTCCGGAAAAGAACCGTGAGGATGTGTTCAAGCCGTTCTTCCGGCTGGATGCGGCGCGCAATCTCGATGCGTCGGGCACCGGGCTCGGCCTCGCGATCGCCCGCGACATCGCCCGCAGCCATGGCGGCAACGTCACGCTCGGCGACAGCCCGCTCGGAGGCTTGAGGGCGACGATCCGCATTCCGGCTTAAACTAAAGCGCGTCGCGATCTTTCAGATTCGCTCCTTGCGCTTTAGTTCTTTATTTTTAAGCATGTCGTTATCGCAAAACAGCCGCACACTTTTGCGCGACATGCTCTAAAGACAAAAGCGCCGCTGGGGAGCGGCGCTTCGTATCAGGGATCGTCGAGCGATCAGCCGGCGTTGCAGAAGTGGCTGCGGCCGTCATTGCCGATATAGGTGCCGCTGCGCGGGTCGAAGGAGCGGTAGCGGTAGGAGCAGTAACGTTCCCATTGCGGCGTCCAGGGTTCGACGGAGGCGCGGGCAGGCGCATAATATCTAGGCTGCTCAACATATTGCGGCTGCTCGACATAAACACGGCGCGGGGCGCGATAGACCGGAGCGGGCTCGTAATAATCCGGCTCATAGGCAGGGTCGATGTAGCGGCGCTCTTCGTAAACGGGGCCGTTATTGGCATTGGCGATAGCCGAGCCGACGATCAGGCCGGTGGCGAGACCGACAGCGCCGCCGACGAGGGCGTCGTTGTTGTTATGATGGCGCCAGTGGCGGTCGCGGGCCGAGGCCTCGCCGATGACGGAGAGAGTAAGCGCAGCAGCCGTTGCCGTCAGCAGAAGAGTTTTGGCGAGCCTGTTCATAACCATCAAGTCCTAATCCCGGAAACCGAACGCCGGCTCCTTCTCGATGGTGTTAGTCCTAAGGAGTTATAGCTGAACGAAGGCTGAACGACAAAACCCGGCATTGCTGCCGGGCTTCAACTCGAATTGACAGCCTTGTTAAGGGCTCAGCCCGCAATCTGCAGATTGACGGCCTTGGGGCCCTTGCCGCGGCGATCCGGCTCCGTGTCGAAGCTTACCTTCTGGTTTTCCGTCAAACCGGCCAGCCCAGAGGCCTGAACGGCAGAAATGTGAACGAAGATATCGGCGCCGCCCCGGTCCGGCTTGATGAAGCCGAAGCCTTTGTCGGTATTGAAGAATTTTACAGTGCCAGTCTCGGCCATGCGTCAGGTCCTTTTCTCTCTGCCCGCCATCCACACGGGCAGCATCATAGCATTGCCTCCTTGCGGGAGGTGTTGGCAGGCAAGTCTTGAAATGTGAGAAAAAGGTCCCCTCTACCTCGGCCTGTTCCAAGCAGAACTTTCGCCTGCCTTATTTGGAACCGGCTGACCGGAATATTAGCGTTCCCGGCGCGCAAATACTTAAGGACTTCCCATGCTCGCAAAATGCCCGAACGCGCCGAGAGTGCTGCGTTTAAAGGATTTTGGCAAGCAAAAGTTTTTTAACGTGTCCTTCCGGGCACACCCTCGCCGATATCCAATTTGCGCAAAAACGCAAAATTTCCTTCGTCAATGGGGAATGATTAACGTTTTATATCGTCTGCAATGTAAGTTCCGAGCAGATTTTCCCAAAAATGCAACGTAAACGGGCTTTGCGGGTTCCTTAAAATTTTTTTCGAATCCGGCATCCACCCATATTTGGACGCGTGTTCAGGCGGCTGGCAGGCGGCGGCGGGCCAATCCGGGTACGAGCTCGACTACAAGCATAGCGGTAAACATTAGCGCACAACCTGTATATCCCGTCGCCGGCATCGACTCACCGAGGAGGAGGGCTGCGAGCGATGCGCCGAAGAGCGCTTCTGACGAAAGGAAGATCGCCGCCTGCGACGGCGTCGTGTAGCGCTGGGCGATCACCTGCAGCACGAAGGCCAGACCGGACGAGAAGATGCCGACATAGAGGATCTCGGGTCCTGCGGCCCAAATCGCCGAAAGGCTGATCGGTTCGACCGCTGCGGCAACGGCCAGCGCGCAGACCGTGGTGACGGCAAATTGCGTCGCCGCCAGCGCCAGCGGCCTTCCGCTCTCGGAGACGGTCGTGCCGGCAAGAGTGATCTGGATTGCCCAGAAGGCGGCGCAGACCACGGTCAGGAGATCGCCTGAGGTGAGCGCCGAGAGATGGCCGCCGGACAGGAGATAGATGCCGGCGAGCGCCATCAGCGCGCCCGGCCAGATGATCCAATGCGGGGCACGGCGCAGGAAGAACACGGCAATGAGCGGCACGAAGACGACATAGAGGCCGGTGATGAAGCTTGAATTCGTCACCGTCGTCGTCTGCAGGCCGACCTGCTGGGTGGCGGCGCCGCTGAAAAGGGCAAGGCCGGTGAGAACGTAGAGCTTGGCATGGCGTGCGCTGGTCTTCGCCTCTGCCTTGCGTGCTTCCAGAAGAACGAAGGGCAGGACGGCCAATGTGGCGACGGCAAAACGCAGGGTGATGAACCAGAAGGGGCCGATCGCCTTCATCGCCGTCGACTGCGCGACGAAGCCGCCGCCCCAGATAGCGGCTGCAAGCAACAGGAGGAGGTTCGCCTGAATGCGCGTCATGTCGTCCTCGAGGGGGAAGGGAGATGGTGCCCGAGCGGTAGCAGTTGCATTCCAGCGAGGCAAGGGCGAAGACTTCGACGGGTCGATCGACGGCGATTGGCTGTAAGTAAACGCCTCAAGCCTGGCGAGATCTCAACCGTTGTTGGCTTGCGCTCGCGAGACCCTGAGCAGCGCGCCGTCATCCTCGTCCGTCACCATCAGCAGCGCGCCGTCCGGCGCCACGACGACGTCGCGGATGCGGCCGTAATCGCCCTCGAACAAACGTTCTTCGGCGACGAAGGCGCCGCTCTCGTCACGCTGCATGCGCGAGAGCAGTTGGAATTTCAGCGCCGCGACGAGGAAGTCGCCGTCCCATTCCGGAAACATGGCGCCGCGATAGACGGCGAGCGCGCCGGGCGCGATCGAAGGGTCCCAATAGTGCAGGGGCTGTTCCAGCCCTTCCTTGGCGGTGCCTTCGCCGATCTCTGCGCCCGAATAGTCGCGGCCGTAGGTGATGATCGGCCAGCCGTAATTCTTGCCGGCTTCGGGCTGATTGATCTCATCGCCGCCGCGCGCGCCGTGTTCGACGGTGAAGAGCCGGCCATCCCTGGCATCGAAGGTAATTCCCTGCGGGTTGCGGTGGCCTTTCGACCAGATCTCCGGCAGCGCCTTGCCGCCGTCCCTGAACGGATTGTCGGCGGGAATGCTGCCGTCGGCATTGATATGGACGATCGAGCCGGCGTCATCCTTCCAGTCCTGAGAGCGGTCGCGGTCGCCGCGGTCGCCGACGCTGATGAACAGCGTGCCATCAGGGGTGATCGCGATACGCGAGCCATACTGGATGTTGCCCGAGGTGAAGCGCCGCATGGTGAAGACGGGCGTCACGGCCTCGAGCGTCTTCTCGTCGGTGGACAGCGTCGCGCTGAAGGCCTCGGTGCCGGAGCCCTGACTATTGGCGATGGCGGCGGTGAAATAGAGCTTTCTGCTCGTGGCAAAGTCCGGGGCGAGCGCCACGTCCATCAGGCCGCCCTGGCCGCGGGCGCTGACCTTGGGCACGTTGCCGATCGGGTCGGAGAGCTTGCCGTCGCGGATGATGCGCATGCGGCCCGGCCGCTCGGTGACGAGATAGGCGCCGTCGGGCAACATCTCGACCGCCCAGGGATGTTCGAGCCCATCGGCCAGCTTTTCGACGCGAAGCGTAGGTCCCTGGGTGTTGACGGTATCGGCCGCGTTGGCCGACATGGCGCCCGCGAAGACCAGCGCTGTGGCGAAATGGATGGCGGATATTCTCTTCATCGTTGCTCCCCGTCGTCTCTCATGCGGAACGTGGAGCGGGCAGGGGATGGGTTCAACCCTCACTCGGCCTGCAATAACGGCTTTGTGTTTACCGGTTGAACGGAGCCGGTCGCCTGATCGTCGACCAGTTCGGCTTCGAGGATGTAGCGCAGCGGCCCGCGTTCGGTCGCATCGAAGGGCCAGCACGTGGTCAGCACCAGGCGGTGGCCGTCGGAGGAGGGGTCGATGCCGCTCGCATCCCAGGGGGCGATGCGGCCTTCGCCGGCTTTGAAGGTCAAGAGTTTGCCATCGCGGCGGGTGACTTCGATCGTATCGCCCGGCTTTATATATTGTAGCCAGCGGAAATGCGTGTCGCGATGGGCGGCGATGACGGAGGTGCCTTCTTCACCCGGCTGCGGTGTGTTGGCGAGCCAGGCCGGGCCGAAGGCGAGCGCCTCTCCGGAGGCGCCGGAGAGCACGATCGCCTCCTTGCCAAGGCGCGGCGCGCGCACCTTCGCCTCCGTAGTGAAATCGGCCCAGGGCCAGGGCTTCGTCTCCTCGCCCCGCAGCTCGGCGGCGAAAGCGCGTTTCAGCAGGACCTGCGAGAGCTCCGCCTTGCCCTTCAGCAGGAAGCCGTCGCCGATCAGCGCCAGGCCGTAGAGGGCAAGGCCTGATATGGCAAAGGCGATCGCCTTTTCGATCGGCGAAAGACGCCAGAGGAAGAAGCCCTTTTTCTTCCGCGCCCTCGGTGCGTCATGGGCCGTGGCGGCGGCCATGGCGAGTTCCAGATAGGTCGGAAGCGGCTCGAATTCAGCCGCTTCCTCGTTGCTGTTGCCGGCGAGGCTAGAAGCCATTGCGCTTGGCTCCTACCGTGACGATACTCTTGATGCGCCGGCGCCAGACGGCGAGCCCGCTTGCACCCGCCAGCGCCAGGAGCAGCATGGTGAGACCGCGCATGATCTGCTCGTCGGCGCGCGTCGCCGTCTGCGGCAGGTTCACGGTCGAGCTCTTCTGCGCGATCAGCGTGGCGGCTTTGGCCGTCGGCGCCGCGGCCATCATGCTGGCGATCCCGGGCGATGCGGCCGCGGTCTGTTGCTGTTCAGCGCTTCCATCAGGCGTGACCGCGCTGTGGCGCTCTACACCGTCGGGCGAGACAGCATTTTCGCCGAAGACCTTTCCGAAGTCCCAACCCTCGGGCAGGTTGAGCGGGAGCTTCGCCGAGCCGAGCGGCTCGTTTGCCGGCCGCGACGGGGTGACGTCGACGGCGACGAGACTGGTGACGCGCGAGACGAGGTGGTGGGCGAGCGCTACCGTCTCGATGTCCTTGTCGCGCGCGGCGGGGTCCTGGCGCTCATAGGCGCGCGCTTCGAAATCGTCGATCTTGCGCCGCGCCCAGAGCTTGGAAATGCCGTTGCCATCGGCGGCATTGGCGATATCCATCTCGACCCGCCAGGGCTGATCGCCCGTCTTGCCGACGATCTGCAGCTTGCCGGCGGGCTTATCCTGCGGCAGTTCCGCCGTCAGCACGACGGGCTCGCCGCTATAAAGGTCGGGCATCGGGTTCGGCGTGATGTCCTCGGCCGCGATGCCTTCGAAATTTGCGGAGATATCGGTCATGGCGGGGTTCTGCAGCTTGGCGAAGAGTTCGCCCATGCGGCTTGCCACCTGGTCGGTCGAGCCGATCTCAGTGAAGGTGCCACGGCCGATCTCGGCCGCCTTGGTCATGAAATAGGTATTCGGTGCCGAGCCGATGCCGACGGTGAAGACGCGGGCATCGCCGCGGTTCGCGGTAATTTCCTGGAAGAGCTGCTGTTCGTTGCCGATTGCGCCATCCGTCAGGAAGACGACCTGGCGCAGCGCTCCGCTTGCGACCGGCCCCTGGTTGCGCAGCGCATCCTCAAGGGCAGGCAGCATTTCAGTGCCGCCATCGGCGGTGAGGCCTCTGACGTAAGCGATGGCCTTTTCGCGATTATCGGGCGTGGCGGCAACGAGACCGTTGAAATAATCGGTCATCGTGTCGTCGAAACGGATGACGTTGAAGCGGTCGCCAGGGTTCAGCCGGGAGATGGCAAGCGCCAGGCTCTGCCGTGCCTGCTCGATCGACTGGCCGGACATGGAGCCGGAATTGTCGATGACGAAGACCACCTCGCGTTTTGCCGGCGCCGCCGCCGTATCCGGCGCCGTGGGCGGGGTGACGAAGGCGAGCAGATAGGTCTTGCCATCGATGACTTCGCGGAAGAGGCCGGCGCTCGGCATCTTGCCGGGGGCTGCCTTCCAGGTGAGCTCGAAATCCTTGTCGGCGGGAACGGCATCGCCCTTCAGGCTGATCGTCCTCGCCTGGTCGCCATCCTGCCGGATATCGACCGCGTGGAAGGACGACTTCACGTCACCGAGCGGGAAGCCGGCCTTGAGATCGACGGTCAGCGAGATCGGATTGATTTTGGCATTCTCGCTGGGATCGAGCACCGGGGCTTCGATCTTCTCACGATTTTCCACCGGGTCGGACGGTGTCGCGAAGCCGGCGCCGTTGTTGAATTCGACGGTCTGGACGATCGGCGCCGGATTGTAGCGCGGGGCGACGACCATCGGGAACCGCAGCGAGAATTCGCCGCCGGACTGGTGGACCGTCTGCTGATATTCGATCTGCACGACGATCTCTTCGCCGGGGCCGATATTGGCGACCTGGTTGGTGAAGATGTTCGGCCGCTGCTGTTCGAGCAGCGCCGTCTTCTTGCCCTCGGCCTTGGCCTGTTCATAGATCTCGCGGGCCTCCTGGCGCGGCTTGATCTGGCCTTCGATGAAGCGCTCGCCGATCTGCATCTTCAGCGCGTCGACGGCGGAATTGTCCGGCAGCGGGAAGACATAGGTGCCCTCGACCCAGCCCTGGCTCGGGTTTTGGAAGCGCTGCGTCACCTTCACCCTGGCGATCGGGCCGGAAACATCGATTGCGACGTCGGTCTTCAGCCGCGGCGCTTCGACATAGAAGCCCGGCTCCTTCGACGGGAAGAGCAGCGAACCGCTGTTGACGTCGTTCGGCCGGACGATGGCCGCGAGCTGGCCGGATGCCTGCCGCGTCTCGGCGCGGACGGCGGAGGCGAGCCCCAGCATCGCCGTGATGCAGGCGACAAAGGCGGTGACGGCGACAAGACATGACATGGAGATCCGGCGCATGCGCATGCGCCCGATGGCGAACTCATCTTCCAGAAACATTGGCCTACCCTCAATAACCAATTTTGGATGAGGGAATGATGCGGCTTCGATCTCGGCACGCTCGCGACCGAATTAAGGCGGCGTGCGGCATTTGTTGCGGCTTATTCGTGGCGATGACGAAATCCGACGATCTCTCTGATTTCAAAAGACGAAAAACGTGATCGCCGTCATTGTGAAAGTGCCGGGCGTGATGCTGTCGGCTCTCAGGGGCGGGTGATCCTGTAGACGAGCAGATCATCCGAATCAACGAGCTTCGTTGCAGTCTTGTCGAGATGGCCGATGACACCATCGTGATGCTCGACGAACCGCAGGTCCTGCTTGTCGGTGGCGTTCTTGGCCACGCCGAACAGATCCGCGCCTTGGGCGCGCAGGTCCTCGAGCTGCGCGATCGCGGTGGCGTCATCGGCGACGAATTTCGACCATTCGGCATCGCCTCCGCCGGGCGGGAACACCCATCCGCGCGCCCTGCTGTAATAGACCGAGACGGGATCGCCGACCTCGGGGGCGATGGTGACGACGAGGTCTCCCGGTTGCGCCAACCGCGCCAGTTCCTCGCCAAGCAGCTTGCCCTTCATGGCGATCGGCTTCTTCATCGTCCTGACGAGGGGAAGGCTCGACCAGGAAAGCGCGATGGCCGCGATGCAGATCGCGCGGAGCACCACCGCCGGCGTCAGAACGGTTCTCGATGAAAGCGTTGCAAGAAGGAGCGCGCCGTGGCCGCAAAACATGGCGGCCGGCACATGGAAGATGTGGAAGTTCCACACATTGCTGGTGATCTCGCCCGCCGCCGCCAGATAGAGCACCACGGCCGCAGCCAGCCACACGTAGGGAATGGCCGAAAGGATGCGTTGCCTAGGGTTTTCGGCGGGCCTCAGCGGTATCCACAAGCCGACCGCGAACAGTATCATGAACGGATAGCCGTAGAACCACAGGACCGAGGTGTTCCATGCGGATTGGACGTAAAACCTGTCCTTGACGTATGTCCAGAAGCCGTAATCCCAGATATAGCCGCCGGTGCCGGCGATATGAAACGGCGGATAGCTGCTGCCGAGATAAATCGCCCAGCCGAAGTAAGCTCCGATGATGGCCAGACTCAAAAGCCCCCACAGGAAGACCCCGGTCGCCTGCTTTCGCTTATTTTCCTGAATCCAGCAGACCATCAGATAGAAGATGACCGCGCCGGCCGCGAGGCCTGGCGGCTTCGACAGCGCGCCGAGCGTGAAGCTGGCCGTGGCGAGCGGCAAGAGCCAGCCGCTGCCGCCGGCCCAATATTTGGTGAACAGCCAGACGCCGAGCGTCACCAGGGCCAGCATCGCCGGATCGGGAAGAAACGAGCTGTCGATCATGATCGCCGCCGGCATCAGCGCGTAGGCCAGTGCCGCCGCATGGGCATGCATCTCGCCCCAGCACAGCGCCGTCAGCCTGTGCAGCGAAAACACCGTCACCAGACCGAAAAAGGCCGCAACCACGCGGCCGAACCAGTCGTGCCAGCCGAACAGCTGGTAGAGCAGGGCGGTGAGATAGCTGACGATCTGGAACTCACGGCCCTGATAGCTTGGGCCTGGGCCGGTCCAGCTGACCTCCGGAAAGAAGATGTTCCAGCTGCGCTGCTGGAAATTGTCGGCCATCATCGCGGTGCTTATCTCGCGCCAGCTGAAGCCGTCGACCAGCGGCAAGGTGATCCTGTGGAACCTGAAGACGATCGCAATGACCAGGATCCCCAGCAGAATCGCCGTGTCGAGGTTCAGGTAGCTGCGGCGAGCCATGTCGCGGCCGGTCGTCTGCTGCTGATATTGCCGGCCTTCGATCTGGTTCAATTCGGGGAGTGATGCCCGACGCGGCGCGAGGCTGAGCGGGCTCTCGCCTTCGGTGCGGCCGGCTGCAGAGAGCGGTGCTTCGGTATTCCTGAGCAGCGGCTGGGAAGACTTGCGAGGCGGCTTTGTCATGACGGCAGTTCATCAACAACGCCTTGAAAAGCAATTCGCCCAGATTGGTTAGTGATCTAATCCCTCGAGTCGTGCGGAGCGTCTGGACTGTGCGCAGCAAGCCTTGGCGGAAGGGATGGCGGGCCGGCTCGCCGGTGCGGCGAAACGATCAATAAGAATCATTGCCCCCATCACGCCTTTGCCCTTGAAATGCCGTCATACATTGGACATAGAGCTAACCGCAGAACTCCGGTCCCGGCTTTCTGCCCGTTTCAACCAATAGGACCGATATCATGGCCTTCCTTGCCGATGCTCTTTCCCGTGTGAAGCCTTCAGCCACCATCGCCGTTTCGCAGAAAGCGCGCGAGCTGAAAGCGAAAGGACGCGACGTCATTGGCCTCGGCGCAGGCGAGCCGGATTTCGATACGCCCGACAATATCAAGAAGGCCGCCATCGACGCGATCAACCGCGGCGAGACGAAGTACACGCCGGTTTCCGGTATTCCTGAGCTGCGCAAGGCAATCGCCGCCAAGTTCAAGCGCGAGAACGGTCTCGAATATTCCTGGGAGCAGACGATCGTCGGCACCGGCGGCAAGCAGATCCTGTTCAACGCCTTCATGGCGACGCTGAACCCCGGCGACGAAGTCGTCGTCCCGGCGCCCTACTGGGTTTCCTATCCGGAGATGGTGGCGCTCTGCGGCGGCACGCCGGTTTTCGTTTCGGCCACCCAAGAGCATAATTTCAAGCTCCAGCCCGCCGATCTCGAAAAGGCGATCACGCCGAAGACGAAGTGGTTCATCTTCAACTCGCCGTCCAACCCGACGGGGGCGGCCTATACGCATGCCGAGCTGAAGGCGCTGACCGACGTGCTGATGAAGCATCCGCATGTCTGGGTGCTGACCGACGACATGTACGAGCACCTGACCTATGGCGACTTCAAATTCGTCACGCCCGTCGAAGTCGAGCCGAAGCTCTACGATCGCACGCTGACGATGAACGGCGTCTCCAAGGCCTATGCGATGACCGGCTGGCGTATCGGCTATGCGGCCGGCCCGATCCAGCTGATCAAGGCGATGGACATGATCCAGGGCCAGCAGACCTCGGGTGCGACGTCGATCGCCCAGTGGGCGGCTGTCGAAGCGCTGAACGGCACCCAGGACTTCATCCCGGCGAACAAGAAAATCTTCGAAGGCCGCCGCGACCTCGTCGTCTCCATGCTGAACCAGGCCAAGGGCATCGTCTGCCCGGTGCCGGAAGGCGCCTTCTACGTCTACCCCTCCTGCGCCGGCCTGATCGGCAAGACGGCGCCGTCGGGCAAGGTCATCGAGACGGATGAGGATTTCGTTTCCGAGCTTCTGGAATCGGAAGGCGTCGCCGTCGTTCACGGTTCGGCCTTCGGCCTCGGCCCGAACTTCCGCATCTCCTATGCGACGTCGGAAGATCTGCTCGAGGAAGCCTGCCGCCGCATCCAGCGCTTCTGCGGCGCCTGCAAGTAAGTCGATTGCTGCAATGTCGATTGAAGGCCTGCCGGCGACGGCGGGCCTTTTTTCTTGCGGCGGCGTTGACGATGTAGCTGCATGTGGCTACATTTGATCTCATGAAGACCGTTTCGATCCGCGATGCGAAGAACCGCCTGACCGAGCTTGCCCGCGAGGTCGAGGCAGGGGAAACCGTTGTCGTGACGAGGAACGGCCGGCCGGTATTCGACCTCGTGCCGCATCGGAAGCGTGGCGGTTTGGATCTGGAGGCCGGTGAGGCCTATCTTCGCTCCAGGGGTATTACGAGGACGGAGATGTATATCGCCGACGACTTCGACGACCCCTTGCCGGAGGATTTCCTGCTGAAGCCGCTGCCGTGACCATGCGCGTGCTGCTTGATACGCACATGGTCATTGCCATTGCCCAACGAAAGCTGACGGAACGGTTTCCACGTGTCGAGCAACTGCTTTCTGATGATGCGACCAGCGGTTTCGTCAGTGTCGCAAGTCTCTGGGAAATTGCCATCAAGATAAGGCTTGGTAAATTGCAGCCGGGCTTGCCCCTGGAGGCCATCCCCGCCTATCTCAGGGAGACGGGGCTCACGATTTTGCCCGTCGACGTCCCTCACGTCATCACTGCCGCCGACCCCGAGCCGGAGACGCGCGATCCCTTCGACCGCCTGCTTCTGGCGCAGTGCAAGGTCGAGGATTTGCAGCTTGCCACGGTCGACCGGCTGCTCATCGATCATCCGCTGGCGCTGCGACTATAGCTCACATCCCGATTCAACGCGTTGCCGCATTGAATCCGCTTCGCCTCGCAAGTCGTTGAATTCCGATTCAAAACGTGAGGGCGAGTGCCGCTGGGAAGGGTGGTCAGCGGTTGCGGGCGGACGCCAAACCAACTAGATATCCGGCATCAAGTTCAATTGCCGCTTCGGGGGGCCGGATTTTGCAGCAGAGTGCCGTCATCGTATGTTCTGACGTTAACATGCTGCCGGCCGCCTGCTGCACCCTGCTTTCCGTCAAGCGCAATCTTACGAATGCCGGTGTCGAGTTCCTGCTTCTCGGCATCGACCTCAAGCCGAACGAGGTCGCCGAGGTCGATCATTTTGGGCGGCTTCACGGTATGGCGATCAGGGTGCTGCCCTATAAGACGCCCGATAGCGGCCTCCAGGCGCGGGGCCGCTGGTCCGCCGCCACGCTGGCGCGGCTCTATATGGATCGGGATATACCCGACAACATCGAGCGCCTGCTTTATCTCGATGCCGACGTGCTGGCGGTTGCGCCCGTCGACGAGCTCTTCACCCTTGATTTTCAGGGCAAGGCGCTTGCCGCCGTCGACGACTATGTCATGGCCTTTCCCGAGAAATCTGGCGCGCGGCAGCGCAAGATCGGCATGGGCGAGGGCGGCCGCTACTTCAATGCCGGCGTGCTGCTGTTCGATTGGTCGGTCTGCCGGGCGAAGGGGCTTTTCGCCAGGACCCGGGACATCTTCGAGGAGCGGTCGCATCTGTTCGAGAACAACGACCAGGATGCGCTGAACGTCACGTTCGACCGCGACTGGCTGGTGCTCGATCCGCGCTGGAATACGCAGACGGGCCTGCTGCCCTTCATCGACGGGCCGGCCATCTTCCATTTCACCGGCCGCAAGAAGCCGTGGCAGGCGACCGTTCCCTGGGTACACCGGCGGATGGCCAAACGTTATGCCGAGGATCTCCGCGACACGCCTTGGGCCTCCTTCTGCAGGCAGCCGTCGATGACGGGCCGGGTGGCGGGCTTCCTCTCGCATGTGGGAAAGCAGATCGGCGGGCTGACGCGGCTTGCACGGATGCGCGCCTATTTCAGCAACAGCTAGTGAGGCGGGCCGAGCGCATCGTCCTTGGAAAGTGCATGTGAGGCGATATGGAAGCAATTCCCAGCGATAACAAGGCTATAACCGCTTCGGACGGCCGCTTCGATTTCCTGACGCCGGAAGCGTGGAAGGCGCTGTTGTCGGGCTATTCCCACATCGTACTGGTAGCAAACAGCGAGGCGGTCGATCTCGAACGGCTGCGGAGCGAATTGCCGGAGACGGCGCTCTACGTCTTCTTCAACAAGGTCTACAAGGTGCTCGACGAACCCTTCGTCGGCCATTCCATTCTTGTTGCCCGCAGCGACGTGATGGGCGCCCATATCGTCCACCGGCGCGAGGCGGCGGATGTCTTGCGCTTCTTTGGCGGCGATGATTTCCTCGGCGTCGTCAACATCCGGGTCTCCGTCGAGGAAAATCTCAGTGAGAAGAGCTGCTTCGAAGGCGCCAAGGCCCGTCACCTCGATCTGACGCAAATGCTCGCCGATCTCTATCCGATCGGCAAGATCGCGACGAGCGGCTTTGCGGTAGCGTTGTGGCTCGCCGATTTGCAGTTGCCGGGCAAGATCCTGCTTGCCGGCTTTTCGGCGAAGCGGAGCGAGAAGTGGAAGGTGTTCGACGTGCACGATTGGACGTTCGAGCAGATTTTCCTGCGTCTTTTTGCGCGTATGGGTTCGATCTCGATGATGGGCGGGGTCGATGCCAGCCCCTATTCGGCACTCGCCAAACGGTTTCCTGAGGTGCCGCCGATCGAGATCGCGATGACGGCGGCAGAGGTCTTGTCGGAGCGGCTCGACAATACGAACAGCCAGATCGACAGGCTGATGTCCGTCACCAAATTCATCCGCGCCGTCGATAATTTCTTTCGGCGGTTCAAACCGAAAACCCGCAAGCAGCGTTTTCTCGAAAAGTCGAAGGGATGACTGTCGCAGGCCGTTGCCAACAGACGTGGGTGGCCAAGAAAGCTGTTTCCGATACCAATCAATATACTGGCGATCAAGGTGGACAATGGAGCAACAGAACGTGCGAATTTTCGTGGGATTCGATTCCAGGGAAGTGGTCGCCTACCACGTTCTTGTGCAGAGCATCATCGAGAAGTCGTCGATCCCGATCGAGTTCTCACCCATTGCGCTTTCCAATCTTGGCGGGATTTTCACCCGCCAGCGCAACGCGCTGCAATCCACGGAGTTCTCCTTCTCGCGTTTCCTGACGCCCTATCTCAGCGGTTACGAGGGGTGGAGCATCTTCATGGATTGCGACATGCTGATGCGTGCCGATATCGCCGAGCTTTGGGCATTGCGCGACGACCGTTACGCCGTCATGTGCGTCAAACACGATTACCAGCCGAAGATCGACACCAAGTTCCTCGGCCAGACACAGACCAAGTACGAAAAGAAGAACTGGTCGAGCTTCATCCTCTTCAACAATGAGGAATGTCGCGCGCTGACGCCCGACTACGTCAATACCGCGACCGGGCTGCAACTGCATCAGTTCAAATGGCTGGAGAATGAAGACCTCATCGGCGAATTGCCGGTGACGTGGAATTACCTCGTCAATGAATACGATTACCGCGAAGACGCCAAGAACGTCCATTTCACCGATGGCGGGCCGTATTTCGAGGAATACAAGAACGACGATTACGCCGAGGAATGGTTCGCAGCCCGCGAACGCCTGCTCTTCGCGCAGCAGCCCGCCTAAACAGCTTGTTCTTTCCGTTTCTCCGCGGGGAAGGGAGCGCTCAGAGCCCCAGCGCCGTCAGCATGACGAAAGTGGCGAAAAGGATGAAATGCGTCATGCCCTCGATGGCGTTGGTCTCGCCGTCGTTGAGGTTGATTGCGGCGGCAATCAAGGTGATCGTCACCATTACCGTCTGCACCGGGGTCATCGCCATGATGAGGGGCTGGCCGGTATAGAGCGCGATCGCCTCCATGACGGGCACCGTCAGGATGACGGTGGAAAGCGAGGCGCCCATGGCGATGTTGACGGTCGCCTGCATCCGGTTCTTGAGCGCCGCCCGCAAGGCGGTCAAGATCTCGGGCGCGGCCGAAATCGCCGCGACGACGACGGCCGTCACCGCGATCGGCGCGCCGCTGTCGCGCAGGCCCTCGGTCATGAAGGCCGACATGAACTCGGCCAGCAGGCCGATGATGACGACGCCGGCGAGAATGGTGGCGATCGAGACAGCGGCTGACTCATTGGCTGCGTGTTCGCCGTGGCCTTCCGTCTTCCGCTCGGAGCGCGGATAGCTGTAGCTGAAGAAATAGCTGTGCTGGCCGACCTGCATGCGCAGGAAGAGGCCGTAGAGAGCGATCATCGCGACGATGGTGAAAACAGAATAATAGTGCCACTTATCGCTCGGCACGAATTCCGGTACGACCATCGAAATGCCCATGGCGGTGAGGATCATCACGCCGTAGGTCTTGCCCGAATTGTCGTTGTAGGGCTGCTCTCCGTGCTTGAGGCCGCCGAGGAGGGCTGCAAGGCCTAGGATGCCGTTGATATCGAGCATCAGGGCCGAATAGATCGTATCGCGCACGAGCGTCGGAGAACTCTCGCCGCTCATCATGATGGCGAGAATCATGGCTTCGACGGCGACGGCCGAAAGTGTCAGGATCATCGTGCCGTAGGGATCGCCGACTTTCACGGCCAGCAGTTCGGCATGATGGGCCACGCGGATCGAGGCGAGTACGATGGTGGCGACCAAGGCGGCGGCGGCGATGAGCGCCAAGCCGCGCCCCATCTCGATAACCGTGTGTTCCAGAAGATAGGCGATCACCGCGACGACGAGCGCGGTGACCAGAAACTTCTCCTCTTTGAGGCGTGACACGATGCCCAAGTCTCAACTCCCGTTCCGATTCACGCCTTTTAACTAAGTCACTGATTTCGGATGGGAAGCGCACAGTGGCGCTCTGCTATTTGCAGTCTTCCGCGTTTAATGGAATACTGAACGCCATCGGGGCCGGAAAGCAGATCGCGGCGTCCTCGAATTCTCGTCACGCGGCCGCGATGATCCGGACCCAGTCCGGAAATGTGCGAATGCGCAACAAGAAGATGAGGAGACGGATGCATGATCAAGGTGGTCTATGAAGTCGTGCCGCATGACGGCGGCTGGGCCTACAGGCTGGGAGGCGTCTACTCCGAGGCATTCCCGAGCCATGCCGAGGCGCTCGAAGCTGCGCGCATCGTCGCGGCCGAACAGCAGGTCGGCGGCGATTCCGCCGAGATCAGCTGGCAGGACGAAAACGGCAAATGGCATGAGGAATATGCCGAGGGCGGCGATCGGCCGGAAACCGAGGTGGTCGACGGCTTATGGCAGGAGCGTGCGGCCGGAGCCTCGCACAGCGCTGGACGTCAATCCTAGCTTCTCAATGCCCGTGTGACGATCGTGTCGACGAATTCGCGTTTCTCAGCGGTATAGCGATCGCCGTCCATTCTGAATTCGGCCGCCAGCCTGTGTTTGAGCGCGGCATAATCGGCCGCCGCCTCCGGATGCGCGATGAGATAATCCCGGAAAGCCAGCCTGTTTCGATGCGTGCCGTTGCCGGCCGGGCAGAGGTAGACTCGTTCCGCCGGCACCCTATCTCTCGACAGGAACGCCCAAACCTCGTCATCGTAGCGGTTGCCGCGCGGCTCGTAGTTTTCCGAGAGGAGCACCTGCGTCGCAGGCTCGATATGCTCGAGACCGGGAAGAACGATGTCGATATCGACGAGCGGCTTGGCGGTCATTCCTGGTATGGCGGTGCTGCCGACGTGATCGATGGAGAGCGCCTGCGGCAGCAAGGCGAGCAGCCTGCCGCGGATGCGCTGGAAAGCCTCCGGCCATTCCCTGTCATAGCTCACGAGTTCAACCGGCTTGTGCATCGTCATCTCCCTGCGATGCGAGATTGCCCATGATTCTCGCTGAAAATCGATCTCGTTTTTCTGCTTACGTGCCGGTGGAATAACGATGGTACGCCCGGAGGCCCTTGACCAGCGCGTCGCATGGTTTGCGGAATGCCACGTGCGTTTCCGGCGGCAGGCAAAGATCGGGCTTCCCGTGGTGGATCGTACCGCTCGCGGCGCCCTTTATGCCGATCATGCGGGAGATCAGGGAGATGCGCTATCTCTGGAAGGTGCCGCTCGGCTGCCTGCCCGAAGCGCATCGTGACACTACAACTGCCTTCATTGCGCATTCGCCGGGTTCACCTCGCTAAAGCGAGCCGCGCTTCATCTCTTGTTTTATGCGTGTTGCAGTCCCGGAACCACTACAGTTCCGGGTCACATGCATCAGACGTTGGCAGCGTTTCGCCGTCCCGCAAGCGGGGGCCGGGATCGTTATTGTCGACATTCAGCCCGTGACGCGTCTGCCGGTCGTCTGATCACCCGGGCGCTCTCCCGCTTCATCGGGGCGGAGAGCCAGGTATTCGAAGAGCCGCGCGACAGCTTCTGCACCGGGATCGGTATGGCCTTCGAGTTGCTTGGCGTTGATATAGGCGGCGCGTCCGGCTTTTGCGTGAACGAGCGTGGCGGTGAGGTCCGCGCCGGCGCGCGCGGCTTCGGCAGCCGCGGCAAAGCCTACGTCGAGGGCGTCGAGCGCCGGCGAGAGAGCATCGACCATCGTCCGATCGCCCAGACGCGCGCCGCCGATCTCCTGCATTCGGGAGAGGCCCGCCTTCAGGGCTTCGCGAATGCTGAGTCCGCTCGATGCGCCATCTCCGGCTGCGGCAAAGAAGATCGCGAGAAGCACACCCGAGGAGCCGCCCATGGTCTGGCTGAGTTCCTGCCCCATGGCCCGGAACAGCTGGGTGTGATCGGAGAGGGGGAGACGATCGAGCGCTTCGATGAGCGCGCGGGCGGCACCGGCCAAGGTCGAACCGGTATCGCCGTCGCCTGACTTCGCGTCGAGCGCATTCAAATCCTTCTCGGCGCCTATGAGAAGGGTGCAGCAATCCGTCAGGAACTGGCGGGTGGGTTCGTGTCTTGATGCAAGCGGGGCGATCGGCGTCAGCCCGTCCGGCAGCGAAAGCACGGCAACGGGTTTGACGGCGGTCACGCCCGGCCAGGCGGCAAGTTCAACGGGCTTGGAAAGAAGTTCCAGTTCCGCCTTGCCGGCCGGGAAGACCGAGATCGAAAATCCCTGCATGTCGAGCGATGTCATCATCGGCGCCGGTCCGACGATGTGCGAAATCCTGCTCGCGATGGTGGATTGGAGGAGTTCGTGAACGACGACCGACATTTCCAGGACGGACGTGCCGCCGAGGTTGTTCACGAGGACGACGTGCGATCGATCGTCCATCGATGGCGCAAGACGCTCGACCATCGCGGCGACCGCGCCCTTCGCACCTGAATATTCGACCTGTTCGGCACCGGCTTCACCGTGAATGCCGAGCCCGAGCTCGGCGTGACCGTCTGGAATTCGGTTCTCCTTCGGAGAGCCCGGCACCGTGCACGTATCGAGCGACATGCCGATCGAGCTGGTGTTTTCGATCACCCGGCGCGCGGCTTTGGTCACCGCCTCGAGATCGGCGCCGCTCTCGGCTAGCGCACCCGCGATCTTGTGAACGAACAGGGTTCCCGCCACGCCGCGGGACTGCGGAAGATCCGGCAGCGCGATGTCATCGTCCACGATGACCATGCTGACGTTCAGGCCAAAGGCGCGTGCGCGCTCGGCGGCGAGACCGAAATTGAGGCGGTCGCCGGTATAGTTCTTCACGATCAGCAGGCAGCCGGCCGGTCCGGTGACGGCCAGGATGCCGGCAAGGATCGCGTCCACGCTCGGGGAGGCAAAGACGTCGCCGCAGACGGCTGCGGTCAGCATTCCCTTGCCGACGAAACCGGCATGCGCCGGCTCGTGGCCCGAGCCGCCGCCGGAGACGATCGCAACCTTGCTCCTGTCCCAATCCGAACGGACGACGACGCGGATATGGGGATATCCGTCGAGGCGGCTGAGCGCGCCGCCGGATGCGGCCAGAAGACCGTCGATTGCTTCGGTGACCGCGTTTTCCCTACTGTTGAGGAACTGTGACATTCTCGCCTCCCTTAAACTAAGCGCATGCCGGCCGCGTCGAAATAGAGCGGCTTGTTCGGCTGGATCTTGAGGGTTTCGCCGCCCTTGAGCTCGGTATGAGCATCGGTGACGGTAATCAGATTATGTGTCTTGAACGTGAGGTGCAGGCGCGTCTGGTCGCCGAGATGTTCGACGCGTTTAACCGTCGCATCCTGACCGTCGCCCTGATCGATATGCTCGGGCCGCAGGCCGATCGATTTTGCCTTCGCCGGCGCGCCTGGGAAGAGCTCCGCGGGAACGACATTGATGCGGGGCTGCCCGAGACGCGTCGCGGCATAGATGCTGACCGGATGTTCATAGATCTCACGCGGCGAGCCGAACTGGACGAGCTTGCCCTCATGGAGAACGCCGACATGAGTTGCCATCGTCATCGCCTCCACCTGGTCGTGGGTGACATAGAGCAGCGTCGCGCCGGATTTGGCCTGGATGTTCTTGAGCTCGATCCGCAGATCGGCGCGAAGCTTGGCGTCGAGTGAGCTCAGCGGCTCATCCATCAGATAGATCTGAGGGGTCCTGACCAGTGCGCGCCCGATGGACACACGCTGCATTTCCCCGCCCGACAGCGCGGTCGCCTTGTTGTCGAGCTTGTGAGAGATCTGGAGGATTTCCGCGATCGCGTTCACCTTCTCGTCGATCACGTGCTGCGGCGTCTTCAGCAGCGGCGACTTCAGGGGAAATTCCAGATTCTCACGCACCGACAGATGCGGATAGAGCGAATATTGCTGGAAGACCATCGCAACGTTGCGCTGCGCGGGCGTCAGGCCGCGCATGGACTGTCCGCCGATCATGACTTCGCCGATATCGGGGTTATCGAGACCCGACACCATGCGCAACGTCGTCGTCTTGCCCGCACCCGTCGGTCCGAGAAGGACCACGAACGAGCCGTCTGGGACGATCATCGAGACGTCGTCGAGCGCCTTGTGGCCGGCGAAGGATTTCGTGATGTTTTTCAGGATGACCTCAGCCACGGCGCAACATTCCTTCGTTGGCCTCGGAAACAAGCGCGTTTCCGGTCGCAGAGTCAAAGATCGTCAGGTTCCTGGAATCGAAATCCAGACCGATCAGTTCCTCGACACGTGCGGATTGATTGGATGGCGTTCGGGCCTTGATCTCGCCGTGGGCGGTACTGATCGTGACGATCTGCGTCGTACCGAGATATTCGACGGCAATGACCCGCCCGCGATAGGCTGAATCGTCCCTGAACCTGATATGTTCGGGTCTTACGCCCAAGGCGAGTTTGCCGAAGCGTTCGTCCCGAGAGACGGGAACTTTCACCACGTTTCCGGAGAGGCTGACCTGGTCGCCGCCGGCTTTGATCGAGCCTTCGAATTCGAGAAAATTCATTGGCGGCGAGCCGATGAACTTTGCGACGAACTTCGTCGCCGGCCAGTCGTAGATCTGCTGGGGCTTGCCGAACTGCTCCACGACCCCATGGTTCATCACCACGATCTTGTCGCCCATCTGCATGGCTTCCATCTGGTCATGGGTCACATAGACGGTGGTGGCGCCCATGCGGTCATGCAGCGCCCGCAATTCTTCCGCCATATGTTCGCGGAACTCGGCGTCGAGAGCGCCGAGCGGCTCGTCCATGAGGAAGGCCTTCGGATTGCGCACGATGGCGCGACCGAGCGCGACGCGCTGCCGGTCGCCGCCGGAGAGGCCGCCGACCGGTTTATCGAGGATGTTCTCGATCTTAAGGATTTTCGCGACTTCCGCGACGCGCTCCCGGACTTCGGTCTTTCTCATGCCCTGGCTCACCAAGGGATAGGAAATGTTCTTGCGGACGTTCATGTGAGGATAGAGGGCGAACATCTGGAAGACGAAGGCGATGTCGCGCTCGCTCGCCCGCTTCATGCCCACCTCTTCGCCCCCGATGTAGATTTCGCCGCTGGTCGGAAGCTCCAAGCCGGCCATCATCCGCAAGGTCGTCGTCTTGCCGCATCCGGACGGGCCGAGAAGCATGAAGAACTCGCCGTCCTCGACGGTGAAGGTGGACGATTTCACCGCGTTGAACGCCCCGAAATCCTTGCGCACATTCTGAATTCTGATCTGTGCCATGGTTCACTCCGGGAAATGGCTGACGATGATGAACATCACTGTGCCCACCAGCGTTACGAGGAAAGAATAGGAGTAGAGCGACAGCGACAAGGGCTGCATCAGCATGATGACGCCGAGCGCGATCAGGACCGATGCCAGCATTTCCCATGCGTCGCGGCGCAGGCGGAACAGGCGATTGAGAAAGGTCGTCATTTGCGAACCGCTCCGAAGGTAATGCCGCGCAGGAGATGTTTGCGAAGCAGGATCGTGAAGACCATGACCGGCACCAGGAAGATGGTCGCGCCGGCAGCGACCGCCGGCCAGTCCTGGCCGCTGACGCCGATGATGGTCGGGATAAACGGCGGCGCCGTCTGGGCATTGCCCGAGGTGAGCAGCACGGCAAAGGCATACTCGTTCCATGCGAAGATCAGGCAGAAGATCGCCGTCGACGCGATGCCGGTGACGGCCTGGGGCAGTACGACCTTGTAGAAGGCCTGGAAGCGCGTGTAGCCGTCGATCAGCGCCGCCTCTTCGTATTCGATCGGAATTTCGTCGATGAAGCCCTTGAGCAGCCAGACCGAGAGGGACAGGTTGACGGCGGTATAGAGCAGGATCATGCCGGCATGCGTATCGCTGAGACCGAGCGACCGGAACATCAGGAAGATCGGGATCGCGACCGCGATCGGCGGCATCATGCGCGTCGAAAGAATGAAGAAGAGAAGATCGTCCTTCAACGGCACTTTGAACCGCGAGAAGGCATAGGCGGCGACCGTGCCGAGCGTGATGCACAGGACGGTCGAGCCAAATCCGATGATGACCGAATTGGTGAACCGCTCGGCAAAGCGCGAAGCACCGGTAATGACGACGCCCTCTTTGCGGACAAGTTTGTCGTACCAGGTCGTCGGTTCGCCGAGCGCCTTGAGTTGATCCTCGGGCACGCGGGTCCGGGTCGTGAAGAGGTTGACATATCCCTCGACCGTCGGCTGGAACACCATCTTAGGCGGATAGGCGATCGCGTCCTCAGGCGATTTGAAGCCGGTCCCGATGATCCACAGCAGCGGAAGAAGGGTGACGACGGCGTAGAAGACGACCAGAATGCCGGCAAACCATTTCTGACGCCCGGAGGGTTCGGTTACGGAATAGCTGCTCATCTCTGTTTCACCTTGTTCAGAGCTTTGACGTAGATCGACGCAAGGCCGAAGACGGTGACGAAAAGAATGACGGCATAGGCGGATGCGTAGCCGGTTCGCCATTGCTCGAAAGCGGCGCGCTTCAGATTAATCGAGGTCAGTTCGGTGATCGATCCCGGACCGCCGCCGGTCAGCTGGACGACGAGGTCGAACATCTTGAAATTCTCGATGCCGCGGAAGAGGACAGCCAGCATCAGGAACGGCAGCACCATCGGGATGGTAATGGTCCAGAACTGACGCCATTTGCTGGCGCGGTCGCATTCGGCCGCCTCATAGATGCTGTTCGGAATGGAGCGCAGTCCGGCAAGGCAAATGAGCATGACGAAGGGTGTCCACATCCAGGTGTCGACGATGACGATCGCCCATGGCGCCAGCGACGTGCTGGCGATCATCGAGAAGCTGGAAGGATCGTTTCCCGTGAGGAAGCCAACCACGTAGTTGAACAGGCCGATTTGCGGCTGGTAGAGGAAGGTCCAGAAGTTGCCGACGACAGCCGGGCTCAGCATCATCGGAAGCACGATGATCGTCGTCCAAAGATCGTTGCCGCGGAACTTCTTGTTGATCAGATAGGCGAGCGAAAAGCCGATCAGCACCTGCAGGACGATGGTCCAGATCAGGAAGTGGGCCGTCGCCTGCATGCTCTGCCAGATATCGCTGTCCGTCAGGATGTTGATGTAGTTCCTCAAGCCGACGAACTCGATCGGCGCGTTGGGTCGGTTCACCCGGTAGTTCGTGAAGCTGAGCCTTATCGTCCAGATCAATGGAAAGATGTTGATGGCGAGCAGCAACACGATCGATGGTGCCACGAATAGCCAGGCTAGGGCGCGATCGGATAAGCCCCGGACGCGGGCCGCGATTGCCGGCGGAGTCGCGCTGGCGACCCGCTCGATCGGTGAGTGGAGCATGTTCGTCTCCTTGGCATGAAAATAGTGATATGCGGGGCCGGCTCGATCCACATGGCCGGCCCCGCGCGACGCTCACTGCTCGGAGGAGGCAGGCATAAGCGTCAGTATTTTCCGTCGTCCTCGAAGATGTCCTGCCAATCCTTTACGAGACCATCGAGAGCATCTTTTGCCGTACCCTGGTTTGCGACCACATAATCGTGGAAACGCTTCTGCGAGGCCTGGAGGAGAGAGGCGTAGGAAGGCTCGGCCCAGAAGTCCTTCACGATCGCCATCGAATCGAGGAACGGCTTGGCGTAGGGCTGGCTGGAAGCGAAGCTCGGATCTTCCACGACCGCCCGCAATGCGGAATAGCCGCCGAGCTTCCACCACTTCTGCTGGATTTCAGGCTGCCCGAACCACCTGATATAGTCGAGCGCCTCGTCCTGCTTGTCGGAGGCAGCCACGACGGAAATGCCCTGGCCGCCGAGCTGGGCGAACTGTACGCCCTTCGGGCCGGCCGGATTCGGGAAATAGCCCGACTTGTCGCCACCGACATTGGCGTCGGCGTTGATCCCCGGCCAGGTGAAGGTAAAGTTCATCTGCAGTGCGACCTGGCCCGACTTGTAGGCGTCGACGTCCTGGGTCATATAGGCGTCCGAGTGGCCGGGCGGCGTGCAGCACTCGTAGAGCTTCTTGTATTGTTCAAGCCCTGCAACCGCATCCGCAGAGTTTACGAAACCTTCGAGTTCATAGGGCTTCTGCGGATTCTGATATTCGAACCCATAGCTGTAAAGCGCATTCATGGCGCCCATGGTGATGCCTTCGGAGCCACGCTCCGTATAGATCGCCGCGCCGTAGACCTTCTTGCCGTCGATCTCACGCCCCTGGAAGAACTCAGCGATGTCGGTCAGCTCGTCCCAGTTCTTCGGAACAGCAAGATCCCGGCCGTATTTCTTCTTGAATTCGGCCTGCAGCTCGGGGCGTGAGAACCAGTCCTTGCGGTAGGTCCACCCGACCACGTCGCCGAAGGCCGGCAATGCCCAGTAGTTCGGCGAGTTCTTCGGCCACTCGGCATAGCCGACCACGGTCGCTGGGATGAAATCCTCCATCTTGATTCCTTCCTTGTCGAAGAAATCGTTGAGCTTGACGTACTGGCCGTTCTCGGCCGCGCCGCCGATCCATTGGCTGTCGCCGATCAGAAGGTCGCAGAGCTTTCCGCCGGAATTCAGCTCATTGAGCATGCGGTCGGCGAAGTTCGGCCAAGGCACGAATTCGTAATGCATCTTGTTGCCGCTCTTGGCTTCGAAATCCTTGCTGAGCTCAACAAGCGCGTTGGCAGGATCCCATGCCGCCCAGCAGAGCGTCAGGTCCGCGGCCTGGGCATGCGAAGCCGTTCCTGCGGACACGGCAATATAAACTCCGGCAGCCAGCGCCGGGTTCGTCAAAAAAAACTTCATGACTAGGATCCTCCCGTTGAGCCTCCCGACCTCCATCGAGAGGGGCAAGTGAAAAACTGTTGCGGCGAGGGCGCATATGCAGGGCGCGCCGCGACCTGAGTTTTATCGACTGTCCTTCCGGCCAGGCCCTAAAGGCCGCCGTAGATAATTCATAACTGAGGTGCGCACCTCAGTGCAAGCAAATTTTGAGGTGCGCACTTCAATTCTTGCATTTTTCGCATTTTTGAGGGAAACGTGGATCGTCCAAATCGCATCAGGAGCCTTTATGCGGCCAACGGCAAAAGACCTTGCGGAAGCCGCCGGCGTCAGCCTCGCGACCGTCGATCGCGTCTTGAACGATCGCCCGAACGTGAGCAGAAAGGCGGTTCGCAGCGTCCATGAAGCCATTGAACGGATTGGTTTTATCCGCAACCCGGCAGCCGTGAGCCTGGCGCGCAACAAGAGCTATCGCTTCAGATTCGTCCTGCCGAAGTCAGGCGATCTTTATCTTCGCGAGCTTTTGCGGCGGGTGGCGGAGTTGGGGCAAGCCCTCAAGGGCGATCTTACCGATATTGATTATGTTCAAATTCCCACCGACGACGCGCATGGGGTGGCGAAGTATCTTGCCGGGATAGGCGAGGAAGATCTCGACGGAGTGGCTCTGATGGCGCCGGAATCGCCGCAGGTGCGCGATGCCGTGGCGCGGCTGCTCGAACGAAACATCAAGGTCGTGCAGTTTCTGTCCGGCCAGGAAAAGCTTCCCGCGGCCGATTTCGTCGGCGTGGACAATTTCGCGGCCGGGGCGACTGCCGGAAAGCTGATCGGCACATTTGCCTGCCGGAGGCCGGGCAAGGTGATGGTGGTCGCCGAGACGATGCAATCGCTTGACAGCATTCAGCGCCGGCACGGTTTCGATACTATAATTAACGAACGATTCCCGTTTCTTAGGTCTCTTCCTTCGATAGAGACGCATGCCGACGAGCGGCGTGCCAACGAGATCATCGGGCGCGTGCTCGAAAACAACAAGGACATCATTGCCGTTTATGTCCTAAGTTCGGAGGCGCGCATTCCGCTTTCGGCAATCGCTGGGAAAGTCGACCTCGTCAACCTCGCGGTGGTTGTCCATGAACGCACGCCGTTCAGTGAGGAAGCCTTGCGCGACGACCGGATCGACGCCGTCATCGCACAGGACCCTGGTCATGCGGTGCGAAGCGCAATCCGCATCATGCGGGCTCGCTCGGACGCCCGCGAGCCGCTGGCCGAACAGGAGAGGATAAGGATCGAGGTCCTTCTCAAGGAAAATCTTTAAGGGAATCAATCCGCGACCAAGATCAATTGAGGCGCGAACCTCATCGTGCTTTTGCTGCTGCTTCAGGTCTGAAGTTCTGACAGTGCGATCCGCGCGACCGTCAAGGCCGTCTCGGCCTGCTCGATATTGGGGTCGCCAAGGAACCATGCGGCGGAAAGGCCGGAATAGGCGGCGATCCATTGCAGCAGCCGCTTCGGCTCCAGCCTCGCCTCCGCAGAGACGATGGCGAGCTGGCGGCGGAAGCGGGCGGGGTCGGTAATGGTGGGCAGTTCCTCGTTGGCGAAGATATTGGCGAAATCGAAGCCGCGCTCGCCGTGGAGCCGTTTCGGATCGATCGCCAGCCAGCCGCGTGCCTCGAAATCGAGAATGTTGCCGTGGTGGATGTCGCCGTGGAGGACGGAGAGATCGCGCGGATCGGCAAGGAGGGCGTTGGCGATCGCCGAGCAATCGGCAAGCGTGCCGCCATGTTTGGCGGCGGCCGGTTCAAGGTCGCGGAACCAGCGGGTGAGGGGAATAGGATCGGGGAGCGGTCTTTCGCGCGGCGCATGCAGCCGTGCGGCGGTGCGGCAGAGAATGCGGCTCGCCTCGTCGTCTTCTCCGTCCATCGCCATGGCTAGCAGGGAGCGTTTCCCGGTTGCCCTTTCCAGCAATACCGCGTCGCCTTCGTGGGCATAGACATGAGCCGCGCCGTCGCCGTCCCACCACTGCATCAACAGCGCGCCGTATCGTTCGTCGATATCGGTCGCGACTTTCAGCATGGCGGGCCTTTCCTGCCAGAGGACCGGCAGCAGGCGGCTCGAATGGGTGATGATGGGCTCGCCGTCCGATATGAGCGACCAGCGATCGAGGTGAGGAGCAAACATGCGTCCCTATATAAGGGTACTGAACGCAGAAATCCCGCCTTTCGGCGGGATTTCTTGTTACGGAGCAGAAACGTCAGGCGACCTTTTCGAGGGTGGGATAGTCGAGGTAGCCCCTGGCGGAGCCGCCGTAGAAGGTCGACTGGTCGGGTGTGTTGAGCGGCAGGTTCTTTGCCAGCCGTTCGACGAGATCGGGATTGGCGATGAAGGGCTTGCCGAAGGCGACGAGATCGGCGCGGCCGCTTTCGGCGGCGTCGATCGCGAGATCGCGGTCATAGCCGTTATTGACCATCCAGCTCGCCTTGCCGCCGGCCTTTTCATAGGCCTGGCGCAGCGCCTTGTAATCGAAGGAGGGGTTGTCGCCCTGCTTGTAGTCGCGCTCGCCGCCGGTCTGGCCTTCGATGACGTGGATATAGGCGAGGCCGTATCTCGCCAGCCCCTCGACGATATGGGTGAAGGTCGATTGCGGGTTGGAATCATAGCTTTCGCCCGACGGCGTCACCGGCGAGATGCGGATCGCGGTGCGGCCTGCGCCGACTTCCCTAACCACGGCATCGACGACTTCGAAGGTCAGGCGGGTGCGGTTCTCAATCGAGCCGCCATATTGGTCGGTGCGGTCGTTGACGCCGTCGCGGATGAACTGATCGAGCAGATAGCCATTGGCGCCATGGATCTCGACACCGTCGAAGCCGGCATCGATGGCGGCGCGGGCTGCCTTGCGGTAATCCTCGATGATACCGGGGATTTCGGAGGTTTCGAGCGCGCGGGGCTCGGAGGTATCGGCAAAGCTGCCGCTGCCGTCGGCATTGACCAGATAGGTCTTGGCCTTGGCGACGCGATTGGTCGAGGAGACCGGCTTGCCGCCGTCCGGCTGCAGCGTCATGTGCGAGATGCGGCCGACATGCCACATCTGGACGACGATCCTGCCGCCGGCGGCGTGGACGGCATCGGTCACACGCTTCCAGCCGTCGAGCGCTTCCTTGCTGTAGAGGCCTGGCACGTCGGCATAACCCTGGCCCTGATGGGTGATCGCGGTCGCTTCGGTGATGATCAGGCCCGCGGTGGCGCGCTGGCGGTAATATTCGACGTTGAGGTCGTTGGGGATCGCACCCGGCGAACGGTTGCGGGTGAGCGGCGCCATGACGATGCGGTTCTTGACGGAGATATCGCCGACCTTGGTGGGTTCGAAAAGCTTAGGCATGATAGTCCTTTCTTTTGCGGGATGATCACTCTGCGGGGGCGAGGGCTGCCCGGCCCCTGGCGGAGAGAGGTGAACGCCGCCGCGCCGAGGCCGATCACGGCCTTTAGGGCGGGGCGAGAAGGGCGAGGGCTTCTAAAGATCCTGTGTCAGCTGCTTGAGGAAAGCAGCGATCGTTTCTTCGTTGCGCTTGTAGAATATCCACTGGCCGACGCGTTTCGTGGTGACGAGGCCGGCGCGCTGCAGGGTTCCGAGATGGGCCGAGACGGTGGACTGCGACAGGCCGCAGCGCTCGAACTGGCTGGCGCAGACGCCCATCTCGAAGGGGTGCTCCTGCGTGGGGAAATGCTTCTCGGGATTTTTCAGCCAGTTCAGAATGTCCATCCGGGTGGGATGGGCGAGCGCCTTCATGATCTCGTCTTTGTCCATCGTCGTTTACCGAACTATAAATCGTGTTTGATCGATATGTGGATCGTCGGATGCCGATATGCAAATCACGGAGACGTGAGGCGGCAGCTTTTGTCGATTGAGCAAATTTTGGGCAAAAAAAGAGGGCCACCGGAAAACCAGGGCCCTTTGAATTGTGAAGGTCAAAAACCTCCAGAGGGGAACAGCTAATGCGGTGGTACTGGGAGAGAAACCACGAAATGCATCAGCTGGATTGGATATGGTGCTTCCTTAGGCAGGTTTCAATGCTTTTTTGTGCATGCCTGCTATGCGTCGCACAATTTTTTTGCGGTGCGGCATTTCCCGTCGAGCCAAGGCAAAAAAAGAGGGCCGCTGGAAAACCAGGGCCCTTATAAGTGTGAAGGTCAAAAACCTCCAGAGGGGAACAGCTAATGCGGTGGAACTGGGAGGAAAAGCCACCATATGCATCAGCTATGTGCGATATGGTGGTTTAATGGGCAAACGGCAACCCACATTTGTGCATGCCAGTCATGCGCTCGCTGCATAGTATGGAAAACATTCCATAAAACTGGCTCAAAAGTTCCAGTTTCTCGCCTTGCTGACGATGAAATCACGGAAAGCTTTCAGCTTGGCAGCATTCTTGATCTCGTCCGGATAGCAGAAATAGGTATCGAAGGAGGGGACGTCGGCATTGATCGCCAGCTGAATCAGGCCGGGGTCGCGGCCGACGATGTAATCCGGCAGGCAGGCGACGCCGATTCCGAGCAGGCAGGCGCGCTTGATCGAAGTCTGGCTGTTGATCTGCAGATGCGGGATGCGCTTGTTGTCGGACGAGCGGCCGGCGACCTCGAGCCAGTTGACGTCGAGCAGATAGCTCGGCGCCGGCTCGCCGAAGGTGATGATGCGGTGATTGTCGAGATCCTCGATCTTCTGCGGCTCGCCATGGCGATTGATGTAAGAGGGGGCCGCATAGACGTGCATGTGCACGGTGAAGAGCTTGCGCTGGATGAGGTCGGACTGCTGAGGCTGACGCAGGCGGATCGCACAGTCGGCATGGCGCATGTTCACATCCACTTCCTCGTTGTCGAGGATGAGCTGGATCTGCACATCGGGATAAAGCTGCAGGAATTCCTGGATCTTGTCGGTCAGCCAGCCCTGGCCGAGGCCGACGGTGGTGGTAACGCGCAGCTTGCCGGACGGCGTCTCGGTCGTCTCGGTGAGCTGCATCTTCACGGTTTCGAGCTTCAGCAGCACGTCATGGGCGGTGCGGTAGAGCAGTTCGCCCTGTTCCGTCAGGATCAGGCCGCGCGCATGGCGGTGAAACAGCTTGGTGCCGACATCCTGCTCCAGCGCGCTGACCTGGCGGCTGATGGCGGATTGGGACAGATGCAGTTTGTCCGCCGCATGCGTGAACGAACCCGCTTCGGCAGCTGCGTGAAAGATACGCAGCTTGTCCCAATCCAATGGCATTCCCCCACCCCTCATGCCGATCTTACTCCGCAGCCACGGCGACGGGCATGTGGCCCGTCAGGTATCGTTCGGCTTCGAGTGCTGCCATGCACCCCATGCCGGCAGCGGTGATCGCCTGGCGGAACGTATCGTCCGTCACGTCTCCGGCGGCATAGACCCCTTCCAGGCTGGTCGCGGTCGAATCCGGCGCGGTCCAGAGATAGCCATTGTCCTTGAGCTTCAGTTTGCCCTTGAAAAGCTCGGTCGCCGGGGCATGACCGATCGCGACGAAGACGCCGTCGACCGTCATTTCGGTAATGGCGCCGGTGCGCACATCCCGCAGGCGCGCGCCGGTTACGGATTGCGGCATCGGTGGCTTGGCCGGCGTGCCGGTGATTTCGGCCACTTCGGAGTTCCACAGAACCTTGACGTTTTCCTTGGCGAAGAGGCGTTCCTGCAGGATCTTTTCGGCACGGAACGAGTCGCGGCGGTGTACAAGCGTGACCGACTTGGCGATGTTGGAGAGATAGAGCGCCTCTTCGACGGCGCTGTTGCCGCCGCCGACCACGATCACATCCTTGTTGCGATAGAAGAAGCCGTCGCAGGTGGCGCAGGCCGAAACGCCGAAGCCCTGGAAATGCTGTTCGCTCTCGATGCCGAGCCACTTGGCCTTGGCGCCGGTGGCGATGATCAGCGTATCTGCGGTCCAGACCTGGCCGCTGTCGGTGCGGGCGACGAAAGGACGCTGGTTCATGTCGACTTCGGTCACGAGGTCGTTGACGATCTCGGCGCCGACATGTTTCGCCTGCTGCAACATCTGCTCCATCAGCCAGGGGCCTTGGATCGGATCGGCAAAGCCCGGATAATTCTCGACATCGGTGGTGATCATCAGCTGGCCGCCCTGTTCGAGGCCGGCGATCAGGACCGGCTTCAGCATGGCGCGCGCGGCATAGACCGCGGCCGTATAGCCGGCGGGTCCGGAACCGATGATGAGCACCTTCGTGTGGCGGGCAGGCATGTCATTTCCTTTCGACTGGCAGGAGGGCGGCGGCTAAAGAGCGATTGAGGCCGTTTCGCGGTCCATGCGCCATTTATGAACGACCAATGCTATTATTCAAGGGCAGCCTTGCATTACCAACAAGGCAAATCGCCCTGCTGTGCAAGAATCCGTCATCAGCGTGAAACTTTCTTGCGTATTCCGCCGCTTTATATAGAAGCTCGCCGCGGCGAATTAAAGAAAGGCAATGATGTGGGGCGCACGGAACTCGACGTCATCGACATAAAGATCCTCCGGGAGCTGCAGGCCGACGGCCGCATGACCAATGTGGAGCTGGCCGATCGCGTCGGCATCTCGGCGCCGCCCTGCCTGCGCCGGGTGCGCAAGCTCGAGGAAGCCGGGATCATCGAAGGCTATCACGCCATGCTGAACAGCCCGAAGCTCGGCTTCGACCTGGTCGCTTTCTGCATGGTCGGCCTCAAGCACCAGTCGGAAGGCAATCTCAAGTCGTTTGCCGCCGCCACCACCGAGTGGCCGCTGGTGCGCCAGGCCTGGATGGTCTCGGGCGACAGCGATTTCCTGCTGCATTGCGTGGCGGAAAATCTCACCCACTTCCAGGATTTCGTCATCGAGATTCTGACGGCGAACGAACATGTTGATACCGTGCGCACCATGCTGACGATCCGGCAGGTGAAGAAGCTCGGACTGGTCGAAGTCTGACGCCGCTTACTTGCGCGCGGCGTAGCCGCCCCGGTTGATGCCGTGGCGCTGGAGCTTGTCGTAGAACGTCTTTCTCGGAATGCCGAGCGCCTCGATGGTGCCGCGCACGTCGCCGTCATTGGCCGCGAGCGCCTCGCGGATGATCTCCGCCTCGTAGCGTTCCAGCCGTTCGGGCAGCGTGCCGCCCGCCGGCTGCGGGGGAACGGGTGCCGCTCCGCCGCCTTGCACGCCCAGCACCACGCGTTCGGCATAGTGGGAGAGTTCGCGGACATTGCCCGGCCAGGCATGGGTGGCGAGATGCCGGCGGACATTCTCCGAAATCTGCGGGACATCGCGGCGGAAGCGTTCGGCGGCGCGAGCGGCGAAATGGGAAAACAGCAGCGGAATATCGTCGCGGCGCTCCCTCAGCGGCGGAATGGAAATGGTCACGACATTCAGCCGGTAATAGAGATCCTCGCGAAAATCGCCGCGCACCTCGGGATCGCCAAGATCGATCTTGGCGGCTGCGACGACGCGCAGATCGACCGGGCGCACCTCGTTGGTACCGAGCGGGGTGATTTCGCGCATCTCCAGCACCCTCAGCATCTTGACCTGCGTGGCGAGGGGCATGCTCTCGATCTCGTCGAGGAAAAGCGTGCCGCCGCTTGCATGCTCGATGCGGCCGGTGCGGCGCTTCTGGGCGCCGGTAAAGGCGCCGGCCTCGTGGCCGAAGAGTTCGCTTTCGATGACGGTTTCGGGCAGCGCCCCGCAGTTCAGCGCCACGAAATTGCCCTTCCGGCGGTGGCTCCACTGATGCAGGATCTGGGCGACGACTTCCTTGCCGCTGCCCGTTTCACCGGCGACGAGCACGTCGACATCGGTATCGGCGATGTGGCGAAGGATCTTCCGCAGGTTTTCCATGACCGGCGTCTGGCCGATCAGCGGCGAATTCTCCTGCGCATCCTCGGCCGCCTTGCGCAGCATGCGGTTTTCCAGCACGAGCCGGCGCTTTTCGCTGGCGCGGCGCACGCTCTGGACGAGCCGATCGGCTGGAAAGGGTTTGGCGATGAAATCATAGGCGCCGTCCTGGATGGCCCGGACGGCCATCGGAATATCGCCGTGGCCGCTCATCAGGATCACCGGCAGGTCGGCATCCATGCCCTGCAGCGTGGCGAAGAGTTGCAGCCCGTCGATCTCGGGCATGCGGATATCGGTGACGACGGGGCCGGCAAAATCGGCGGGCAGGTCGGCGAGGGCGGCTTTCGCGCCCTCATAGGCCGACACGGAAAAGCCGGCGAGTTCGAGCGTCTGGGCCGTGGCGCGGCGCAGGTCCTTGTCGTCGTCGATCAGTGCAACGGGCATCGGTGTGGCCATGACCTCAAGCCTTCTTCAGATGAACCATGAATCGGGTGCCGCTGCCGTCGCTGTCGACCTCCATCCGGCCGCCATAATCCCCGACGATATCCTTGGAGATGACCAGCCCAAGGCCGAGACCGCTTTCCTTCGAGGTGTTGAACGGCGTGAACAAGCCTTTACGGATCTCGGGCGAAATGCCGGGGCCGTTGTCGGCGACCGTCAACGTCACCATCTCCGCATCGATCGACGTCCTGATCTCGACGCGGCCCTGGTCAGCCTTCGGCGCCACCGCCTCCAGGGCGTTCTGAAGCAGGTTGATCAGCACCTGTTCGAGGCGGATCCTGCTGCCCATGACCTGCAGGCCGGCGGGCGGCAGATCGATATCGAGCGTATCCATGCGCCCGGCAAAACGGCTGCGCAGGAGCATTACGGCACCCTCGATCACATCTCTCAAGCCGGTCGGTTCGGCGCTGCCGCGGCCCTTGCGGGCAAAACTCTTCAGTTCCTCGGTGATCGAGCCTATGCGCTCGGTCAGCGCGGCGATGTCCTGCAGATTTTCGCCGGCGGGCGCGGTCTGGCCGCGGTCGAGGAAGGTACGGGCATTATCCGCATAGGCGCGGATGGTCGCCACCGGCTGGTTGATCTCATGGGCGACGCCGGCGGCGACCTGGCCGAGGATTGCCAACCGGTTGGCCTGCACCAGATCCTGCTGCACCGCCTGCAGCTTCTGCTCCGTATTCCTGTGGCCGATGATTTCGGCCTGCAGCCGGTCGCGCGCCTGGCTGAGATCCAGTGTCCGTTCGGCTACTCGCCGCTCCAGCTCCTCGCGCGCCTGCTGCTCCCTGAAAATCCGTAAGGTGACGGCCTGGCGGCGGCGCAACAGGAAGGCTCCGCCGGACAGCAGCGGCAGGAGTGTCAGCAATGCCAGCATGCGGGCCTCGCGAATGCCCGCATCGACGGCCGGTCCGAGCGCCACTAAATGCTGCAACAGCCACCGGGTCTCGGGAACCGGCGTGCCGACATCGAGAAACCTGGTCTTTCCGGCGCCGCCCGGCATGACGATCTCGACGACATCCAGCCTGTCGCCAAGGTTTCGGACGTTGTCGAGCGGCAGCGGCTGAAGCGGTGCGTCGCCGAATTGCAGGCTTTCGCGGATCGCCGTCAGCCGATCCTCGGCAATCCGGCCGATCGTCATGAACCGCCAGGAGGGAACGCTCGTTATGAGGACGATGCCGCGCTCGTCGACGACATAGGAAGGGGCGTCGGTGGCGTTCCAATCCGCCTCGACGTCATCGAATTCCAGCTTGACGACGACGACGCCCAGGAGGCCGTTGCTGCCTGATATCCGCTCGGAGATATAGAGGCCGGGTTTCTTGCTGACCGTGCCGAGCGCGAAGTGCTCGGCCTGTCCATTCGCCACCGCACCCTGAAAATATTCACGGAAACGATAATCGTTGCCGACGAAGCTCGTCGGTTCGCGCCAGTTGCTGGCGGAAACCGCCATGCCGTCCTTGTCGATGACATAGATGACGGCGGCCTTCGTGCCCGACGCCAGCATTTCCAGCTTCTGGCTGAGCTGCTCGAACGTGCCGGCATCATTTTGCATCAGCGCTGCTGCAAGCGCCGTGTCCTGCGAAAGCACGAAGGGAAGCGCCCGGTATTTTTCCAGCACGGTCCGCAGCAGCGCCGCATTCAGCCTGGCATCCGTGCGAGCCTGCTCCTCAAGGGCGGCCTCCGCCTGCTGCCGGCCGAGCTCGCCGCTTGCCCACAGGCTCGCGACGACGGCGACAAGTGCGATCGCCGCATAGGTCCACCACATCCGGCGGATGCGATGATGCAGCGGCAGGGAAGGCCACAGCTTTTGCGACACGGACAAGGACATGGCGGATTTGTGCATTTTTCTGCACGAGATGCAAATGAGTTTGTGCGGATTTCCGCATTTCTCCATGGGCGGATGACGGTCATGGATTTTTTTATTTTGCTAAATCAATGACTTAATTCTAAATCCCCAAACTGGCACGGCGATTGCGAAAGAGATGGCAACAACGGCTGAGCTGTTGGAGTGAAGCGAACGGCTCGGGAGGCCGGAGTTCGTTCCGGACGAGCCTTTAGGAGGACATCATGATCGCAGCACCATTCGATGCAGTCGCAGACAGCAAGGGCAAGAAGCCCTTTTATTCCCATCTTTACGTTCAGGTTCTCGCCGCCATCGCCGCCGGCATCCTGCTCGGCCATTTCTATCCCGAACTCGGCGCGCAATTGAAGCCGCTCGGCGATGCTTTCATCAAGCTCGTCAAGATGATCATCGCACCGGTCATCTTCCTGACGGTTGCGACCGGCATCGCCGGCATGAGCGACCTGAAGAAGGTCGGCCGCGTCGCCGGCAAGGCGATGCTCTACTTCCTGACGTTCTCGACGCTGGCGCTCGTCATCGGCATGGTCGTGGCCAACGTCGTCCAGCCGGGCGCCGGCATGAACATCGATCCGGCCTCGCTCGATCCCACCGCCGTCGCAAACTACGCCTCGAAGGCGCATGAGCAGAGCATCGTCGGCTTCCTCACCAACATCATCCCGACGACGATCGTCGGCGCCTTTGCCGATGGCGACATTCTGCAGGTGCTGTTCTTCTCGGTGCTGTTCGGCATCGCGCTCGCCATGGTCGGCGAAAAGGGCGAGCAGGTCGTCGGCTTCCTCAATGCGCTGACGGCTCCGATCTTCAAGCTCGTCGCCATCCTGATGAAGGCCGCCCCGATCGGCGCTTTCGGCGCCATGGCGTTCACCATCGGCAAGTACGGCATCGGATCGATTGCCAACCTCGCCATGCTGATCGGCACCTTCTACATCACCTCGCTGCTCTTCGTTCTCGTCGTTCTCGGCGCCGTCGCCCGCTATAACGGCTTCTCGATCCTGGCGCTGCTGCGCTACATCAAGGAAGAGCTGCTCCTGGTTCTCGGCACCTCGTCTTCCGAGGCCGCACTGCCGGGGCTGATGAACAAGATGGAAAAGGCCGGCTGCAAGCGCTCGGTCGTCGGCCTCGTCATCCCCACCGGCTATTCCTTCAACCTCGACGGCACCAACATCTACATGACGCTGGCCGCGCTCTTCATCGCCCAGGCCACCGGCATCCAGCTCTCCTGGGGTGACCAGATCCTGCTGCTGCTCGTGGCGATGCTGAGCTCGAAGGGTGCTGCCGGCATCACCGGCGCCGGCTTCATCACGCTTGCCGCGACGCTCTCCGTCGTTCCCTCCGTGCCGGTCGCCGGCATGGCGCTCATCCTCGGCATCGACCGCTTCATGTCGGAATGCCGGGCGCTGACCAACCTCGTCGGCAATGCGGTCGCGACGATCGTCGTGGCACGCTGGGAAAAGGAGCTGGATACGGCGCAGCTCGCCAGAGCACTCGGCGGCCAGACCGAGGAAGATGCTCCGGCTGCCGGGCTTCAGCCGGCGGAATAACAAGGCCTGATTTTTGGCAATCTTGCAGCGGCCCGTTTTACAGCGGGCCGTTTGCTTGTCATAACTCTCGTTCTCTACTCGGCGTCATGCTCGGGCTTATGCCACTGGTGTCCGGTTTAAATTTGGTGGACAAGGCGCACGGTGTTGATTCTACTCGTATTCGGATGTTTGGCGACAATCCCGGACACGAAAGAGGGGCAACACCGTGCGGCACGAGAATAGCGTCTTTCATGATCTGTTGAAGCGGATTCCGTGGGCGGCCTTCGAAAGACTTGTGGAGGAGCATGAGGCCGACAAGCACGTGCGGCGACTGTCGACGAAGAGCCAGTTGG
>NZ_JARWKX010000035.1:0-45203 GCF_047445895.1 Rhizobium sp. BR 249 | reverse complement strand
CGGCCGGGCGCGCGTGCGCAGAGCGCTGTTCAATGCCGCCTTACCGGCGTCGCAGCGCTGGAACGAGGTGCTGGTGGCGCTCTACAGACGCCTCGTCGAAAAAGGTAAAGCCCACAGAACGGCCCTCATTGCATGTGTGCGCAAACTTATCATCTTCGCCAACACAGTCCTCAAACGCCAAACCCCGTGGGTAAAAAATCCCCCGCCGCAAAGGTCTTCAGCTTAATGGTTGCGCTTCTCCCCGCTGGGTAGAAGGGGAGCCAGGGGCGCAGGGCTGTAACCATATGAAACGCTTAGATTGGGAGTGAGGCCTCGCGGCATAACTCCTTCGCCCCAGCGGGGGTCCGAAGGACGGGTGAGACCCGTGGCTCACCCAGGTCGGTGGCGGCAGCTGGATGAGGGGGCTGCACGGCAGAACCTTCCGTCATATCTTTGAATTCATGCTTCGAAAGCTATCCTATTCCGGCCGCGATGTCGGATCGGGGCTCGGCCGGCCGTCTTCAAGGCGGGCCAGCTATGGAGAACGACAATGACCATTACCATCACCGTATTTGAAAAATCGCCGGATCGCGGCAGGGGGCTGGCGCGGGACATGCGCGTTCGCTGGGCGCTCGAGGAAGCGGGCGAGCCTTATGAGGTCCGCCTCGTCACGTTCAAGACGATGAGGGAGCCCGCGCATATGGCGCTTCAGCCTTTCGGGCAGATTCCGACTTATGAGGAGGGCGATCTCGCGCTGTTCGAATCCGGGGCGATCGTCTTCCATATCGCCGAGCGCCATGCGGGCCTGCTGCCTGGGGATGCCGGCGCCCGGGCGCGCGCGATCGCCTGGATGTTTGCCGCGCTCAACACGATAGAGCCGCCGATCTTCGACCGCGCGCTCGCCACGATCCTGGAGCGCGACCAGCCCTGGTATGAGCACCGCCTCAACGCCCTCGAAGCCACGATCCGCAAACGGCTGACCGATCTTTCCCGCCGCCTCGGCGATGCCGACTGGCTGGACGGCGCCTTCAGCGCCGGCGACCTGCTGATGGTGACGGTGCTGCTGCGGCTGAAGGGATCGCATCTCCTGGCGGAATTTCCGACGCTTTCGGCCTATGTCGCCCGCGGCGAGGCGCGGCCGGCATATCAGCGCGCCTTTGCCGCTCAGCTTGCGGTTTTTACGGCGGCGTCGGGTGGGTGAGCGGAGCCTGGATTGGAGTTTGCAGTGAGCGATGAAAGGGAAAAAGCGCGGCGGGAGCGCGAGGAACTGCTGAAAATCGCGCCCTATGGCCGATGGATTCTGGAATGGGAAAAGAGCTGGAAAGAGCTCAGATACACCTGGTCGCCTCAGGACAAGTCATCCGGATCCGAAGATCTTGAAGACGAGCCTAAAGGCTGAATGGCTTTGTGGAGGCCGCTTCTTTGAAGAGACTTATTTGCCGGCAAGCCCCTTCGGCTGACCCCAATCGCAAGTTCCGTGGTTAGTGGCGCAAAAAATCCCTCAATGTCTTGTGCGGTGCCTCGCGTACCGGCTCGGGCGTTATCCGAAGATCGATAACGTCGCTGAACTTCAGAACGACGTTGCTGTTTCCCGTCCGGCCGAAGGCTTCATAGCAAAGGAGGGCATCCTCGCCATCGAAGAAAACCGCCGGATTTGCGACGGTTGCTATCTCAGGGAAAGCTTCTTGGGGATTTGATACCTGCACCATGCATTGCCACTCGCGCGCTTGAATGTCGATGCACGGTTCGGCGTAATTTCCTGCGTTGTCAAGAAAGCCCCCAACGAACGGCATAACTGGACCGACAAGGAACTTATCGGCCCTCCGCCGCTTTGGCTTGTATTCCCACGAAACAGGTCCACGGTCATGCGGCGCGCGTCATCGCCAGCCTGCCGCGATCCTGATGTCGCCTGGAAATTTGGGGGAACGGGTCGCCGGATCGTATCGGCGAAATCGGGGGGAAGCCTGGCTTACGCAGAGGCACAATCTCAATGCCAGGCCTCCTCCGCGCCCTTTTTTCAAAGGACAGGCCGATCTTAAATCATTCCGGGATTAGAGCTAGTTGGACCAAAGTCCCAACATGGGGTGGAGAAGCCCTGAGGGTGCAGGAATGAAGAGGGTGTGCCGTGCGGCCCCCTCATCCGCCTGCCGGCACCTTCTCCCCGCTGGGGAGAAGAGACTCGGGGCATCCCCGCCACGCATTCTTCAAGGACGGCAATAGAATAAGGCGAGACGCTGCTACACGTCTCTTCTCCCCGGCGGGGAGAAGGTGCCGGCAGGCGGATGAGGGGGCTGCACGGCAGGACGTCGGCCACTTGATTTGGCAAAATGTTTCGCATTCGCGTGCCGCCTGCGAATGCCGATCATCGATTTGAGCAATCCGAGAAAATTCATCACCCGCCCGCACCTTGATACTTGCCGTTGGCATATCGCCAATAGGCCATGGCGAGCAGCGCCCAGAGCGGGCCGGCCGCGAGGGAGGTGGCTTCGGCCCAGGGGCCGAGGATGGGGATGGGTTTGCCGAGGAGGGCGCCGACGGGGACGGAGCTGGTGAGGGCGAGCGGCACGGCGGTGAGCAGGGTGAGCTGGATGGCGCCGGGGAAGATGTTCAGGGGATAGCGCATCAATTCCCAGAAGCCGAAGAAGATCGAGAAGAGGTGGTTGGAGCGCACCCAGATCAGCGCGGTGGCGCCGATCATGGTGATGAGGGCGGCGGTCAGCAGCGTGGCGCTCAGAAGTGCGGCGATGAAGAAGAGCGCCGAAGGCAGCGTCCAGGCGAAATCGACGGAGAGGATGGCCCAGCCCATCAGCGGCACGGCCAGGATGATGTGGCCGGCATAGCCGATGTTGAGGCCGGAAAAGATCAGGTAGACCCAGGGGCTGAAGGGCTTGACCAGCAGCGCATCGTAAGTGCCGAGGCGCACCTGCTCCTCGAGGTCGCGCAGCTGGGTGAAGCTCATCGCGGCGCCGAGCGAATAGGCGAGCAGTTGGAAGCTGTAGAGCAGAGCGAGCTCCGGCCAGGTCCAGCCGCCCAACGTATCGAAGCGCGAAAGCAGGATGCCGATGGTGGCGAAGACGCTGCCATAGGAAAGGATCTGCGCCAGACGATCGAGCCAGAAGGCGCCGCGATATTCCATCTGCGATCTTATGTACATGCGCACCAGGAGCGGAATGACGCGGATGTGGTGAAGGATCATGGGGATCAGCCTCCCTGCACGGTGATGCGGGTGGAGGCTGAGCGCCACAGCCAGAGCACGCCCGCCAGGAAGAGAGCCGCCCAGGCGAGGCCGAGGCCGAAATGGAACCAGACATCGGCGACCGAGAGCCGGCCGAGATAGACGGCATTGGGATAATAGACCACCCAGGCGAAAGGCAGGTGGCGGGCGATCGTCGCCAAGGGCTCGGGGAAGAACCAGAAGGGCACCAGCAGGCCGGAGAACAATTGCAGCAGGGCGCCGAGGATCCAGTCCAGCGAGAAGCTCGTCATCAGCCAGAAGGCGATGAGGCCGAAGAGTGCCGACATCAGGAAGATGAGAATGAACGACAGCGCCCAGAAGGCTGGGAACATCGCGCCATCGAACAGGCTTGCCGGCGGCAGCATGCCGTAAAACAGCGCGGTGACGGCAATCGTCGGGATCACCTGGGTCATCAGGCGATAGCCGAAGGAGCCGCTTTCATTGGCGAAGAGATAGAGCGGGTAGGAGATGGGCTTCAGCAGCCAGACCGAGATATCGCCCGATTTCAGCGAGCGGCCGATCTCGTTGATGACACGCTCGGGCCGGGTGGCGCCCATCACCGCGCCGCCGAGCAGGGCATAGGTCACCATCTGCTGCAACGAGACGCCGTCGACCACGCTGCTGCCGATGCCGGCGAAGGCGGCAAGCCAGATGGCGACGCGGGCGAAGACCTGCACCAGCTTGCCGAAAATATTGGCCCAGACCTCGTTGCGGTAGGCGAGCTGCGCATGAAAGGCGCTGCGTGCGAAGGCGAAGTAAGCGCTCATGGTGTGGGCGCCTGAGAGCTCCGCGCGAAAGCCAGATAAGCGCTCATGACGCCTTGGCCCTCGCATTGCGGCGCTGGTAGAAGGTGCGGATGACCTCCTCTATATCGGGCTCGTGCAGCGCCACGTCCTTCAGGCCGCGATCGCCGCCGACCTCCGAGAGGATGCGCACCAGCGAGACGTCTTCGCGCTCGATCAGGTAATTCTTGCGCAGGCCCTCGTCGCTGACGAGCGAGGCGGTGTTCAGATGCAAGGGGCCGGGGTCGCTCGCAAATTCCAGCGTCAGCCGGCGGGCCGAGCCGAGGGCGGCGCGCAGGCTTCTCAATTCGCCGTCGAAGATCAGCCTGGCGTGATCGACCATGATGAGGCGCGGGCAGATCGTCTCGATATCTTGCAGGTCGTGCGTGGTGAGGATGATGGAGACGCCGCGCTCGCGGTTGATCTCGGCGAGGAAGCGGCGCACGGCATCCTTGGCGACGACGTCGAGGCCGATCGTCGGTTCGTCGAGGAAGAGGATCTTCGGATCGTGCAGCAGCGACATGACGATCTCGGCGCGCATGCGCTGGCCGAGGCTCAATTGCCGCACGGCGCGATCGAGGAAGGGTTTGAGATCGAGCAGCTCGCTGAAATGCCGGAGATTATCGGCATAGCGGGCGGGCGGGATATCATAGATGCGCTGGTGCAGGGTGAAACTGTCGATCAGCGGCAGGTCCCACCAGAGCTGGCTGCGCTGGCCGAAGACGACGCCGATCTCGCGGGCGTTGGCCATGCGCGAGAGATGCGGCGTGCGGCCGAGCACGGAAACCGTGCCGTCGCTCGGCACCAGAATGCCGGTCATCATCTTGATCATCGTCGATTTGCCGGCGCCGTTCGGCCCGAGATAACCGACGGCTTCACCGGCATCGATATCGAAGCCGATGTCGGAAACGGCCACCACCTCGGTATATTCGCTCGTCACCAGCGTCTTGAAGGCGCCGAGAAGACCGGGAAATCGCTTATGCTGCCGGAAGCGCTTGCTGACGCCACGGGCCTCGATCAAAGCCGTCATGTCTATTCCCCAAGGATGAAACAGCCGACTCGGCAGGGGCAGGGGTCGGGAACGCAGGCTAGCGCGATGTGGGATTCGTGCAAGGGCAAGTTGAGCGCATGGCGGTTCGGCGGAGCTTTTTATCTCTCAATTGCGATGCTGCCAGTCCAGGACGAAGACAATTGCTAGCCACGATTGAACCGGTCAATTGCCGGCATATGCCTTCCATGACGAGGATTGCGGTTCTTTGACCTCACTTTTCAGCGAGGTGGCCCGAACCAGCTGTTTATGACCTGAGGAAGACTGCTCTGCGTGCCGTCGCCGACCCAGGCGACATATCCGTCGGGCCGGATCAGGACCGCCGATGGCGCGGGGACCGGGCCGAGCGCCGGGAGTTCCCATGGACCGCCATATGAGGCGTCAAGCGATTTGACGCGGTCCGCCCAGGGCGTGACGCCGAGGCTGCCTGGTGCGCCGAGGTTCAGCAGAACCGGTCGGGCATCGTGCAACAGTGTGAAGAAGCGCGTCGGGCCGTCGGATGTGGTGAGATCTAGGTCGGGCATGCGGCGGCCGAGGAGGGGGTGGCCTTCGCCGAGGTCGTAACGGATGGCGAGGCCGGACATTTCGGCGGCGACGCGTTTGCGTGGTTCGTCCATGGTCAGGAGCTCGGTCACGATGTCGCGCAGGGCTTCGGTGCGGTCGTCGGTCCGTAGCAAGGCGACCTGCGCCATCGTGGTGCGCAGCACGCGGGCTGCTACCGGATGCCGTTCGGCGTGATAGGTGTCGAGCAGGGTATCGGGCGAGATGCCTTTTACCACCTGGGCGAGCTTCCAGCCGAGATTGACGGCATCCTGCACGCCGGTATTGAGGCCCTGTCCGCCGACCGGCGAATGCACATGGGCGGCATCGCCGGCGAGGAAGACGCGGCCCTTGCGATAGGCCGCCGCCTGGCGCGACATGTCGGTGAAACGGGAGATCCACTTGAGGCCATGGATGCCGTAATCCGTTCCGAATGCGGCGATGAGGGCTTGCCTGAGGTCATCGAGCGCCGGCTCGGTCGCGGCGCCCACATTGCTGTCGGGCACCATGAGGCCGACCGGACCTTCGCTGGCGAAGATGACCCTGCCGTCGCGGATTTCATATTCCTCCCGGCCGAAAGCATAAATGCCGAGGTCGGTGCGATGGACGCCCAAGGGCGGTTCCTCCGCCATTTCTACTTCGGCGAGGATATTGCCTGTCGTCGCATCCCATCCTTCGAAGGCGATGCCGGCCGTCTTACGGATGAGGCTGCGGCCGCCGTCGCAGCCGACGAGATAACGTGCCCCGAGCGAGGCGCCGTCGGAGAGTTCGATCGCGACGCCGGTGTCGTCCTCAGTGAAAGAGGTGACGTCGCGGCCGCGATAGATCGGCACCCGGAGCTCGCCGACCCAGCCGGCCAGAATGCGCTCGATATGCTTCTGCCTCAGCGCCAGCCCGTAATTATGCCGGGTCGCGAAATCGCTGATATCGAGGCGAGTGACCGCAAATCCCGTGACCTGGGCGACTTGCCCTGCCGCAAGGAAGCGGTCGACGATGCCGCGCTGATCGAAAACCTCGAGCGTGCGGGCACTGAGGCCGCCAGCTCGCGTGCCGAAAAGCTCCTGGTCCGGGCGGCGCTCGACGATGGCGACGTCGATGCCCGCCAGCGCCAGTTCGCCCGCCAGCGTGAGGCCGGTCGGGCCGGCGCCTGCGATTACGACTGCATGTTTGGTCATCGGCGAAATCCTCCCTGGCGGTCCTAGGACGTAGGGCTCGGGGCGCTATCGGCAATGGATAGTTTTCTGCAGTGCCTCGGAAACTCGGCCAAAAGCGGCCATGCGATCCTAATGATAAGTTACGACCGGCCGGAAGATCCCCTCCAGGAACGGCCGGAGAACCGCCTGGGAATATTCGCGCGGGATACGGTGGCCGCATTCGAAGACGTTGAGGCTGACCGGGACTCCGGCGTCGGCGAGGGCGGCGGAGAATGTTTTTGCCTGGGCGACGGGAGCGCGGTCGTCGTGCCGTCCGTGCAGAAGCAGGGTTTCGGCCCGGATATCCTGGACATGGTGCAGGGCCGAGCGCGCCAGGAAGGCCTGCTTCGACGGGCCTGCCTCGCTTTCGATCGCTCGCCGCAAGCCTGGCGGACTGGTTCTGAATGCGGCTTCGAGATCATAGACGCCGCTCGAAAGAATGACGGCACGGAGACCCGGAACCCGGGCGGCGACCATTGCCGAGGCGACGGCGCCTCGGCTGTTGCCGTAGAGAACGATGCGCTCGGGATCGATGGCGGGCTGTTGCTTCAGGAAGGCGAGGGCGGCGATAACAGCCTGCTGGGTGGAGGGGCCGCAGAAATCGGCAGGGCCATCCGAAGCGCCGAAGCCGGGCTGCGAGACGGCTGCCGCCGTGATGTTCAGGCGGGACGAGAAGCGAGCCAGCGCGCCATTATCGACGAACTCCTTCGCGCCGAGAAGAAGGCCGCCCTGGTTGCCGTGGACGAAGAGGATCGCGCCCGCGGGCGCGGCGTCGGCGGGCGTCGCCTGAAAGAGCTCGACGGCCGCTCCATCGCCTCGATCGATCAGATGTCGCGTCACGGGGTAAGCGCTCATGCGGGGCCGCCTTTCGGGAATGGACTCAAGCCAAGGCGCGAGATGATCAGACGCGGGCCAGGAAATCCAGCACGCGGGAGGTGAGGCGTGCTGCCGCATCGGCATCGTAAGAGGGAAGCGAGCTGTCGGCGAAATAATGCCGGTCGCCGGGGTAGAGGAAAAGCTCCGCATCCCTGACCTTGCCGACGATCTCGCGGGCGGCTTCGATATCGCCCTCTCCGACAAAGATCGGGTCGTTGTCCATGCCGTGAATCTGGACCGGGACGCCCTCCGGCCAGGGACCGAAGGCCCATTCGCCGCTGATCGGCAGGCAGGAGTGGAAGAGCAGGGCGCCGCGGGCGCCGGGCCGTGTCTGCGCCAGCTTCTGCGCCGGCAGCACACCGAAGGAGAAACCGGCATAGACGAGCCCGGGCGGCAGATCGCCGGCGAGGCGGACGCCGCGCTCGCGCATTTCTTCGAACCCGATCTCGCCGATATAGGCGAGGCCCTCATCGATGCTCGGGAACGTGCGTCCGCCGAACAGATCAGGCGTGTGCACGATATGACCGGCGGCGCTGATCTCATCGGCGAAGGCGCGCACGCCGGGGGTCAGCCCCTGGGCATGGTGGAACAGCAGGACTTCGGCCATATGGGGAGCCTCCGTGGAGTGGTTGGGTGCGGAGCGCAGCCGGCGCGGCGCCTGCTGGTCATCGAACGCTCCAATGTGCTCGGGGATATTATCAACGTTCTGAATGCGGGCAATGACTGCAATCGCCACCCACTTAGCGTTTGGCAGACGGCACGCGCTCCTTCATCATTGCCTCATAAAGCTTGGCCTTGATCTTTTCGTAGAATTCCGGAGGGATCATGCCGTAGTCGTAGCGGTTCGGATTCGAGGGGAGCGTGCGAAGGTGAATGCCGGGCCACTCGAATCTGTTGACCTCGCTCACGCGGACCCAATTGGCGGCATCATCCAAACCAAGCTGACTGCAAAGCTCCGGTGGAACCTCAATAGACAGGTCCTCCTCGCCGAGTTCGGGGGGGGGAATGCGTAATCGGCACGACGATCGTATCATTGCTCTTCGAATGATACAGGATAATGGCACAAGGCCTGTCCTTGCTTCCCAGGGTCAGGCCTTCGCCTTTTTCCTTATCCCAAAGGTAATTGTATCGGACGACGAGGCCCGGAACCGGAGTCGGGTAATTCACTCGGACGCTTTGCCGTATTCAGCGCTTGCGATCAGCGCCATGGTTTCGTCATCCATTTCGCTGACACGAATGACTTCGCGTTCGCGCTTTTTCATGGTCTGATAGTGCTCGAGTTCGGCTGCGGACAGGAAAGCGCCGATCGTACGGTTATGAGCTGTGATCTCAATCACCCCCGCCGTCTGTACCTGTTCACGGAATGTCGTAAATTTACGAGCAAACTCAGTCGCTGGAACTCTTAGAGTTTGAGCCATGACTAGCAGTCTCCTTTTTTGTAAAATACGAGTTTTACAAATTTCGTCAAGGGTGGAGACTGAACGGGTCTTGGTCGGCATGAAGCTCAGCGCAGGCCGAGATAGGCCAAGGGCGGCTTTCCGAATGCCCGCTTGAACATGATGGTGAAGGCGGCCGGGTTCTCGTAGCCGAGCTCCATCGCCACTGATGTGACGGACTGGCCGGCAGAAAGCTGCGGTAGAGCGGAAAGCAGACAGGCTTGCTGCCGCCAGGCGACGAAGCTGAGGCCGGTCTGCTGCCGGAACAGGCGCGTGAAGGCGCGCCTGCTCATTCCAAGTTCCTTGCTCCAGTCATCCGTCGTCTGATGGATATTCGGCTCCCCCACAAACGCGCGGCATTTCTTTGCCAGCCGCTCGTTAGAGGGGAACGGCAGAGACAGCGGCAGGTTCGGAAGCCGCGCCATTTCGTACAGGGCCAAATCCATGAGTGTGGAGTCGCGACCGTCAGCCTCGACATCAAGGGATAATTTGACCACCTCACCGATGAGGCTCCGCATGAAACCGGTGATCTCCAGGACCTGACAGTGGCTCGGCATGCCTTCCGCACGAGCCGTCTCGACGTAGAGGCTTTGCATCCGGACAAGCCCCACGGCTCGAACGCTGTGTTGCACGCCCGCAGGAATCCACATGCCGCGATGAGGCGGCATGACCCACTTCCCTTCCGGTGTCGTCAGGACGATGAGGCCTGAAGTCGCGTTCATCAGCTGGCCGCGCCGGTGTTCGTGGGGATCGATGATGAAGCCGTCGGTGTAATCGTGCGCCAGTCCAATGACCTGCCGTGGAAGGTGATCGACCCTGTCAATGCGGGGGCTGCCCATGCCGTGGCCTACTTTCGTAATATTGCGGCCCAACATTGGTGGATGGGTACGTCCCGGAGCTTTAAACTGGAAGGCAAAAGGGAGCAACCCGCTCACCTCCACATCGAGGTTCGTGAAGTGTCGATCGCTACAGCAACGCCGCCAGCCAAGGCCGAAACAGCAGTATTCTCCGTCCTGGGAGCAGCCAGCCTGTGTCATTTCTTGAATGACATGATGCAGGCTCTTCTGCCTGCCGTATACCCGATCCTGCAAGGCAATTTCACGCTGTCTTTCGCCCAGGTCGGCATCCTGACCTTTGTCTACCAATTGACCGCATCGCTGTTGCAGCCGTTCATCGGCGCATACACGGATCGGCGGCCAATGCCCTATTCGCTCCCCGCCGGCATGGCGTCTTCCATGCTCGGCCTGATCACGCTTGCCTATGCGCCCAGCTACGAGGTTCTTCTTATCGGCGGCGTTTTGCTGGGGATCGGTTCGTCGATCTTCCACCCTGAAACCTCGCGGATAGCGCGTCTGGCTTCAGGTGGGTCGCATGGGCTGGCGCAGTCCCTGTTCCAGGTCGGCGGAAATTTCGGCTCCGCCGTCGGCCCGCTCGCCGCGGCATTCATCATCCTTCCCAGAGGACAAGACGGCCTTGCCTGGTTCGCTCTGGCAGCGCTGGCGGGCATGATCATCCTTACCGCGCTTGGACGTTGGTACAAGAAGAACGGCCATGCGGGACGCCCGAAAGCCGGTGCGGCGGCGCGACATTCGACCCTGTCCCGGAAAAAGGTCTCGGCCGTGATGGCGGTGCTGATCGCGCTGCTTTTCTCGAAATATATCTACCTCGCGGCCTTCACCAGCTATTACATTTTCTATCTGATGGAAAAGTTCGGGCTGAGCACCCAGCACGCGCAAGTCTACCAGTTTGTGTTCTTTGGAGCGGTTGCGGCCGGCACGATTGCCGGCGGGCCGATCGGCGACAGGCTCGGCCGGAAGCTGGTGATCTGGGTCTCCATATTGGGCGTGCTGCCCTTCACGCTGCTTCTGCCGCATGTCGGTCTCGTCCCGACCGTCGCCTTGAGCGCGGTCATAGGCTTCGTGCTCGCTTCCGCGTTTCCGGCAATTGTCGTCTACGGCCAGGAGTTGATGCCGGGACGGGTTGGGATGGTGTCGGGTCTGTTCTTCGGATTCATCTTCGGCATTGGCGGCATCGGCGCGGCGATGCTTGGCGCATTGGCCGACTGGAAGGGCATCATCTTCGTGTTCGATGTCTGCGCCTTTCTCCCGGCCGTCGGCGTCCTCGCGATATTTCTCCCGAACGTGCGCGAGTTGAAATCGTGACGGAGCGAGGTTTCCATGAAGCCGTGTGTGAAGAAAGTGAGACTTCTCGCAGAGCATCTGCACACGCCGATCGGAACTCTGTTCCTGTTCAGCGAGGAAGATGGCACGCTCCGCCTGGCGGATTGGGAAGACATGTCTGAGCGGATGGACAGGCTGTTGATGCGGCACTTTGGCTCCGATGGCTTGGCAAACCGTGTGAGCAGCAAGCGAAGCCCGTCACACGAAGCCCTGGAGGCCTATTTTGATGGCGAACTCGACGCCCTTGCAAAGCTGCGGGTGAAAATGAGCGGCACGCCGTTTCAGATTAAAGTTTGGGAGCAACTTCGCCTGATACCGGCCGGATCGACGATCAGCTATGCAGAGCTTGCCCGCCGCGTCGGCAGCCCGACCGCGACCCGGGCAGTGGGAGCCGCGAACGGCGCGAACTTCATCAACATCGTCGTCCCATGCCATAGGGTGATCGGATCGGACGCCTCTTTGACCGGATATGGGAGCGGCCTGCCGCGCAAACGGTGGCTCCTCGATCATGAAAGCGGTGTAAAGCCGCTCTTCGTTTGAAGAGAGGCGCGGTGTGTCGCTGCACACTTTTGCGCGACATGCTCCAAGCAAAGCAGGACAAGATTTGCTGCGCTCATCGCAATGTTTGCAATTGGCTGCCGGCAACCGAGGCCATTAATATCAGCTCGCGGACGGCATGGAGGTCGTTGACAACGCCGGTGCATAGGGAATGGATTTCCGGTGTTGGGGTAAGGAGATCAGGGACCATGAGGGTCATCATTCCGGCCGCTGAGGCGGAACGGACCCCGTTGAAGGAATCTTCCAATGCAAGGCATAGGGCGGGTTCTACACAAAGCGCCTTCGCTGCTGCCATGAACGGGTCAGGCGCGGGTTTGCCGGCGACGTAATCTCCGTGCGCAATGACCGCATCGAAGCGGCTCCCGAGGTTGTGAGCGGACAGATGGCTTTGCACTGTCGAGTGGGATGACGATGTCGCGATACACCGTGGCATTTCGAGCTGATCAAGAACATCGAGAAGTTCAACGACGCCGGGCTTTAGTCGCAGTTGCGTGGCAGCCAATGACGTAAAGTGGTCCGTCACCTCTCTTCCATACTGGTCAACGGGGAAATCTGATCCCATTTGTTCCAGGAACGAAAGCCTGGACTGGGCCCAGGGCACCCCTATGGTGCTTTGGAGAAGCGTTGTTGGCAGATTGTGGCCGCCGGCGGTTGAGGCTGCTTGAAACGCTTGCTGGTAAAGAGCTTCAGTATCGAAAATAAGCCCGTCCATATCAAAGATTACGGCGGCCGGCATTTGAGGCAGCATCATATTCCCTTCAATCCTATCATCGCTCACCATGATTTCATGCATCGCAATCGTAGAAGTCGGATGACTGAAACTGGCGCATCGTCGCTGTGTCTTTCATAGCCGCGATCTTCGTATGTGCTCTGCATATTCGTTTATCTCGGCCCTGTTCTTGAGGATCACTTTCGAATTGGCGTGTGCATCAAACAGCTTCTTATGGCTCGAATAACAGGTCGAAGAGTTTTCGCGCTGGCGATACCCGCGCACCCACTCGATCAGTTCTTGAAGGCTTTCCTCACTGCCTGCCGCTTGAATGCCCCTGGCCGTTACATTGGCAACGCAGTCTTCCTCGGGCAAATCGATCCAAATCAACGTCGTCACCCGATACAGAACCGCGTTGGCAAGCCATCCATATACTCCCTCCATAAGCCAGCTCTCGGCTTTTCCGGCCTCCACGACTTCATTGAAAACAAGTTGATTGTCTCGGGCGATGCCGTATCGGCCGGGAACCCAGCGGACATCGTCCAAATGGATAGTAGGACGTTTCAGGATGTCACCGATTTTGCGGGCGAGCCAGGTCTTGCCTGTCCCACCGTTGCCGAAGATTAGTATCCGCTGAAGGTGTTCCATCCGTGCCGGGTTCCTCTGAGATGACTTGAGCATGGGACAAAACACGAAATGCGTAGGGCCGCAAATGGCTTAAATCGATGGCCGAACGCCGGAGCATCAGCCCCCGCGTTTCGATTTGTCGACAACCGTCACCCTTCTCTCGGCGTCGTCCTCGGCCTTGTGCCGAGGATCTGCTGCCCTATCGGCCGGTTGCAGATGCTTGGGGCACAAGCCCGAGCATGACGACGGAGAAGGGGCCGTCAGTCGGCGTTTCGGCTCACGCCACCAGTCCCTTGGTCAGTTCCAGCGCCTGGCGTTCGAACAGCCGGCGATAGATGCCGTGGTTGAGGCGGATCAGCGACTGGTGGTCGCCTTCTTCGACGATCTTGCCCTTGTCGAAGACCAGCAGGCGGTCGAGTGCCCGCACCGTGGAGAGGCGGTGGGCGATGACGAGCGTGGTGCGGCCGTCCATCAGGCGTTCCATCGCCTCCTGGATCTGCACCTCGCTCTCGCTGTCGAGGCTCGAGGTCGCTTCGTCGAGGATCAGCACCGGCGCATCGGCGAGGAAGGCGCGGGCGATGGCGACGCGCTGGCGCTCGCCGCCAGAGAGCTTGACGCCGCGTTCGCCGACCATCGTCTCATAGGCCTTGGGCAGGTCCATGATGAAGCCGTGCGCATTGGCCTGTTTCGCCGCCTGTTCGATCTCGCGCCGCGAGGCGTTCGGCCTGGAATAGGCGATGTTTTCCGCCAGCGTCCGGTGAAACAGGATGGGCTCCTGCTGCACGATGGCGATCTGGCTGCGCAGGCTCGATTGCCTGACAGCTGATATATCCTGCCCGTCGATGCGGATGGCGCCCGAGTTCACGTCATAAAGGCGCTGGATGAGCTTGACGAAGGTCGTCTTGCCCGAGCCCGAATGACCGACCAGACCGACGCGCTCGCCCGGCTTGATGGTGACCGAGAAGTCCTCGTAAAGCGGGCTCGGATGCGCGCCATACTGGAAGGTGACGCGATCGAAGACGATCTCGCCCTCATCGATCGCAATGGGCGCGGCGTGCGGCCTGTCCTCGATGCCGAGCGGCATCTTGTCGAGCAGCACCAGCTCTTCCATGTCGTTGACGGCGCGCTGCAGGTTGCGGATGTCCTGGCCGACATTGCGCAGATACCCCTGCAGAACGAAGAACATCGCCAGCACGAAGGTGATGTCGCCAGGGGTCGCCAGCCCCTGCCGCCACATGATCAGGCCCGTTCCCAGAATGCCGGCCTGCATCGTGACCATCATGAAGCCCTGGATCGTGCCGCTCAAGGTGCCGCGCTTCCATGTCCGGCGCGTGCGGCTGTCCCATTTGCCGAGCACATGGGACAGCCGCGCCTCTTCGCGTTTCTCGGCGCCGAAGGCCTTGACCACGGAATTGCAGCTGATGGCATCGGCGAGCGCGCCGCCGAGCTTGGTGTCCCAGGCATTGGCAAGCCTTGCCGCCGGCGACACGAAACCCATGGAAAGCGCTACTGTGGCGCCGATATAGACCAGGGATCCCAGAGCGACGATCAGGCCCATGACCGGCCAATAGCTGCCGAGCACGATGCTGGCGCCGACCAGCATGACGATCGACGGCAGGAGGGCGACCAGCAGCAGGTCGTTCAGCGAATCCAGCGCCCACATGCCGCGGGTGATCTTGCGCACCGTCGAGCCGGCAAAGCTGTTGGCGTGCCAGTCCGTGGAGAAGCGCTGCACCTTATGGAAGCCGTTGTTGACCACGTCAGCCATGGTGCGCAGCGTCAGCCGGATGATGCCGTTGAAGATGAACCAGCGCAGCGCGACGCTGGTGAAGCCGAGCACCACGACGACGACGAAGGCGCTGAGCGCGCGGTCGGGCGCATTGCCGCCGGCAATGGCATCGACGATGCGGCCGGAGAAGACCGGCACCATGACTTCGGCCAGCGTGCTTGAAATCACCAGCACGATGATGGCGCCGACCAAGGCAGGCCGGTGGCTCCAATGATGAAAAACAAAGCCGAGCACCTGGCGATAGGCATCGGCACGGAAATCGAGCTTCTTGCGCGTCATTGAATACAGCCCGGCCCATATCGGCGCCGGTCCTCAAATAGAGAGTTGAAAGGCGCACAGCCCAGGCGGGAGACGAAGTGATCCCGTCAGATCAATCGGGCTGTGAAGAAAGAGAAAACCGCATGTCGGGCGCGCTTAAGGCGGGCCGCGAATGGAAATGACCTAGCGTCGGTTCATTCCACGGGAGGTTTCGATGATCACTGATGTCATTCAACGCCTCCCTGTTGTTCGATCTGAAGCGGTGAGCGTTTTGTAGCTGAGCATTTCGGCCTTGCCAAGCGAGAAATTACAACCTGGCGGAAAGTGATGCGGAAACGACACAATTTGGGGAGTGGGGAAGGTGAGAGGCCTGGAGTGATTAATGCACGAGGCGTTGTGCTTCGAGGCTCTGCACAACTGATGTCTCGTCTGTAGCGATCTGGGAGTTCTCAAACTGACATTCATCGCAGATGAGCTCGGATCTCGAGGCGAGCGTAATCGTATTATTGACGAAATCTCGTTAAATATGCTATTTCAGGCATAAGTGAGGTATCCTATGCTCTACAAGCTAGAGGTCGAAAACTTCTTCTCCATCCGCGATCTGCAGGTGCTCGACCTGACGGTCGATGGAAAGGTGCCTGATCCTGAAGGCCGTTATGCGCCCATCTTCGAGGGTGCGGACGTGCGCGCGCCGAAGGTCGTCACGCTCTATGGCGCGAACGCCTCGGGCAAAACGACAGTGCTGCGCGCGCTCGAATTCGTCGTGACGATGATCCGCGACAGTGTAGCGCGCACGGTGCCCGGCTTCGCTGGCATCGAGCGTTTCAACGACGTGGAATCCGCCAATCGGCCGATCCGGTTTGCGATCGAGCTGGGCGGCATCATGAACCTGACGCCGGAAGTCTTTCAGCGCGCCACGAACGGCGAAAAGGTCGAGCAAGGCACTTACCGCTACGAACTGGAAATCGAACTCAAGGAAGGGCTCGCGGTGCGGATCGCGTCCGAGGCGTTGCGCCAGAAGCCGAACGGCCAAGGGAAATGGCAGCGCGTCTATGAGCGCGATGCCGAGGGCAGGGTGAAGGACTCCAAGACCTTCAGCCTTTCGGGTTTCCAACATCTTGTGAAGACGCTCGCCGGCAATCACACGGTATTGTCATCGTTTGCAAAATTCCAACACCCGACCGCGCAAGTTCTCGTGGATATGGCGCGCAAGGCCTTCTTCCAAATCGAGCCCGTGCACTCCTTCGGCGATCGCGACATGATCGACTATCTGAAGAGCCAGCCCAACGTCGTCTCGCGATTGAAGGATGAACTAAGCCGCATTGACGTCGGCGTGGAAGGGATGCGTTTTCAGAATACGGACAGCGGACCGCTGCTGCTGTTCAAGCACACGGGGCTTGCGGTCGAAATGCCTTGGCTGATGGAAAGCCACGGCACGCGGGCCTTTATCAAGATGTTCCCGTTCATCATGAGCGCGCTCGACACGGGGGGTATCGCCGTGATCGATGAAATGGACGCGGCCATTCACCCGAACATTCTCCCTGAACTGGTGCGCTGGTTCTATGCGACTTCGGGGCGTAACGAATTCGGCGCACAGCTCTGGCTTTCCTGCCATTCGGCCTCGCTGCTCGATGATCTCAACAAGGAGGAAATCGTGATCTGCGAGAAGGACCGGCAGGGCCGCAGTCACTTTTACAGCCTCATGGACGTGAAGGTGCGCCGCGACGAGAACCACTACCGCAAATATTTGAGCGGTGCATATGGCGGGGTTCCACATCTCGGATGAACCGTCGTCGTCCGCCATATAGAGAGCTTCGCCGTCCGGTATATATCGGTTGCGAGGGCGCGTCAGAAGTCGGTTATGCCGGTTTTCTGCAAGATCTGGTCCGCGATGCCAATTTGCCGGTGCACCTGCACGTTGACGAATTAGGGCCTGGGACCGGCGATCCCTGTCGCGTATCGAAATGGCAGTGCTGCGCCTGAAGCTGCTTGAGAGGAAACGCAGCGCGCCAGCGGAACGCTTCGCGCTTTTGGATTTTGACCAGGCCGAGCGCGATCCGCAGCGCGCCGAGCGGACGCGCAAGCTCGCGGCCGACAACCGTATCACGATACTCTGGCAACGGCCCTGTTTTGAGGCGGTGCTGCTGCGCCATCTGGAGGGCAAGGCGGCCAACCGCCCGCCCGATACGCCGGGAGCGATCAAGGCGCTCGAAAAGGAATGGCCGGAATACAAAAAGCCCATGACCCGCGCCAATCTGGCGCGCCGCATTGATCGGGCCGCAGTCCTGCGGGCGGCAGGTGTCGAAGCCGAACTGCAAGCTCTGCTCCGCTGTATCGGGGTTCTGTAGCGATCGGAATACGCGCGACCTTCCTCCGACAAGTGGTATAGTTGAATTTCGGTCGTTTCGCCTGAGACGATGCGGGAAAGGAATTGTTCCATGGGAGACCAAAAGCGCCCGCTGCAACCTGGAGAAACCGCGCCCGCCTTTACGCTCGCCGCGGCCAATTTCGATGGAATGGTGTCTTTCGCCGATTTGAGGGGGCGCCCGTTCCTGATCGGCTTCTTTCGCGGGCTGCACTGCCCGTTTTGCCGGCGTCAGGTCGAGCAGCTTTCCGGCATACAGCCCGCCCTGCGCGCTGCCGGGGTGGAGACCGTGGCCGTTATCAATACGCCGGCGGAACGCGCTCGGCTGTATTTTCGCCACCGTCCGACGCCGGTAACGCTGCTGTGCGATCCGGACTGCCTGACGCATCGGGCCTACGGCGTGCCGCATGGCGAGTTCCTGCCCGATGGGAGCCGCGAGCAGCCCGAATGGCCTTATCGCGCGACGATGGCGCAGTTCCAGGCGGCGCGCATCAACCCCACGGGTGAGTTGCCGGAACCGCTGCACCCGATGGAAGCCAACTCGGTGCTCAACGCCAAGGACGGCTTCGAACTCGATGAAGCCGATCATGCGATCTTTGCGAAACATGCTACCCAGCTCGTCGGCCACTTCCTGGTCGATGCGAACGGCACCATCGCCTGGGCACGAATTGAGGCGCTGGGCGGGCCGAACAGCCTTTGCATCTTCCCGACCGCAGCGGAGATCATCGCCGCCGCGGGCGAGCTTGGACGCTGACCGGCAGCGAGCCGCCTGCCGGTATGTCGCAAGCTGACGCCGACAGGCGAGAGCCGCGTGAAATGACGACTGCCGCATCATTGGAGGAGGGGCCCGCCGCCTCCATCTGTGCAGCGCATGGGAATTGTGGCATAACTGGGCCATGGCGATACATGTCTTGGCGGTCCATCGCGACACAGTCGGGACGGAACGGGCGGCGGGCGGTTCGCTTGCGGGCGCTTATTCCGTGGGGATTTTCTGCTGGCTGCTGTCGGCCGGCGTCTATATCGCCGCGAAATGGGTTTCTTCGGAGATGCCGCCCTGGGCGCTTTGCTTCTGGCGCGTGCTGATCGCCTGGGCGATCCTGATGCCGATCGTCTCCCGGCATTTCGGCGCGATGGCCGCGCTCGTGCGGGCGCGCGGCCTCGAGCTGCTCTTTATCGGCGGTATGGGGCTTGCGATCTGCCAGGGCCTGATTTTTGTCGGCCTCGAACATGCCGATGCCACGACCGCCGGCATCATCATCGCCCTGATCCCGATCATCACCATGATCCTTGCCCGTTTCATGCTGGCCGAGCCGATGGGGCGCTGGCAGGTGATCGGATCGATCCTCGCCTTTCTCGGGATCTTGGTCATCATCGTCAAGGGCAGCCCGGCCGCGCTCCTGCGCCTCGACCTCAATCCCGGAGAGCTGTGGATCGTCGCCGGCGCGTTCTGTTTCAGCCTCTATACCGTCCTGCTCCGCCGGGCGAAATTCGATCTCAATCGCCTTGCGCTACTGGTCCTGCTGCTCGGCGCGGCGGTGCTGACGGCGCTGCCCTTCTACCTGTTCGAGCTCGTCTCCGACGAGCGCTCGACGCTGAATGCCAGCGGCCTCATCGCGCTCGGCTATGTCGCGATCCCGGGCGGCGCGGTCATGTATTATCTCTTCAATCGCAGCATCGAGGCCTTGGGCGCGGCGCGGGCGGGCGTGCTGCTTTACATCCAGACGATCTTCATCGCCGTGCTCGCCTACCTGATCCTCGGCGAACAGCTGCAACGCTATCATCTGGAAGGAGCAGCACTCATCGTCGCCGGCCTGCTTCTCATCATCCTGCTGAAACCGGCGACCGGAGCGGAGGCGACCAAAGCCTGAGAACGAGCGCAATGGCTTTCCCGGTGACGGCTTCCGACAGGTGGGCGGTTGTCCGAACCGACGATTACCGCATCATTGAGGGAGGGGCCGGCCGTTGCTCCGCCACTGCCTGCGGCACGAGCGACAGGGCAGCGATACCTGCCTCATCGGCCGCGCGCAGAAGCGCTTCCCGAAATTGCTCCGGGGCAATCTTGCCGCTCAATGCGTCGACGCAGGCTTTCACGGCGGCGACGTATTCCTCGCCGTCATCGCAAGGCCAGTCGTTGATCAGGAGACGCGCCGCGTCGCCCAGCGTCCATACGATCTTGCGAGATCTCGGGCCGCGCAAAGCGAACCCAACCGGCGTGAATGCTGATGAGGTATTCCAACACATGTCCTCGCCCCCAAGGCACGGGTATTCTGTCCCCAAACTCAATATACGCGCGTATTTTGTAATTTGGAATTGAAATTTATCGTGAAAGCACCGCTTGGACGCGAGGCTGTCGAATGGGGAAGATATCGGAGCGGGAATGGCTGCATTCGGCTCATTTTCGAAGCGGAGGGCCCCATGCCGCTTGCCATTCGAGCAGGGCAGCAGCGCGGGCTTCGGGTCAGTAAATGACGCCGCGCGGATTCTGTTTCATCATCTCGGCATAGGCGTCTGCCATCCTCTCGGTCTCTTCGAGATACGGAAGTGCGGTGGTGCGCGTGCGAACCAGATCATAAAGCCTGGCAATCGACGGAAATTGCGTGCATACGGCTTCGCGGTCGAGGTATGCGACCCAAAAACTCAGATAAAAATCCGCAAGGGAAAATCGGGTTCCCAGTACGTAAGGACCTCTTTGAGCCAGTCTGGTGTTCATTACGCTCAATCGGCTGAGGACGAGCGACTTTGCCAAATCCTGAATTCCGGCATTGTCTTCGCTTCTCAGGGAAAAGCGGTGCGGAAAATGGAAGCGCTTCATCTCGGATTGTATATCCCCGGCGATATGGAATATCGAGGAGAGAAAATGCCCCCTGTCCGGGTCGGTCGATGCAGGAGCCAGTTCCGTGAGCTGGTGCCGGTCAGCCAGATACAGCATCAGTGCGGCGGCCTCATAGAGTGCGTCGCCTTCCGGGGTAATCAGCACTGGGACTAAACCGGCCGGGTTTATGGCGAAGAATTCCGCGGAACGGTGCTCGCCATTAAGAATGTCGATTTTTCTCAGTTCGTATTCGATCTTGCCTTCTTCGAGAACCCATTGAACGAGCGTTGCACGGGTGAAGTCACCACCAAAAAGAATGTACATCGGGCTCTCCGTCGTTCACTACAGGTCTGCCGATGGTGAGCGTTCCCGAGTGCCGGGAGGCCATCCAGGGGGTCGTACTGGGATCGACTATATCGGTTTGCTGGGCCGATTGTCTCCTTGGCCAAAGGGTGCATCCGGCTTTCGGAGGCCTAGTGCTAGGCTCCTGTTGGCCCTTTGCTGTTATAAGTCGATGGCCAGAAACTCAGTTATCGGTCGTTCGTCCCACAGTTGCATCCCTATGTAGTGGTCTGCGAAGGCTGGTGCTCGTGGCTACTCGAAAACACGGCTCTGCCTCGAAAGCGGACCTTGTGAAATTCGGCTTGGGATGTTTGGGAATGTTCGTCCGCACGCGGACTTTCGACGCGTACGGAGTTAGGTCATGACGCTGCCCAGTCAGCTGCGAGTGAAGTTTCCCGGCTGCGAATGGCGGCGGCCGAATATCAAACGGGCTCGTCGCCGCTGTGGCTTGTGTAAAAACTGATCCCATTGCCATCGGGGTCCAGCAGCGAGAAATAATGATGGCCGTAGAGCTCACCGTCGGCGATGCTTGACGGTGAATATCCCTTATCGATCAGGCTAACCCTATAGCGTTCCAGATCCGCTTTGGCATGCCCCGCGATCATCAGATCTATTTTTTCGGCGCTGAAATCTGGTCTCTGGCCGTTGTGGCTGTTTAGCAAAGTTGCAACCCGATCATCGTCCTTTTGAAACAGCAGCATATGCGTGCCGCCGCGAAGCTCGACGACCGCCAGCCCGGGAAATGTGCCGAAGGGGCGCAGCCCCAAACCGGTATAAAATTCATAGCTCGCCTCGACATTCGCCACCTTCATAACAAAGTGACCAAGCGCTGCGGCAGGTAGACGATTTTCCATTTTAGGTCCTTTCATCAAGTCCCAAGAGTTGGTTGGGGAGAAAACTTGAAGCACGGATACCGCCGTGCTAATTCGACCGGAAAGTCGGAAATCGTTTTACGACTGTCCAGTCGGAAATTATATGTGACCGGCCAGTCGGAAAATCAAGAGGTTGTAATGGCTCGGAAAAAGGAAATCGAACGATCCAGGATTCTGGACGCGGCGGAAGCCGTCATCCTCGATTCCGGCGGCCGAAATCTAACGCTTGATGCCGTCGCCGAGCGGGCGGGAATTAGCAAAGGTGGCCTCGTCTACAGCTTTGCGACCAAGGATGAGTTGATATACGCCACGTTGGAGCGGGAAGTCGCCCGCTTTCAGGAGGCGGTGCGTCGGCGTCTCCCCGACACGCCGACAGGGCCTGTGGAGTTGGTCCTCGCGCATATTGAGGAGGCCCTGGATGAGGATGACGCCTCGACCCGTATGGCAGCTTTTCTCATAACTACGCTGGTTCACGCCCCGGACATGCTTGAGCCAGTGCGACGCCTTTACCGTGCGTTGCTTGATCCGCTGCGATCGAAATCAGGGGAGCTTGCCGACGTCCGTCAGGCATTGCTGGCCGTTGAAGGTATCTTTTTGCTCCAGGGACTCGGCTTGGTCGAGGCTTCCACGGATGAGCTAAAATCCGTTCTCAAACACGCGCACAAGATTGTCCTTGCGGCGCTGGATAGCTAGGCTGCCAAGTCAAAACATTGTCTGGGCTCCTTGCCTGTTGTGGCTGATGTTCTGTGAACAGGAGGCCATCCATAAGTGCAATGTCGGCTCTTGGCGTAAAGCTGCCGAGACGCTCGTTCGCCTCCAGCCGAATAATTTGAGGTTCGTTGCGGCCTCGAATTCTAGGAACCAGCAGAGGCGTGAGGGCGAAGGCTCGTCACTGCATCATCTCTTGAGGAGGAGAAGAATGAAACGCATCGAGAGGGAAGTGAGCGGCGGCTGCCAGTGCGGGGCCGTGCGCTACCACGCGGCCGCAATGCTCGACAATTCGCATCTCTGCCATTGCCGCATGTGCCAGAAAGCCTCGGGCAATGCCTTTGCCGCGCTCGTCGCCGCGCCCGATGATGCGCTCGTCTGGACACGCGGCAAGCCTGATGTCTGGAAGAGCTCGGAGCTCGTCGAGCGCGGTTTCTGCGCCAATTGCGGCACGCCGCTGTTTTTCCACCACCTCGAAAACGGCCGCACCAACCTGATGATCGGTTCGCTCGACGATCCGCACGCCTTCCCGCCGCTTGCCAATACCTGCACCGAAAACATGGTGGCGTGGTTCGATACGATCACCGATATGGAAAATACCGGTGCGACCGAAAACAACGGCGCCGACTGGGCGGCGGCGATCAAGAAGAGCAGCAACCAGCATCCCGATCATGACACCGCCGCATGGGCGGCGAGGGAGCGGGATCGCTGAGCACTATTCCCACGGCTGTGCCCGTGGTGCAAAACCAATTGCAAAATAAAAGCAGTCGCGCTAACTTCGGACACGCTGACAACCTCCGCACGGATGTATGCTCCAGGGAAAGGAAGTGGGTATGGCCAAGCTCGTATTCGGAATGAACCAGTCGCTGGATGGTTACGTCGATCATATGGCGTTTGGGCCGAGCCCGACGCTATTTCGCCACTTCATCGAGTCCACCCGGCAGCAGGCGGGCAGTGTTTATGGCCGCGTAATGTATGAGATCATGCGGTACTGGGACGAGGATCATCCGGAATGGGGTGCGGACGAGCACGCCTTCGCGGCGGCGTGGCGGAGCCAGCCGAAATGGGTCGTCTCGCGCTCGCTGACGTCGGTCGGGCCGAACGCGACGCTCGTCAAGGGCGATCTCGAGGGTGCGATGCGGGCCTTGAAGGCCGAGCGGGACGGGGAGATCGAGGCTGCCGGCCCGAACCTGGCGCGGAGCCTGACCGAACTTGGCCTGATCGATGAATATATCATCTATCTGCATCCCGTCGTGCTCGGTCACGGCGCGCCGTATTTCGCCGCGCCCCGGCCGCCGCTGCGGCTTTTGAGCCAGGATCTGATCGACGAGAATGTGATCAGACTGGTTTACGTTCCCGACTGATATTGCGCGGCTATTGCCGCGCGGGCTATTGCCGCGCGGGCTGAAAGAGCTCGACGAGATTGCCGGAGGGATCTATCAGCAGGATCTGCGAGCCTCCGGGGCCGGTGACGACATCGTTGCGGAAGCGGACGCCGCTTGCCCGCAGGCGCGCCACCTCGGCCGCGAGATCGTCGACGACGAGATGAATGCGGTTCCAGCCGCCTGGAACCGGCTGCTCGCCATCGGGCATCGGCCGGCCCGCCGAGCTTGCGGGGCCGCTCAAGAGCAGCCGCAGCGCGCCGCGCTTGACGTCCGCGAAGGCCGGGGCATGCTTGGAAATCAGGGAAAAGCCGAGATGGGCGACATACCAATCGATTGACGCCTCGACGTTCTCGACCATGTAGCGCACGTTGACTGTCTCGTCGGCCATGGCTGCCTCGCAAGGGCTGGAGAAAACGGTGCGAGTTTAACAGACCGGCCTGCGATTGGGAAACCGCCTTCACGGTCGTCTCGGGGCAGGTGGGGCGTGCTTTTTGAAGCTACCGGCAACGCATTGCAAAACCCTCGGCCTTGTGCCGAGGATCTGCGCTTGTCGGTTAAGTGACTGAAAATAAGTGTTTTTCCAGCCAGCCAATTATCGTGGTCAGATGCTCGGCACAAGGCCTGATATGACGGAGGAGACGCTGTCGACAAACTCAAGCTGGCTGCTGCGAGGCGGTCGGCTTTCCGGTCACTTTTCCCGCGCTACATTTTGGGCATGGATATCATCTATGCCTTGCTCATCGTCGCCGCGGCCATAGCGATCATCTATCTGGCCGGCCGATGGAACACATCGGATGCCGATCACTATATGGGTTTCGACAATCTGCGTTCGCGCCGCAAGCGCCAGGCCGAGAGCCCTGATGACGATGGGAAGCCGGAGTGAGCCGCCGTCAGCGTGAGGCGCGCTGACGCAGGATCGCTGCCGCGTTGGCCGGCATCGGCCGTTCGATACGCTTGTAGACGCTGCCGTCGCGCGTTCTGTTCACCAAGCCGACATCGCAGAGTTCGCGCCGCAGCAAAGCGTGATCTCCGAAGAGGTGCCTGTCGCGGAGGAGGGCGCTGACTTCTTTTTCCGGCATTTCGCGCGCCGCCGGAATTTGCGACCAGAGGACCCAAAGCGCGGTTATCTGATCCATCCGCCGCGAGGGCCATCGCATCAGGCGAAGGTCGCCGTCGAAGCTGCGGAGAACCCTGTCGATGAGCTTGCGGTCGATCTCCGGCTCGGCAGCGGGCGCCGATGCGGGAAGGATTTGTTCGCTGCCCGATGGATCGGCCTTGGCGCGCAGGTTCTGGAAATTGCTATGACCGGCGGCTCTGGCGAGCATGTTGAGGAATTGCAGGTGAGAGGGAAGCCCCTGATGCAGGGAGAGCTGCGTGCGCAGCGATTTGGCGAATGCGGAGGTGTCGCTCACGCTGAGCGGAATGAGTTTTCTGGACATGACCTATCCTTTGGTCGTGCCGTTCCAAACGGATGATCGGTGATCGCCCTTCCGACATGGCACGGGATCGGTGTCCATATCTCAGTCATTGTCAGGTTTAGCGTGTTCCGGAGAACGGCGATGCCTGGGTGAACTGCAGACCCAGTGCAGGAATTAGCACTGCGGGCTGGATGTTTCAACTGTCAGCCTTTGGCGAAGTCGGCGGCGGTCAGGGGGATGGGCCGGTAGCCATTGATGTCCGCGATGCCACCGATGCCGCGGCTTCCGCCAGTTGCCAAAGCGACGACATCTCTCATCTTGGTTGGCCTCCCGAAGCAGCTGAGAAGGGCATATTGGCACTGCGGCGCGTCCGGTGCGACGGCTTTTTTAGAAGCGCCGGCGCCTGTTGGATTCGTTCGCGGCAGCCGGCCCCTATTCGACGAGGCCGAGGATCGGGCCGTAGCCGCCGTGCCATGAGTAATCGTTGCGGCGCAGCGCCGGATCGTAAAGCCCGACGCCGCGCCCGCCATCGAGGAAGAGGGCGTCCGGGCATTGCAGCTCATCGCGGAACAGCCGGGCGAAATCATGGAAATTCACAGCGTCCTCGCTGATCGCGAAGCGCACCGCGCCGCCGGCGCAGATGCCGACGCCGTTGCGGCGGGTCTTGTCGGTCGAGCCGGGGATGAAGATCGGGTTCAATTTGCCTGAGATGACCAGCATCGGCCCGGACTGGGTGGCGAAACGCGCGGCCGGGAGGCGCTTCAGGAATTCGTCGGTCGGCAGGATCTTTGCGCCGGCGTCATCGAGAAGGAACACGCCGTTCGGCTTCTTGTAGAAATTCGGCACCGGCCCGGCCGAGCCATCGGTCTTCGCCTTGTTGACAGGCTTCAATTCCTCACCATTCTCGACGTAAAGGCCGAGCGGCGAGAAATCCTGCCGGTACATGCCGGCATTGACGGCAAAGACGAGCGTGCGCCCTTCGGCCTGGAGGGCTTCGGAAAGGCTCGAGAAATAGCGGTAGGGCTCGCCGGCGGCATCCTTCCAGAACAGCCGCAGGTCGGCTTTGTCAGGATCGACCGTGCAGACGATGTAATCGGCGCCTTCGAAGCTTTGCGGCCCGCAGGGGGCGGCCTGGGCCGGTGCAAGCAGCATGAAGGTTGCCGCCAGCATGGCTACGGCGGCGAGGAGGGCGGGTTTGAGCGATTTGGTCGGCATGCGTTTTCTCTCGGGTCGGTGAGACTGCAATATGTGGTCGGCGGGTCAGGGGCAATGATTGGATCGGGTGGAGGTCGTTAAAACCCCTCCCCAACCCATCACCACAAGGGGGAGGGGCTTGGATGCCGCGCCGGTCTTTTCCAAATCACCGTTTCATCCGCAGAGAGGTCGGTGTCGTCGCAGCCAGTGCCACACGTTAGTCCCTCCCCCTCGTGGGGAGGGGTTGGGGAGGGGTTTACCCGCCCACGTCATTCAAGAAAACGCCACCAGTGTTCTTGTTATGTTCATATCAATCCGCTATGAAGTCTCTTAGTTCCGCAACGGGGAGAGGGACGTCCATGAGTGTCTACGCAACTGTCGGCGCAATCGATTCCGCCAGGTCGAATGCCTTTTACGATGCCGCTCTGGCCACGATCGGCTGGAGCAAACATCAGGAATTTCCGGGCTGGCGCGCCTATTCCGAGGGCGGCAGGGGCGAAGGTTTCATCCTCTGGGTCTGCAAGCCGTTCAACGAAGAACCGGCGACCGCTGGAAACGGCGCGATGATCGGCTTCATGGCCAAGTCCCGCGCCGAGGTGCATGCCTTCTACGAAGCCGCCATGGCGAGTGGCGGAACGGACGAGGGCGGACCGGATCAACGGCCGCAATACGGGCCGAACTGGTACGCCGCTTATTTGCGCGATCCGGCCGGGAACAAGATTGCCGTCGTCTATAATGGGTGACGGGGAAGCGGGGTCGCAGGCCGAACCAAGAGAAGGACTGGGAATGTCTGACCTGTTGGAAGCCCAGCGGAGGCTGCAGGCCGAGGCCGATGAGGTCGTTCAGGCGCTGCAACTCGACGCGCTTCTTGGCGATCTCGGACAGCCTATCCGGGTCGGGAGCTCGGCAATGGGGCTGATGGTGCGCCGCGACATCGACATCACGGTCGTTTGCCCCAGGATCGACGCTCAGGCATTGGAAGCATTCACCGCAATCGGCGCTCGCCTGATGCGGATGACGGAGCGGGTGGTCGCGGTGCGCTTCCGCAACGACAGCGGAAAATGGAACCAGGAGCCGGAAAAATATCCTGATGGTCTTTATCTCTGGCTATCGGTTCGCATGCCGGATGACATGATGTGGACCATAGACATCTGGCTGGTCGATCAACCGGACCGGCAGCCCGATATCGCGCATCTGAAGACCCTCATGCCTCGCCTGACCGATGCGGACCGGGAGGCGATCCTGCGAATTAAGGGTGCCTTGGCCGAGAGGCCGCAGAATGCGGGCACGGTTTCCAGCACGCTTGTCTACGAAGCGGTCATGGACCACGGAGTTCGCAGCCTGGCCGCGTTCGAAATCTGGCATCAGGAACGTCACTGACGCGAAGTTTTGAGCTCGGATTTTCCCCTCCCCAACCCCTCCCCACAAGGGGGAGGGACTTAACCAAGCCGCTTGCTTGTCGCGGCAATCGGAAGAGAGGCGGCAACTTCAGGTTAGCCCCTCCCCCTTGTGGGGAGGGGTTGGGGAGGGGAAATCCTAGCTTTGACGGTGTGGCCGATCTTTCTCCTGTTCACGCGCCCCGCCGACCGAGTTCGGGCTCGCCGATGCGGCGTGCGGCCGGGGCCAGAGCCTTGGTGACGAAGAGGGCGGCCAGGATGAGGGGGACGACGGTCCAGTAGGAGATGCGGATGCCAAAGTGTTCGGCGATGAAGCCGAGAAGCGGTGGGCCGGCGAAGAAGACGACGAAGGTCGTCTGGCCGAGGGCGGCGACGTTGACCGAGGCCGGGCGGTCGGTGCGGCGGGCCGCTGCCGAGATGGCGAGCGGATAGACGGAGGAGCAGCCGATGCCGGTGAGGCCGAAGCCGAGCAGTGCGATGGCGGGATGCGGCGCCGTCGCGACCATGATCAGGCCGAGGGTCGTGAGCGCAAGCAGGGCGATTGCGACCGGGCGCGGATTGAAGCGGTCGACGATCGGGTCCATGCCGAGCCGGCCGATGGCGATCGCGAGCGAGAATATGGCGACGCTCAGCCCGCCGATGAAGGGTTCGACCGCAAAGACATCGCGCATGTAGATGGTCGACCAATCGACGCTCGCACCTTCGGCGAGAAGGGGTGCCGCGGCAATCAGGCAGAGAGGCATGAGGCCGAGTGTCGGAAGGGCGATATGCGAGGCGTCGCCGGGATGGGCATCTGGCCGCTTCGGCGCATTCGTGATGCCGGAGAAGACGACGGTTCCCGATATCAGCACGGCGGCCAGCACGATGAGGCCATGGATTTCGATGGAGATGCCCGCCTGGCGCATGCCGGCGGCAACGAAGGCGGTGAGGCAGAAGCCGAGGCTCCACATGCCATGGGCGCGGCTCATGATGCGGTAGCCGAGCAGCGCCTCGTGGCGGTCGGTCTCGATATTGGCGTTGATTTCGAAGGCGCCGGTGAAAATGCCGGCAAGGAAGAACAGCGGTGCGGCGGCGAGCGCCGACGGCATCCAGGGAATGGCCGCAAACAGGATCGCCGCGCCGAAAACGGTGGCGAAGGCGGTGCTGCGCGCGCCGAGCCTTTCGACGAGCCGCACCGAAAAGGTCAGGCCGAAGAGGACGCCTGACGACATGGCGACGAGGAGCACGCCGAGCTCGCCTTCGGTCAAGGCGAATTTCACCTGCAGATCCGCCAGGCGCGACAGCAAGGCTCCGAGCGAAACGGCGACGGCGAACTGGATGAAGAAAATGCGGTGATGCGGCTTCATGTCGGGCTTTGCTCCGTGCGCGGGAACTCGACTGCGGAAACGCGGGTGGGATGCTTCGGGTTCGCCGGCACCTGGAATCGTTGCTGTGCGCATGTCCTGGAAGTGCTTTTGCGTGGCATGCTTTGGTCTTCGGCGCAATAGCCGGATAAGGCGCGGGCGGGCGGTGGATTCTGAAATCGCGGATTGGCGTAGGGCTTTCCGGCCGCTGCTGTCGGGCGATTCCGCCGTCGGTCAATCCTGCGGCGCCGGTTGAGCGGAACCTCGCAACTATCGGGAAGCGAATCGAAAAACTCTTGAAGGGCGGCGGCAGCGCATGTGGGCTCTGGATCTAGAGCTAGCCGATATCGGCGTCGGCCCGGAAATAGAGCCGCTGGATGACGGCCATGATCAGGGCGGTCGCCCAGCCGAAGATAATCCAGCCGTTGACCGCTTCGAAGACGGAGACTTGGCGCCAGTCCTTTCCGAGCACGATGTCGCCGTAGCCAACCGTGGTGAAGGTGACGGTCGAGAAGTAGACGGCGTCCTCCAGGGTCGGCAGTGCGCCCGAGGCATAATAGAGCAGGGCCCAGATGCCGATGTCGAGCACGATGGGTATCAGGAGATAGCTGACCCAGACGACCGTGGCGGCGGTGGCGTGACGGCTGAGATAGTCCGGCTCCATTCGCCTGAAGACACGCAGCCCCACCGCCATGAATACGGCCTGTATCGCAACCGTCGCCGCGATCAGCGCGGCCGCAAGGAGAAGTTTGACAAACACGATGCCTCCGATGCGCGCGTCAACACGGGAGCTGGCTGTGGCCGCTGCTGCGGGCGGCCAATCGTTTGGACAATGCGATCTGGTTTCCGGCGTCTTCGGCGCGGGCGCGTCTCAGGAGCCAAGCAATGAGGCAACGGGCCTCATGCCGTTCGAGCAGGATTGCGGTGGCGCCCACCTCGGCTGGCCGCCCGGTTTGCCGGTCGACGACGTTGACCAGGTTATGGCGCGTCGGGACGCATCGGTAGCGCGTGGGCATGCTCGCTTCCCTGGGTTCGGTGCGACGCTCGATCCCTGTTCTCTTCGAGAACCGGGCCTGTGCGACATCGACCAGCATAGCAATCCGTCCGTTCGCCGCATTGAGCGAGATCAATCCTCACCTTCTCCTGTCTTGATCCGGGTCAATGCACGGCGGCGGCCATCGCTGTATGCGTAGAGGTGTCAACGTCAGGTGGACTCCGTCGTGGAAAAGGTTCGACAGGCACAGGGAACCTCACGCTTCGCCGCGGCAAGAAACGCCGTGATGGCCGAGCTTCGCAGCGCGCCGCTTCTTTGTCTCCTCGTCTTCGTGCCGGTGGTCATCCTGACCGAGATCGCCGCGCCGGAGGCCCATACCCTGTTGTTCGTGCTTTCGGTGCTCGCCATCGTGCCCCTGGCGGCACTTCTCAGCCGCGCGACGGAAGCGGTCTCGGCCCGCACAGGCGATGCCGTCGGCGGCCTGCTGAACGCCACGCTCGGAAACCTGACGGAACTCGTGATCGCCTTCGCCGCCCTGCAGGCCGGCCAGTATCTTCTCGTCAAGGCATCGATCGCCGGCGCGATCGTCACCAACACGCTGTTCATGATGGGTGGGGCTTTCCTGCTCGGCGGCCTGAAATATCATGTGCAGGAGTTCAACCGCGTCAGCGCGCGCTTCCAGGCCTGCCTGCTTTTCCTCGCGACCGTCGCCATGCTGGTGCCTTCGGTGATCGGCAGCGTGGATCAGGGAGCCGATATTTCGCATCCGCTCAGCCTCGGCATCTCCCTGATCCTCATCGCGGTCTATGCGATGGGCATGCTGTTTTCGCTGAAGACGCATCGCGAACTCTTCGCCAGCGTGGCGGAAGCGGCGGAAGAACACGGCAACTGGCCGCTGTCGACCAGCATCACGGTGCTGGTCGTCGTCACGCTCTTCGTGGCATTGATCAGCGAAGTCTTCGTCGGGTCGGTCCAGGTGGCGGCCGAGCAGATGGGCATGACGCCGGCATTCGTCGGCTTCATCGTCGTGGCGCTCGTCGGGGCGGCGGCGGAAATGACCACCGCCTTTTCCGCCGCGCGCGCGAACCGCCTCGACCTCAGCGTCGGGATCGCGCTCGGCAGCGCCTCGCAGATCGCGCTCTTCGTCGCGCCCATACTCGTCGTCATCAGCTATTTCATCGGCCCGGAGCCGATGTCGCTGCAATTCTGGCCGGGCGCGGTGACGATGATCTTCATCGCCACGATGGCGGCGACACTGCTTTCGAATGGCGGGCGCGGCGCCTGGTATGTCGGCGTGCTGGCGCTGGCCGTGTACTCTATTTTCGGTCTCACCCTCTTCCTGCTGCCGCCGTCGACGCCCTCGTAAGTGTTTCGCGCGCAACCAAGCGAAGCAACTCCAGCTAAATTAATGCCTACTCCATAGTGATTATTGCACCTTTAAGGTGCAGGTGATAGTTATACTTTGCGAATCAATCCTATTATTCAAATATTGAGAGGGCGAGACATGCATAAGGTCATTGATAGCCCATGGGAATTGGGCCGTTACGCCAACGAGCTGAAAGCATCTGGCGTCGAGACGATCATTCGTTACTATAATCACAGCAATTCGACCCGGCTGCCGCAGAAGCGGATCGAGAAGGCCGAATATGACGACATTCTGGAGGCGGGGCTCTCGCTGGCCGTGGTTTTTCAGCAGAGAGGCGGGGCCGGCGGCAATATCGGCGATCTCGATACCGAGTCCGGGGCGCGGGACAGCGAGCGTGCCATGGCTCTCGCCGAGACCTATGGGCAGCCGGAGAATTCGGCGATCTACTTCTCCGTCGATCATGATTACTACAAGGCGGCGGATATCGCTTCGATCAAAGCTTACTTCAAGGCCGTATCGAGGGCACTGAACGGCAAGTACCGTGTCGGCGTCTATGGGTCGGGCGCCGTGGGCAAGGCGGTTCGCGATGCCGGTTTCGTGGACTTCATCTGGCTCGCGGCGGCGACAGGCTGGTCGGGCACGCGGGAGATGCTCACCACCGACCAATGGGCGCTCTACCAGATCCATCCGCCGCTCAATTATCGCGGGACCGGCTATGACGGCAATATCGTCGGCGGGAGATGGAAGGATTTCGGCCAGTTCCGCGCCGGCGAGGAGGGCAGCGCCCTCGCGCTCGGCGCCTCACGCGGGCTGGCGGCTGCCGTGGAACGGCATTCGGAGCTTGCCGAAGTCAGCGCCGCCGGCGGGCTCAACCTGCGCCGGGGGCCGGGCGAAAGCTTCGCCGTGGAAAGGGCGCTTCCGCTCGGCACGCCGGTGACGATCCTGGAACGCAACGGCGAATGGGCCAAGGTCGATCTCGACGGCGACGGCACGGTCGACGGCTATATGCATGCGAGCTTCCTGAGGGTGCTCTCCGGCGGCTTCCCGATCGAAGAGGCGATCGGCACGACGCCTTACCGTGTCGCCAGGGCGGAGCTGGCAAAGGGTGTGGCCGAGGTGGCTGGCCCGGGCAACAATCCGCGCATCGTCATGTATCACAAATCGACCAATCACTGGTCCGGGACGGATGACAGCGTTGCCTGGTGCTCCTCCTTCGTCAATTTCTGCGTCGAGCAGGCTGGCATGATCGGCACCGACCGGCAGGATGCGCGCAGCTGGAAGAACTGGGGAGAGAACGTGACCGACAATCCGCGGGAAGGCGACATCGCCGTCTTCGCCCGCGGCGCGGTGAGCGGCTCGGACGGGCATGTCGGCTTCTTCGTCGCCGACGAGGGAGGCCCGACGGTGAAGATCCTCGGCGGCAATCAGAGCGACAGCGTCTGCTACCAGAACTATCCGAAGGACGGCGATCTCGGCGGCACGCATTACAAACTGCTCGGCATCCGCAGGGGGTGAGCGGAACGTTGGGCGGGAGTCGGTTGCGGCAGCCCAGCGTGAGGGGCTGCCGCGCCGGCGTTTTCGGCGTTTACCAGGCCGTGCGGGCAGCGCCGAGTGCGGTCGTGTGAGGGGAGGAAACCTGGGCGACCTGGGCCTTCAGCGATACGGCGCAGTTTCCCGGAAAACTCAGCTTGTGCAGCATCAAATGCTTCAGCAACGCCTCGGCGTCGCGCTCTTCGGTAAGCGGAAATGTCACGGTCATGCGCGTTCCTCCAACGAAACCACTGAGCATCCGCATAATGTTAAAATCCAGAATCTGTTGCGTCGCAACAAGAAAATTTTAATGATAAAATTAAAATCGATTAATTTTGGGGTGGGGTTTTTAAAATCGTTTTAAATGGGTCCCGGGGGCGCGGGAGGTTGTTGAAAGCGCTCGCTGGTAAAGATTCCGATCGGGTACAAAGCAATTTCGGTTCTATAGTCGGGCGGTCGTAAACCGGAGCAACTCCCTCGATGCCGTATGGGATCTGCCTGAAATGCACGAACGAGACCGCCGCGCCTGTCACGGCGCTATGGAATGAGGCCGAGGCGTTCGAAACGGCGCCTTCGATGCGGGCGCTCGCCTATCCGCCGCATGTGACGCTGGCCGTTTATCAGGAGACCGACCCGGCGCTGTTGAAGGATATCCTCGGCAGGGTGTCGGATGCGCTGCCTGCCATGACGCTCACCTTTTCGAGCATCGGCGTCTTCGAAAACGAGCCCCTGGTCTTGTGGGCGAAGCCTCAGCCGAATGATGCCCTGCTTCGGTTGCATGCGGAGGTGCACCGCCAAATCGATCCGGCGGCATGCCACCAGCACTATCGGCCGGGACGCTGGGCGCCGCATTGCACGATCGCGATGAACGTGCCACGGGCGGTATCCGCCGCTGCAATGCGATGGGCCGGTGAGAGGCGGATCGAATTCTCCGTGACTTTCGACGTTCTGGATTGCGTGCGGTTTCCGCCGGTTGAAATTCTGGAAGAGAGGCGGCTGGCGGGGGCATAGCCGCTCTTCGCCTTGGACATACGGTAGCCAGCCCCGTCCTTCGAGGCCCAAAGCGCCTGAGGATGAGGCTCTCTTGAGTACAAGATCTTTCATCCTGCCCTTGCAGGCGTGCCGTGTGGCAACCCCTCCACTCTCATCCTGAAACACGCATCCTCGGCACACGATCGCATCACACAGCACCCCAACGAACAAGCGGCCAAAGAGAGGCTGCGGCTCGGTGAAGGCGGGTCATCTTGCGTTGCGGGCTGCCCAGTTTCTGAGCCGCAAGCCGTTGAGCCGGATGAAGCCTTCGGCGTCGTGGTGGTCGTAGGCGACCGGGCTTTCCTCGAAGGTGACGAGGTCGGCGGAGTAGAGCGACGAGGGGGAGGTGCGGGCGATGACCGCGGCGCTTCCCTTGTAAAGCCTGAGGGTCACTTCGCCGCTGACGAAAGCCTGGCTGCGGTCGATCAGGGCTTGTAGCATCTCCCGCTCGGGCGCGAACCAGAAGCCGTTATAGATCAGCTCGGCGTAGCGGGGCATGATCTCGTCCTTCAGGTGGGCGGCGGCGCGATCGAGTGTGATCGATTCCATGCCTCGATGGGCCGCGAGCAGGATCGTGCCTCCCGGCGTCTCGTAAACACCTCTCGACTTCATGCCGATGAAGCGGTTTTCGACGAGATCCAGCCGTCCGACGCCATGCCGGCTGCCGAGTTGGTTGAGTTCGGTCAGCAGGACGGCCGGCGTCATCAGCCTGCCGTTTACGGAAATCGGATCGCCGTTTTCGAAGCCGATGGTGACGGTCTCGGGAGTATCGGGCGCATCGACGGGGTCGACCGTGCGCTGGTAGATGTAATTGGGCGCGACCTCGGCGGGATTTTCGAGGATCTTGCCTTCGGTCGAGGTGTGCAGCAGGTTGGCGTCGATCGAGAAGGGCGCTTCGCCGCGTTTGTCGCTCGGCACCGCGATCTGATGCTCTTCGGCATATTGCAGAAGCTGGGCTCGGGAGCGGATGTTCCAGTGGCGCCATGGAGCGATGACTTCAATCGACGGATCGAGCGCATTGACAGCGAATTCGAAGCGGACCTGATCGTTGCCCTTGCCGGTCGAGCCGTGGGCGACGGCATCGGCGCCGACTTCCTGGGCTATGGCGACGAGATGCTTGGCGATCAGCGGCCGGGCGATGGAGCTGCCGAGGAGATATTGCCCCTCATAAAGTGCGTTGGCCCGGAGCATCGGAAACACGAAGTCGCGGACGAATTCCTCTCGCAGATCGACGATACGGATGTCTTTGACGCCAAGCATTTCTGCCTTCGCCCGTGCCGGTTCCAGCTCCTCGCCCTGGCCGAGATCGGCTGTGAAGGCCACGACCTCACAGCCATAGGTCTCCTGCAGCCATTTGAGGATGACCGAGGTATCCAGCCCGCCCGAATAAGCGAGCACGATCTTTTCCATCTTTCTTGCCATTGGTTCTCTCCACATCTGTGGATGGAACGATAGGTCAAGCCTGCCGCAATGAGCTTGCGAATTATCCCGGAAATTGCAAAAGTTTGGCATATTCTGCTACCTATAAATTATCTGGAGCTATGAAATGCCAGCCGTCCTCGACGCTATCGATCGCCATATCCTGCGCGTACTCCAGCGCGATGGGCGCATTTCGAATGTCGAGCTGGCGAAGGAAGTGGGATTGTCGCCTTCGCCCTGCCTGCGCCGGGTGCGACTGCTGGAAGAAGCCGGGGTGATCGATCGCTATGTCGCGGTGCTCGACCCTGCGAAAGTCGGGGCGGGGCTGACGGTGTTCGCCCGCGTCTGGTTCAAGACGCAGGATGCGGAAGTCACGCTGCGTTTCGCCGAAGCCGTCAGGCGCTTTCCCGAGGTGATGGAATGTTACCTGACGACGGGGGAATGCGATGCCGTGCTTCGGATCGTCACCGCCGATCTGCACAGCTACTGGCGCTTCCAGGCGGATCATCTGACCCGCATTCCGAGTGTGCTGAGCGTCAAGACCGACGTGCCGATGGAGACGCTGAAGCGTAGCTACGAATTGCCGTTGCGATAAGGGGTGCTCTCGCTCGCGGGCGGGCATTGGGCGCCTGTGCTTGCGGAGATGGGTGGCCGCCCCCGTCCTTCGAGGCCCCTTCGGGGCACCTTAGGATGAGGTCGGAGAGAGGTCGTGGCCTGGCTCATCGTGAGCTTCTGCGGCATGGCACGACGATCAGCCCTCATCCTGAGGTGCGCAGGCCGAAGGCCGGAGCCTCGAAGGACCGGGGCGGGCCGTTGCAACCTCCAGGTCGCATTCCTACGTATCCACCAGATGGAGCGAGGGAGAAACCATGAGCAATCAGGGGCCGAAGGCGAGCAATCGGCGGTTCCTTCATGGTTTCAGGTCGTTGTTGGAAGCTGTTATCGAAGGGGTTTGTGAGGTCGATGGAGAAATCGCTTTTCTGGCGATGGCCGCGGCTTTTCTTATCCTTGGCCTTATCTACATACCTGGCGTTTTATACGAACTGATCGGCCGGGGCTGGAGAGCTTGCCGGTATTGGCGCGTTCGGGCGCGGCGTGGCACGGTGCTCGTCCGGCGCTGACGCACCTATCGCCATGCTCGGCGCAAGGCCGAGCATGGCGATAGGGTGGCGGTTAGGCCTTCAGCGCCGCGGCGTAATCGGCGGCATAGGTCTTCAGCGAACGCGGCGGCTTGCCTGTCAACGTCTGGACATCGCCGGTGACGACGGCGGTCCAGCCCTGGCGGACCGGGTAGAAGATCGAGGCGAGGAAGCTGGCGTAGTCGGCCGGCACGCCGGCGCCGGTGAGGATGCCGATGAAGGCCTCGTCGGTGATGGCGTCATAGGCGACCGGTTTGCCGATGGCCTCGGAAAGGATGGCGGCGGCTTGTGTATAGGACAGGGCTTCCGGGCCGGTGAGGTTGAAGGCTTTGCCGTCGAAGGCCGGCGAGGTGAGGGCGGCGATGGCGCTTGCGGCGATATCGCGGGCGTCGATGAAGCTCGACTTGCCTTCGGCGGCGGGAAGCGCGATCTGGCCGTGGTCGATGCCCGGCTTCCAGAAGGTGTGGAAATTATCGGCGAACCAGTTCGGACGCAGGATGACGTAAGGCGTACCGGATTTTTCCAGCGCGATCTCGACCTGGCGATAGGGGATGGAATCATCGGCATCGACGCCGATGACGCTCTGGAAGACCACCTTCACCTTGCGGCTTGCGGCCGCTTCGATGACCGGCAGCAGCAGGCCCTTGGCATCGACATAGCCGGAGGCGAGAAGCACATGGGCGCGGTCGACGCCTTCGAAGGCCGGGCCGAAGGTTTCCGGCCTGGCATAGTCGAAGACGACGCCTTCGGCGCCCGCCACCGGCTTGCCTGAGCGGGAAGCGGCCCTGACGGTCTCGCCCTTGGCCAGCAGCCCTTCCACCACATGCTTGCCGACGGTGCCCGTCGCGCCGAGAACGAGAATTGTGTTGCTCATGCCACTCTCCTTGGTATCTATTGGAAACTATCTAACAATGAGATAGATACAGGCAATTCAGGATTATAAAAGAGAGCACTTTTTCGTAACATGGTTTCGTCAGGGAAACCGCTGGTTTCCCCGAGGAAACCGGGAAGGGAGCAGAGATGACGGCGATGCAACAGGCCTATGACGTCTATGAGGACCGCTGCCCGACGCGGCTGGTGCTGGACCGGCTGGCGGACAAATGGGCGCTGCTCATTCTCGACCGGCTGAAGGGCGGGCCGATGCGCTTCAACCATATCCGCCGCGATATCAAAGGCATATCGCAGAAAGTTCTGGCGCAGACGTTACGGAAGCTCGAGCGCAACGGGCTGCTCTCCCGCACGATCTTTCCGACCGTGCCGGTGACAGTCGAATATGCGCTGACGCCGCTCGGGCGCACCCTGACCGACACGGTTTCGGCCCTGACGCATTGGGCCGAGAAGAACATGGATGCGATCTTTGCCGCGCAACGGGCTTATGATGAGGCCTATCCCACGTGAGGGTGCCGCATTCGCAGGTTACTTCCGAGGGCGGGTCGGAGGTCACTCGACCTGGATGTGAATATGGTCGTCGTGGCGGGCGGCGCGGCAGCCCTGGAAGCGGATGTGGGGATCGGTGATCCCGAGCGCGTTCTTCAAATGCGGCTCGATGAAGATTTTCTGCAGGCGGAAGCGGCTGACGCCTTCCGTCGTGAGCCAGGCGATGGCGGCCGAGGTGCGCTGCTCTTCGATCCGGTAGGCCGGAAAGAGCGGCTGCAGCGCGTCGAAATCCCAGCGAGTGGTGAGCCAGTCGTGGCGGCCGGCACAGGGCAGTTCGTCGCCGGCGGCGGGTTCCTCGAAGGCGAAATAGCCGATCGGGGAGCGGGTCGCGCCATTCAGGAAGGCGCCGTCGGCATCCTTGTAATAATAGGCGAAGTCGAGCTTCTTGCCGTCGGTATGCGAGAGATGCGGCAGCAGCGGAAAGCCGTTGAGGAAGGGGAAATTCGCATCCAGCGCGACGGTGACGGTGCCGGGAAATTGCTGATCCATATGCGCGGCGAGCGCCTGTGCGAGATCGCGGACCTCTGAGGTGACGTAATTGCGGTTGAGCAGGCAGTAGATCGGGGAGCGGACCACGAGCCTGTCGGCTGCATTCGGCAGGCAGGAGAGCGGCACCCGGCCAAATGCCGGCGCGGTGAGGCTCGCGGCGAAAGCGGCACCGGCATAAAGCAGCAGGAAGAGGGCGAGCCTTGCGGGAAGACGCCGTATGGCGATGGCGCGGGCGGCGGCAAGCGCGAGGAGATAGGCAATGCCGCCGATCTGGGTGAGCAGGGTGAGGATGACAACGATCAGGGCGTGGAGGGTAAAGCGGAGCACCGGGCGGCCTTGCTGTATGGAGGTTGCATTGCCTTAGGTGAGGTGATGGGGATGCGCAAGGTGGGGCGCGGCGCCTCGTGCTTCGAGGTTGCTGCGGGGCGCGATCTCTCCTCCCTCATGCTGAGGACGCAGCCCGTAGGGCGGAGCCTCGAAGCACGCGCCGCCGCGTTGCTTCTTGCATCACTCGACCGTTGGCGCGCCCGCCTCGTCCTTCTAGGCCCTTCGGGGCACCTCGGGATGAGTCTTCGAGGCCGCTTCCAGGATTCTACCGGTGGTCCATCTGCTGCGACAGTTCGGCGAAAAGGCGCCCGGGAGCGGTGTTGGTCTGGACGAGGTCGACGGCGATGGTGATGGCGCGGCGGCCTTCGACGCTGTCGATGTCGAGCTTTTTCTCGCTGCACCATTGCTGAACGGCGTCGGTGACGAGGTTTATCTCGCTATCGTCGAGGGAAATGAGAGACTGGAGCAATTTCGTGCCCTCCGTTGAACGGCAAGAGCACGTATGAACTCCCAAGCGGTCCCGCCGAATGATCTGATGGGCCGACGCCGATGATTGTACGCTATTCGAGCGGGAACGCCACGTCTATTTCAGACGGTTCGTTTGCGCACCCTCGCGGGGCGGCGGCTATTTTACCAGCACGATATGCGTGGCTTTTTCGCTGGCGACATGTTCGGTGACGCGGAAGCCGAGCGCGGGCAGGTCGATGCCTGCAAACATCGCTTCGCCCTGGCCGAGCAGGACGGGGGAGGCGACGAAATGCAGTTCGTCGACGAGATTCGCCTGGAGATACTGGCGCACGGTCGAAACGCCGCCGCCGATCTTGACGTCCTTGCCGCCGGCCGCGGCCTTCGCCTGATCGAGCGCCTCATGAATGCCGCCGGTGATGAAGTGGAAGGTGGTGCCGCCCTCCATGACGATCGGCGCGCGCGGGTAATGGGTGAGGATGTAGGTCGGCGCGTGATAGGGCGGGTTCGGACCCCACCAGCCTTTCCAGGTATCGTCGGGCCACTCGCCGCGGATGGGGCCGAACATGTTGCGCCCGAGGATGAAGGCGCCGAAATTGGCCATGGCGCGCGAGGCGTAATCCTCGTCGATACCTGTCGAGCCGTCGTCCTTTCCCATCATCGCGCGGAAGGTGCGGGTGTGGAAAAACCATTGGAACATCTCCGGCCCGCGCTTCCCGAGCGGATCATTGACGCTCTGCTCGGGCCCGGCGCCGAAACCATCCACGGAAACGGAAAATCCTGCAACGCGCACCTTGGACATGTTTTCCTCCACCTGATTGCGAATTGAAACTAGTTGTTTTCTCGCATACGTGATCCTATAATGCAACTGGTTTCTGCAGGAGATTTTTCGTGGATATAGAATTGCGGTCCGGCTGCCCGATCAACCTGACGATGGAAGTGCTCGGCGACCGATGGAGCCTCATTATCATCCGCGACATCATGTTCGGCAACCGCCGGCATTTCCGCGATCTGCTCAATCATTCGGAGGAGGGGATCGCCTCCAACATTCTTGCGGCGCGGCTGAAGCGGCTGCTCTCGCTCGGCTTCATCAGCAAGCGGGACGATCCGAGCCACAGCCAGAAGGCAATCTACAGCCTGACGGAACCGGCAATCCAGCTCGTTCCCGTTTTGGCCATGATCGGCGCCTGGGGACGGCGTCACCTGCCGGTGAGCGAGGATCTCAGCATCCGCGCCGAGCTCCTGGAAGAGGGCGGGCAGCCGCTCTGGGACGAATTCATGGAGGACCTCCGGCAGATCCACGTCGTCGACCCGATCGGCGGGGCGAACGGGACGGTGACGTCGCCGGTGCTGAAGCGGCTGACGGCGGCGTTTCTGGCGGTGCGGGAGAGGATGGCGGCTATGTAAGCTGGGGGCGACAATGAAGGGTGTGCCTGGTGGCCCCCTCATCCGACCCTTCGGGCCACCTTCTCCCCGCTGGGGAGAAGGGACCAAGCCGCACGGCCGTCATTCCGACAGCCGAAGTTCTAGAGGGAGTGAGGCGCTGCCACGATTCCGCTTCTCCCCAGCGGGGGTCCGAAGGACGGGCGAGACCCGTGGCTCGCCCCGGTTGATGCCGGCAGGCAGATGAGGGGGCTGCGTGGCAGGGCGTTTCTTTCATTCGCGCCTAGCCGCAAGTGGATCTACCTCACGAACAGTATCACCAACGGCCCCGCCAGCAGGCTGGCGAGGATGAAGGCGGAGAGGAAGTAGGTCTCCAGGATACGGAGGATGAGCTTGAGGTGGGGCATCTTGGTGTCCTGAATTGCGATGCCCGATCCTCGGCGGCAACAATTGCGGCAGCATGACCGGCTGCCTTTCAAGTTCCGCAATGTTGCTGCAACCCTTGCGGCCGAAACCGGGGTGCAAGGGTTGGGTGGCGATGCGGATTTTGTTGATCGAGGACGAGCGGGAACTGGCCGGGGCGCTGTCGGCGGCGCTTGGGAAGCATGGGATCGTGACGGATCACACCATGCATCTGGCCGATGCCGTGGAGCTGACGCGGCAGAATCTCTATGATGCGATCCTGCTCGACCGGCGGCTGCCGGATGGTGAGGGGCTGCGGTTCATTCCGGAGCTCCGGCGGACGGGAAGGGATACGCCGATAATCGTGCTGACGGCGCTGAACGAGCCGAAGCAGCGGGTGGAAGGGCTCGATCTCGGCGCCGACGATTATCTCGGCAAGCCGTTTCTGGTGGAGGAGCTGATGGCGCGGCTGAGGGCCGTGCTGCGCCGGCCGCCCAATCTTTCCGAACTGAAGATCACGGCCGGGCGGATGGTGATCGATCCCTTACATTTGAGCGTCAGCGTCGGTGACGTGCCGCTCGATCTGCCCCGGCGCGAGCTTCTGGTGCTCGCCGCTCTCGCCAAGCGCAAGGAGAAGACCGTGCTGCGCTCGACGCTGGAGGCGGCGGTCTACAATTATGAGGAAGAGATCCAGTCGAACGCGCTCGACGCGCATATATCGCGGCTGCGCAAACGGCTGTCCGATGCGGGTGCGGAGGTTTCGATCCACAATATCCGTGGTGTCGGTTATCTCATGAGGGAAGAGTGATGAGCAGGGAAAGCAAGGCCAATCCGTCGCTCTGGTGGCGGCTGAGCTGGCAGCTCAGCCTCGTTTTCGCAGGCGTGGTGACGGCCGTCACCATCGGGCTCTGCTTCTATGGCGCGACGATCCTTTCGCCGAACGTCGCTTTGGAGGACCATGTCACCGCCGCGTTGACGCCGGCCGTTGCGCTCGATGCCGAAGGGCGGCTCGAGATACGGGATACGCCGGAGCTGGAAGCGCTGAAACGAGAGTATGACGGGCTCTGGTATGTCGCGGCCGTACGGAATGGATCTTACGTCTCCTATGGCACCATTCCTGCCGCCTATGGCGAGCTTGCGCGGCTGACCTATCTGTTCGAAGGGGCCGATATCAGGGGATCGGCCGGCACGGACGAGATCGCCTCGGTCGAAAGCGCGGAGACCCCGATCGGCGAGCTCAGGGTGCTGTTCGGCGGCGTCGCCGACAAGGGCTGGCCGGTTCTGACCCTGATGGGGGCGGTTTATCCGATCTACGTGCCGCTGTTTGCCATCGCCTTCCCCGCGGTTTTCCTCGCCGTACCCAGGATCGTGCGGCGCGGGCTTGCCAGTGTCAGCGAGGTTGCCCGCAAGGCGTCGGAAATCGAGCCGCGCCGCTACGATGCGCGCCTGCCGCTGGACGGCATTCCGAGAGAGGTCGCTCCGCTGGTGATCGCCTTCAACGAGGCGCTCGACCGGCTTGAGAACGAGCACCGCAAGCGGCAGCACTTCCTGATGGATGCGGCGCATGAGCTGAGGACGCCGATCGCGATCATGCAGACGCGGATCGATGGAACGGCCGAGGGGCAGGACCGCCGGCGACTGCTCGACGACGTCGCGCGTCTGGCCGAGACGGCCGAACAGCTGCTCGATTTCGAGCGCAACGATCAGGCGACCGATCTTCATGAGAATGTCGATCTCGTCGAAATCGCCCGCACGGTGGTTGCCGACCTTGCGCCGCTCGCGATCGGCGACGGCTACCAGATCTCGTTTCAGAGCGAAGTCGAGAGGCTGGAGCGCAAGGGCAGCCCTTCGGCCCTGCCGCGGGCAGTCAGCAACCTGGTGCGCAATGCCATCGATCATGGGGGCGGGAGCGGCATGATCACCGTTTCGGTGTCGGCTTCCGGCGGTGGGCGGATCAGTGTCACCGATGAGGGACCCGGCATTCCGGCCGAGCATCGCGAGCTGGTGTTCGAGCCTTTCTACCGTGTGACGCCGAAGAGCAAGGGGGCGGGGCTCGGCCTCAGCCTGGTCAAGCAGATCGCGCTGAACCACGGCGGCGAGGTCCGCATCGAGAGCCGCGCTGCCGGCGCCGAGGTGGCGATCCAACTGGGATAGGCCGGTTGTTTCCGGCAGCCGACGCTGCCGGAAACGGTGTAATGCTGCGGCAATTCTTGGCCGCCACTTTCGCCTGACATCATCGGCGACGGAGGCCAGACAGAGTGCACAGCAATTCCTTCCCTTCATCCCTTTCAAGGGCTTCGAAGACCATTTTCATCGCCTTGCCGCTGGCGCTTGCCGCGGCGGGGTGCAGCTCGGTGCCGCTCAAGGAGGGCGGGACGCTGACCTCTTATTCCAATCTCGGTGCGCCCAAGGGCAAGCTCCAGAAATCACGCGTCTATGTCGATGGCCTCAGCCTCGCGCCGATGAAGACGGTCGCCATCGAACCGACGCGCTTCGCCTTCAGCGCCGCGAGCCGCATCAAATCGCCCGATGACCGGGCGATGGTGTCGAACGCGCTCGACCGGGCGCTCTGCATTTCCCTCAGCGACCGATATCAGATTGTGCAGCCCGGCGCGCCCGCGGACCTGACGGTCCGCTCGGTCGTCACCGACATCGTGCCGACCAGCAAGACGATGGCAGGGGTTTCCACGGTCGTGACCGTCGGCACGGGCTTCGTGCTGCCGGTCGGCGTGCCGCGCCTGCCGGTCGGGCTCGGCGGGCTGGCTGTCGAGGCCGAGGCGGTCGACAAGTCGGGCGCGCAGCGCGCGGCAATGGTCTGGGCGCGGGGCGCGAACTCGCTGCAGAACAACCCGCGCGTTTCCCAGGTGGGCGATGCCTACGGCCTTGCGGCAAAATTCAGCGGCGAATTTTCCCGCATGCTGATTGCCGGCAAGGAGCCGAAAGGGCTGGATCTCTCGCTGCCCTCAGGCCAACGCGTGAAGTCCTGGTTCGGGGGCAAGCCGAAATACGTCGCCTGCGATGCCTTCGGCCGCGAGCCGGGGCTGATCGGCGCGGTCGCCGCCAAATACGGCGCACCGCCGCAATGGACCGAGAAGAAGCCGAAGGCGTCGGCTTACTGACAACACGCCCGGCCTTACCCCGAGGCTGGGCTGACGGGACGGATGGGGCAGGGACGACACGCCTTGCTCCGTCCGTCTTTGCGTTCGGGTGTTTTTCTCAGGTGAGAGGCAGCAAAAAGCCCCGCACGTGATGCGGGGCTCCTGCAGTGCCGGCGGACTGGAGTTATCGGCACTGGCGGCGTGGGCCGTAGTTCGGCTGGTAAGTGTTGTCGTAGGCCCGGTAGGACCGGTAGCGGGCGTAGCAATATTCGGCATGCGAGCTGTAGCCACGTGAACTGTAGGCGCGCGGCTGCGAGGCGATGATGCCGCCGATGAGGGCGCCGGCTGCGAGGCCGCCGATGATGGCGCCTGCATTGTTATCGTCATAGTCGCGGTAGTGACGATAGCGGCGGTCATAACGGCGATCATAACGGCCATAGCGGTCGTCCCGATAGTAGTTCCGATCGCGATAGTAGTGGCGTCTTGGATACCACCTGCGGCCATTGTTGAACTGGCCCGGGCAGTTGGTGAAGTTGTTGCAGCCGACCGCGATGATCCGGGCATCGCTGCCTTCGGCCGCCGGCTGCACTGCCTGCTGTACCGGCGTCGGCACGAAGGCGGGGCCTGCGGATGCCGGCATTCCGGAGAAGGCCGTCGCTATCGACAGGGCAATGATGGCGAATCTTTTCATGTCACTCACCTTGGGTAAACGGATGTATCGAGGGGATAACGCAACGGAAGGGATTTGGTTTCATTTTGGGATGAATGGGCCTTTCACGGGCGGAATATTCGGCGAAACGTTCAAATTGCAAGAAGATGCTCAATGAGATCTTTATGGGCAAGCTGCTTCAATACTCCTGATGTAACGGCATTCTCATGCGTAGCGGAAGGACTATCATGCGGCTCTCCAGGATTCTCGGCGTTCTCTGTCTTTCAACGACCGTGGCGCTGGCGCCTCTCAACATTATCTTTACCGATCTGACCCCGGCTTTCGCCAAGGGCGGCAACGGCGGCGGTGGTGGTAACGGCGGCGGCGGAGGTGGCGGTGGCGGGAATGGCGGCGGCGGTGGAGGCGG
>NZ_JARWKX010000034.1:0-51779 GCF_047445895.1 Rhizobium sp. BR 249 | reverse complement strand
GTAAACTCCATGCGCCGCGTGCATCGCCACCCAGTTGCGCACCGTCGAATGGTCGACCCCAAAATGCGCACTCACCTCACGCACGCTACGCTTGCCGCCGCTGTAAAACTCCACAACACTCTGCTTGAACGACGTGCTGTATTTGGACATGCAAAACCCCCGAAGTTGGGTGTCCAACTTTCGGGGGTCAGTTCACCTCGAACGGCGGGGTTTTCTTTTGTCTGGCTTTCTCAGTTTGCGACGAAACGGCCGTTGAAGGCGAGTTCGGAGAGCGGCTTACGCTGGCTCGGGACCTCACGCGCCTGGTTGCGTTCGGAAAGAACGCTCTTATCGGCCAGGCGGCCGATGGCAACGCCCGCCTCAACCCGGTAACCCTCTGGGATATCGAACGTCTTTCTGATGTCTTCATGTTTGATGCCGCCCATGCCATGGGCATAGAAGCCGGACAGGCGCGCTTGCAGCGCCAGATATCCCCAGGCCGCACCAGCATCGAAGGAATGGGTATAGCTCGGCTTTTCCTCGCCGGAGCCGGCAGCACCGGTGAAGCTGCGCGACACGACGAAGATCAGCGCCGACGCGTTCTTCGCCCATTCCTGATTGGCATCAACGAGCAGTGCGACGAATTTCTCCCAATGCTCCGAGCCCTTGAGGGCATAGATGAAGCGCCAGGGCTGCTGGTTGGACGAAGACGGCGCCCAATGGGCGGCGTCGAGCAGGCTGAGCAGCTGTGCCTCCTCGATGATCTCGCCGGTAAAGGCGCGGGGCGACCAGCGGTCGAGAAACATCGGATCGATCGGATATTGGGATTCGCGGCTATTGCTCTTGGTCATGCTTGTTCCGGGGTTGGGGGCATAAAATCGTTGCGATTAGTCGGTCCAGACGATGTCGAGCTCCTCGCGGAAGGCAAAACGCTTCAGATGATCGTCGACGACGCCCTGCATCCTTGCCTGCTGAGCGGGATCGGCGACGGAAAGCGCCATGGTCAGCGCCGCATCGTCGGCGGTAAACGTCACCTCGGCCGTATCGCTGAACGGCACTCGGCCCTTATGCGGATCGAACTCGACGCTGAACTTGTGGCTCCAGTGTTTGCAGAGCTGCTGGAGATAGCGGCTCGCATGTTCGGTGCGAACGACGGCCTTGGAGAGGTGCATTTCGAACTCCATCTTATCTTGGACTGCAGCGCAGTCATATTTCCTGCTTCGCCGGCTTGGCAAGCGCAGCGTCGTCGCAGCTGGGTGGACGCACTGTCTCCATAAAAGCGGCCTTACGCACGCGCGGAAGCGGGGTATGAACCGCTTCAGTCAATCGGTTGGAGAGTTGCGCATGCTGGTGAACGGAAAATGGATGGAAGACTGGCAGCCCGTTCAGGCAAAAGATGAAAAGGGCGGCTTTGTCAGGCAAATCTCCAGCTTCCGCAACTGGGTGACGCCGGATGGCAGCGCCGGGCCGACGGGCGAGGGCGGTTTCGAAGCCGGCGCCGGCCGTTACCATCTCTATGTCGCCTATATCTGTCCCTGGGCGTCGCGCGCTTTGATCGGCCGCAAGCTCAAGGGCCTGGAAGACGTGATCTCGGTTTCCGTCGTCGAGCCGCAATTGAGCAAGCAGGGCTGGCGCTTCGGCGACTATCCCGGCGCCACGCAGGATCACCTCAACGGCGCCACCTATATGCACGAAATCTATACCAGGGCGGCGCCGGATTTTACCGGCCGCGCCACCGTGCCGGTTCTCTGGGACAAGCGGAGGCAGACGATCGTCAACAATGAATCCTCTGACATCCTGCGCATGCTGAACGGCGGCTTCGGCGCGCTCGCGAAAAATCCGATCGATCTTTATCCCATCGAGAGACGCGCCGAGATCGATGCTTTCAACGACCGCATCTATCCCGCCCTCAACAACGGGGTCTATCGCGCCGGTTTTGCCACCACGCAGATCGCCTATGAGGAAGCCTTCGCCGATGTCTTCTCGTGCCTCGATTGGGTCGAACCGCAATTCGAAGGCCGGCCCTTCCTTTTTGCCGATCATCCCACGGAAAGCGATATCCGGCTTTTCGTGACGCTGGTGCGCTTCGATGTTGCCTATCATGGCATCTTCAAATGCAATCTGCGCCGGCTTTCGGATTATGCCAATCTGCGCGCTTTCTGTCGGCGCATACTGGATTGGCCGGGCGTTGCCGAAACCGTGAATCTCGATCACATCAAGCGCGGCTATTATTCGGTTGAAAGCCTCAATCCGACGAAAATCGTGCCCGCCGGCCCGGATCTCTCCGAAATTTTCTAGAAGGCCGTACCGCTTCTCGTCAAAGCCGTAATGACACCGATGAATAATTCGTTCATAGGTGGTTGCAAATCCGTTTTCGATGAGGAGGAATTCCATGAAGCTGATGCGTGTTGGCGAAGCAGGTCGCGAAAAACCCGCGCTTCTCGATGCCGATGGCAAGATCCGCGATCTCTCCGGTCACGTCGCCGATATCGGCGGTGAGGCGATTTCGCCGGCGGGCCTGGCAAAGATAGCGACGATCGATCCGAAGAGTCTTCCGGAGCTTGCCCCCGAGCGCATCGGCGCATGCGTCACCGGCACGGGCAAATTCATCTGCATCGGCCTGAATTTCTCCGACCACGCCGCCGAAACCGGCGCCACCGTGCCGCCCGAGCCTGTCATCTTCATGAAGGCGACCTCAGCGATCGTTGGTCCGAACGACACCGTTCTCATTCCGCGCGGCTCGGAAAAGACCGATTGGGAAGTCGAGCTTGGCGTCGTCATCGGCAAGACGGCGAAATATGTCAGCGAAGCCGATGCACTCGACTATGTCGCCGGCTACTGCGTGTCGCATGACGTGTCCGAGCGCGCTTTCCAGACGGAACGCGCCGGCCAGTGGACCAAGGGCAAGTCCTGCGACACCTTCGGGCCGATCGGCCCCTGGCTGGTCACCAAGGACGAGATCGCCGATCCGCAAAACCTCGGCATGTGGCTGAAGGTCAACGGTCAGACGATGCAGAACGGCTCTTCCAAGACCATGGTCTACGGCGTCGCCCACATCGTTTCCTATCTCAGCCAGTTCATGTCGCTCCATCCCGGCGACGTCATCTCGACGGGAACACCTCCGGGTGTCGGCATGGGCATGAAGCCGCCGCGTTATCTCAAGGACGGCGATGTCGTCGAACTCGGCATCGAAGGCCTCGGCAGCCAGAAGCAGACCTTCGTTGCGGATCGTTAAGGACGCCTTTTGCGCTGAACCTTAAGTTTTCAGTCGTATGGTATGCCAGAGATCAACTCTCTGGCATTTCTTGTGCAGGTCCGACTCGTTCATGTTGCTGTGCAACAAAAACCTGTTAGTCTGCGTTTTGGGCCAGCGTGCGGAAAGATTCGACGTCTACCAATCGACGTCATCTTTTCGATAGAGAAAGGTGGCGCCGTTTATGTTCTATCAGCTTTATGAATTGAATCATGCCGCTATGGCGCCTTTTCGTGCCGCAGCGGACATTATGCGATTTGCCTATGCCAATCCGCTGAACCCGTTCTCCCATACACCCTTCGGCCGGACGATGGCGGCAAGCCTCGAAATGTTCGAGCGCACGACACGCCGCTATGGAAAGCCGGAATTCGGGTTGAAGCAGACGACGATCGGCGACCAGACGGTTTCCGTCCGCGAAGAGGTCGTCTGGTCGAGATCCTTCTGCAATCTCCTCCATTTCGCGCGGAACGTTCCGCCCGGCCGGGCCAGCGATCCCCGTATCCTGATCGTCGCGCCGATGTCCGGCCACTATGCGACGCTCTTGCGCGGCACGGTCGAAGCGCTGCTGCCGAGCGCTGATGTCTACATCACCGATTGGATCGACGCCCGCATGGTGCCGATGACGGAAGGCAGGTTCGATTTCGACGATTATGTCGACTACGTCATCGAGATGCTGCATTTCCTCGGTCATGACACCCATGTCATCGCCGTCTGTCAGCCGTCCGTTCCGGTGCTAGCGGCGGCTGCCGTGATGGAAGAAGCCAACGATCCGCTGTCTCCCTCGTCGATGACGCTGATGGGCGGCCCGATCGATACGCGCATCAATCCGACGGCGGTCAACAAGCTTGCCCAGGAACGCTCGCTGCAGTGGTTCTCCGACAATGTCGTCATGAACGTGCCCTGGCCGCAGCCGGGCTTCATGCGTCCCGTCTATCCGGGCTTCCTGCAGCTTTCCGGGTTCATGTCGATGAATCTCGATCGCCATTTGGTCGCCCACAAGGAATTCTTCATGCATCTCGTGAAGAACGACGGCGAGCCGGAAAAACACCGCGATTTCTACGACGAATATCTCGCCGTCATGGATCTGACCGCCGAATTCTACCTGCAGACGGTGGAGGAGGTCTTCATCAAGCACTCCCTGCCGAAGGGTGAATTGATGCATCGCGGCAAGCGCGTCGATCCCGCAGCGATCCGCAAGGTGGCGCTTCTGACCGTCGAAGGCGAGAACGACGACATTTCGGGCGTCGGCCAGACCAAGGCGGCGCAGACCATTTGCGTGAACATCCCCGAAGATATGCGCATGCATTATCTTCAGCCGGATGTCGGTCACTACGGCGTTTTCAACGGTTCCCGGTTCCGCCGTGAGATTGCGCCGCGCATCGTCAGCTTCGTCCGCCAGCATTCCCGTTCCGCCGTCAAAAACCCGGTTCAGCGGGTCATCAAGGGCGGCCGGACCGCCTGAATGAGCGGCAGCTGAATTAGAAAAGGCGATTCAAGGCCTTGTCCGATTTCGCGGGCAATCGCCTTGAAGGCGGTTCTTGCGGTAACCACATCGATTTCAGCGTTCGGCATCTTGCCGGGCGCGGAAAGCAAGGATACCGCACGATGAACCAGTCAGCATTGCTTCGACCGGATTGGACTCCGGCTACCATTGCCCTGATGATTCTCGGCTTCATGGTTTTCTGGCCTCTGGGTCTGGCCATGCTTGCCTATATCATCTTCGGCGATCGTCTGCGCGGCTTCAAGCGCGACGTCAATCAGGCGACCGATGGCTTCTTCGCCTCCTGCCGCCGTTCGCATGGCCGTCATCGCCCGCATTTCTCGACCGGCAACGTCGCTTTCGACGACTGGCGCAAGGCCGAGCTCGACCGGATCGAGGAAGAGCGCCGCAAGCTTGACGAAATGCGCGAGGAATTCGACGAATATCTGCGTGAACTCCGCCGCGCCAAGGACCAGGAAGAGTTTGACCGCTTCATGCGTGACCGCAAGAGCGCCAAGCGCGACGACAATGGCCCGGTCCCGGAGTTCCAGACGCCGTGAAGGCTCAAGCAATGAAGTGATGACCGGCATCTCACCGATGCCGGTTTTTCCATGCCTGCCTACCCGGCAATCGTTTAGATTCCCCGGCGAATCGTATAGAAAACTCCCATGTTTCCGCTTCTGAAGACACGGCCAAAGGCGCGAAAGCCGGCTCCGCCCGAAACGCGGACGCTTGACGTCGCCGGCCGGCTCATGCCCCTGACCATCAAGCAGCATGACCAGGCGACGCGCATCACGCTGCGCATCGAGCCGGGCGGGCGGGCCTTGAAGATGACAGTGCCGAGAGGCCTTGCGGCGCGTGAGGTCAATGCCTTCCTCGATCGGCACCAGGGATGGCTGCTCACCAGGCTTGCGAAGTTTTCGACCGATACGGGCTTAAGCGATGGCGGCAAGATCCTCCTGCGCGGCGTTTCCCATCGTATCGAGCACACCGGCAGCCTGCGCGGCTTGACGGAGGTGGTCTCTGTGGACGGCGGCCCCGTGCTGCGCGTCAGCGGCATGCCCGAGCATGTCGGGCGGCGCATCGCGGCCTTCCTCAAGAAGGAGGCGCGGGCCGATCTCGAACGACTGGCGACGATGCATGCCGCAACGATACGGTCGCCGATACGGTCGATCTCGATGAAGGATACCCGCAGCCGGTGGGGCTCCTGCTCGTCGGAAGGAAACTTGAGCTTTTCCTGGCGTATCGTCATGGCGCCGCCTTCGGTGATCGATTATCTCGCCGCCCACGAAGTTGCCCATCTCAAGGAGATGAACCACGGGCCTCGTTTCTGGGCGCTTTGCAAGAAGCTTTGCCCCGGCATGGAGGACGCGAAATCCTGGCTGAAGCGGCACGGTAGCCAATTGCACGCCATTGATTTCGATTAGCTGAGCGTCCGCTAAATGCAGCGTTCCACGCAAATTGGCTCGACTCTTGCCGCATTTCGTGTCACTTCGCTGCCATGAAACCCGATATCAAGATCTGTGGCTTGAAGACGCCCGAAGCGATCGATCGTGCGCTGAAACGCGGCGCGACCCATATCGGTTTTATCTTCTTCGAAAAGAGCCCGCGTTACGTCGAACCGGATATTGCGGCAAAACTTGCCGAACCCGCCCGCGGCAAGGCGAAGATCGTCGCCGTCGTCGTCGATCCCACCAATGACGAGCTGGACGAGATCGTATCGCTGTTGAAGCCGGATATTCTGCAGCTTCATGGCAACGAGAGCCCCGAACATGTGCTGACGATCAAGGCGCTCTATGGCCTGCCGGTCATGAAAGTCTTTTCCGTGCGCACGGCCGATGATCTGAAACGCGTCGAAGCCTATATCGGCATCGCCGACCGTTTCCTCTTCGACGCGAAAGCGCCGAAAGGTTCGGAACTGCCCGGCGGCAACGGGATTTCCTTCGACTGGAGCCTTTTGAGCTGGCTCGACGGCAGCATCGACTACATGCTTTCCGGCGGGCTGAACAAGGACAATGTCGCGGACGCGCTATCGGCCACCAAGACACGTGGTATCGACGTTTCCTCGGGCGTCGAAAGCGCGCCCGGCGTGAAGAGCGTCGCGATGATCGATGAATTTTTCGATGCGGTCGAAAAGGCGGATACGCCTGTCATGGCCTCAGGGAGTTGAGAGTGAACGAAACGCTTAAACCGAATTCCTTCCGTTCCGGCCCCGATGAAGATGGCCGTTTCGGCATCTATGGCGGTCGTTTCGTTGCCGAAACGTTGATGCCTTTGATCCTCGATCTGCAGGATGAATGGAACAAGGCAAAGAGCGATCCGGCATTCCAGGCGGAATTGAAGCATCTCGGTGCCCATTATATCGGCCGCCCGAGCCCGCTTTATTTCGCCGAACGGCTGACGGCCGAGCTTGGCGGCGCGAAGATCTATTTCAAGCGCGAAGAGCTGAACCACACCGGTTCCCACAAGATCAACAACTGCATCGGCCAGATCCTGCTTGCCAAGCGCATGGGCAAGACGCGGATCATCGCCGAAACCGGCGCTGGCCAGCATGGCGTAGCCTCGGCGACTGTTGCCGCCCGCTTCGGTCTTCCCTGCGTCGTCTACATGGGCGCGACCGATGTCGAACGTCAGGCGCCGAACGTTTTCCGCATGAAGCTGCTCGGCGCGGAAGTGAAGCCGGTGACGGCAGGCAGCGGCACGCTGAAGGACGCCATGAACGAGGCGCTCCGCGACTGGGTCACCAATGTCGAGGATACCTATTACCTGATCGGAACGGCGGCCGGCCCGCATCCCTATCCGGAGATGGTCCGCGACTTCCAGTCGGTGATCGGCACGGAAGCGAAAGAGCAGATGCTGGCCGCTGAGGGCCGCCTGCCGGATCTCGTCGTCGCTGCCGTTGGCGGTGGCTCGAATGCGATCGGCATCTTCCACCCCTTCCTCGACGATTCCTCCGTGAAGATCGTCGGCGTCGAAGCCGGCGGCAAGGGCCTGCAGGGCGACGAACATTGCGCTTCGATCACCGCCGGTTCGCCTGGCGTGCTGCACGGCAACCGTACCTATCTGCTGCAGGATGGCGACGGCCAGATCAAGGAAGGCCACTCGATTTCAGCCGGTCTCGATTATCCCGGCATCGGCCCCGAACATTCCTGGCTGAGCGATATCGGCCGCGTCGATTACGTGCCGATCATGGACCACGAAGCGCTCGAGGCGTTCCAGACTCTGACCCGTCTCGAAGGCATCATCCCGGCGCTCGAGGCCGCGCATGCGATTGCCGAGGTCATCAAGCGCGCGCCGAAGATGGGCAAGGACGAGATCATCCTGATGAACCTCTCCGGCCGCGGCGACAAGGATATCTTCACCGTCGGCAAGATTCTGGGAATGGGACTGTAAGACATGACCGCACGCATGGACAAACGCTTTGCCGAGCTGAAGGCCGAGGGCCGTCCGGCGCTTGTGACCTATTTCATGGGCGGCGATCCTGATTACGATACGTCTCTCGGCATCATGAAGGCGCTGCCGGAAGCGGGCTCCGACATTATCGAGCTCGGCATGCCCTTTTCCGATCCGATGGCCGATGGACCGGCGATCCAGCTGGCCGGCCAGCGCGCGCTGAAAGGCGGCCAGACGCTGAAGAAAACGCTGCAGCTGGCGGCCGATTTCCGCAAGACCAACGATGCGACGCCGATCGTCATGATGGGCTATTACAATCCGATCTACATCTACGGCGTCGAAAAATTCCTCGATGACGCGATCGCCGCCGGTATCGACGGCCTGATCGTCGTCGACCTGCCGCCGGAGATGGATGACGAACTCTGCATTCCGGCAATCCGCAAGGGTATCAATTTCATCCGCCTGGCGACGCCGACCACCGACGAGAAGCGCCTGCCGGCCGTGTTGAAGAACACCTCCGGCTTCGTCTATTACGTCTCGATGAACGGCATCACCGGCTCGGCGCTGCCCGATCCGTCGCTGGTGTCGGGCGCAGTCCAGCGCATCAAGCAGCATACGGAGCTGCCTGTCTGCGTCGGCTTCGGCGTCAAGACGGCGGAGCATGCGAAGGTCATCGGCGGTTCGGCCGACGGCGTCGTCGTCGGCACCGCCATCGTCAATCAGGTCGCGACCAGCTTGACGAAAGACGGGAAGGCCACGGCAGATACGGTTCAGGCAGTCGCAACGCTAGTGCGCGGCCTTTCCTCGGGAACACGTTCGGCGCGCCTTGTTGCTGCCGAATAATTTCCCCACATTGGTATTAGAGCATGTCGCGCAAAAGTGTGCAGCGGTTTTGCGGCAACGACTGCGGGAAAACAAAGATCTAAAGCGTGGAAACCGATCTGAAAGATCGTGACGCGCTTTAGTCAATCAGGAGAATTCGAGTTGAACTGGATCACCAACTACGTTCGCCCGCGGATCAATTCCATGCTGGGCCGTCGCGAAGTGCCGGAGAACCTCTGGATCAAGTGCCCGGAAACGGGCGAGATGGTCTTCCATAAGGACCTGGAATCCAACAAATGGGTGATTCCGGCATCCGGTTATCACATGAAGATGCCGGCCAAGGCTCGCCTTGCCGATCTTTTCGACAACGGTGAATACGAAGCGCTGCCGCAGCCGAAGGTCGTCCAGGATCCGCTGAAGTTCCGCGATTCGAAGAAATATAGCGATCGTCTCCGCGACAGCCGCCTGAAGACCGAGCAGGAGGACACGATCCTCGCCGGCCTCGGAAAGGTGCAGGGCCTGAAACTCGTTGCCGTCGTGCACGAGTTCAACTTCATCGGCGGTTCGCTCGGCATTGCTGCCGGCGAGGCGATCGTCAAGGCTTTCGAACGTGCGACGTCGGAAAAATGCCCGCTGGTGATGTTCCCCGCTTCCGGCGGCGCGCGCATGCAGGAAGGCATTCTCTCGCTGATGCAGTTGCCGCGCACGACCGTTGCCGTCGATCTGCTCAAGGAATCCGGCCAGCCTTATGTCGTCGTACTGACCAATCCGACGACGGGCGGCGTCACGGCCTCCTATGCCATGCTCGGCGATATCCATCTGGCCGAGCCCGGCGCAGAAATCGGCTTTGCCGGCAAGCGGGTGATCGAGCAGACGCTGCGTGAAAAACTGCCTGAGGGCTTCCAGACCTCCGAATATCTGCTGGAACATGGTATGGTCGACATGGTCGTTAAGCGTCACGACATTCCGGAAACGCTGGCGCGTCTTCTGAAGATCCTGACGAAGAAGCCCGTCTCGGCAGCCAACGACGTGACTCGCGGAGCGATCGCCCTGGCGGCGAGCGCCTGATATCAGGCAAACGGGCGGGGTGCCGAAATGATACCCAGAGGCCAAACCGCGGTGAGTGAGGCAGCGCAAGAGATCGAAAAACTCATGGGATTGCATCCCAAGGGGTTCGATCTGTCTCTTGATCGCATCACCCGTCTTCTCGATGTGCTCGGCAATCCGCACAAGAAATTACCGCCGGTGATTCATGTCGCCGGCACCAACGGCAAAGGGTCGGTCACCGCCTTCTGCCGCGCCTTGCTCGAAGCCGGCGGCTATAGCGCTCACGTCCACACCTCACCGCATCTCGTCAATTGGCACGAGCGTTATCGCATCGGCGTAGCGGGCGGACGCGGGCAGCTTGTCGATGACGCCGTCTTTGCCGAGGCCCTGCGACGCGTGGCCGATGCCAATGCCGGGCAGCACATCACCGTCTTCGAAATTCTGACGGCAGTCACCTTCATCCTATTTTCCGAACATCCGGCCGATGCCGCGATCATCGAAGTCGGCCTCGGCGGCCGTTTCGACGCCACCAATGTCATTTCCGATCCGGCCGTCTCGGTCATCATGCCGATCTCGCTGGATCACCAGCCCTATCTCGGCGACAGGGTCGAACTGATCGCCGCCGAAAAGGCCGGCATCATGAAGCCGGGACTGCCGGTCGTCATCGGCCATCAGGAATATGACGCCGCCCTCGATGTGCTGATGTCGACGGCCGAGCGGCTGCATTGCCCGAGTGCGGTCTTCGGGCAGGATTTCATGGCGCACGAGGAATATGGCCGGCTCGTCTATCAGGACGAGTATGGGCTTGCCGATCTGCCGCTGCCGCGCCTTCCCGGCCGCCATCAATATGCCAATGCTGCCGCCGCCATCCGCGCCGTCAAGGCAGCTGGCTTCACCGTCACCGAGACGATGATGGAAAAGGCGATGAATTTGGTGGAATGGCCGGGCCGGCTGCAGCGCCTGAGCGAGGGCCGCCTGATGCAGCAGGCGCCCGCCGGCGCCGAGATCTGGGTCGATGGCGGGCACAATCCCGGCGCCGGCGAGGTGATCGCCGAAGCCATGGCCAATTTCGAAGAGCGCCAGCCACGGCCGCTGTTCCTGATCACCGGCATGATCAACACCAAGGATCCGATCGGATATTTTAAGGCCTTCGCGGGCCTGGTCGAGAAGGTTTTCTGCGTGCCGATCCGCGGCAGCGATGCGGTGATCGACCCGGTGATCCTGTCGAATGCCGCCTATGATGCCGGCCTGGTCGCCGAACCGATGTCGACGGTCGGCGATGCGCTGGAAGCGATAAAATCCGCCCTCGACCCCGAGGCGCTGCCGCCGCGCATCCTGATCGGCGGTTCCCTCTATCTCGTCGGCGATGTGCTTGCCGACAACGGCACGCCGCCGAAGTGAAGCGGGCGAAGTGAAGAAATGTAAAATGAAAAAAGCCCGGTCGAAGCCGGGCTTTTTTCATGTAGGCGATACCAATCAGGCGGCGTTCGAAATCCAGTTCGAAAGAGCCGTCTTCGGCTTGGCGCCGACCGAGATATCGGCCACTTCGCCGCCCTTGAAGATCGCAAGTGTCGGAATGGAGCGCACGCCGAACTGGGCGGCGAGTTCCGGGTTCTCATCGATATTGAGCTTGGCGACCTTGACCTTGCCTTCCATCTCGACGGCGATTTCTTCGAGGCTCGGAGCAATCATCTTGCACGGGCCGCACCATTCAGCCCAGAAATCGACGACGACGGGTTCTGCGGATTCCAGAACTTCCGACTGGAAGTTATTGATATCGACTTTCACGGTAGCCATGGGCTGCTCCTTTAACTCAAGTGTTGAACCACATGTGATGGTGCGGTGCCGAAATTTCAATGTCCGGTATTTCACTTTGTCTTGAGTCCTGCAAGCGCCAAACCGAGCGCCTTTTCGCTCAGCGTGTAGAGCGACGCATTCTCGGTATAGACGAGCATGCAGTCGATGCGCTTGCCGGGATAGAGCGGCGCCAGGATCTCGCGATAGATCGCGAGCTGGGCCTTATGCGCAAAAGGGATCGCCTCCTCGGTCGCCGGCGGCACCCGGTTGGTCTTGTAGTCGAGAATGACGACACGATCGGCAAGCACGGCGAGCCGGTCGATACGGCCGGAAACGGCATAGCGTCTGCCGTCGAGCGTCAACGTGCCCATGATCGAGACCTCGGGCCGCGCCTCCCGGCCGAGGACCGGCTGCAGGCCCTCCTCGTTTAATAGTTTCAGAACCGAATCGATGAGCTTGCGCCGCTCGGCCTCCGGCCAGAACCGGGCCGCCCGTTCGCCATAGCGCTGCGCGGCATCGGGCCGTTCGCCGGCCGGAATATCGGGAAGCGCCTGCAGCATACGGTGGATCAGCCTGCCTTTCTCCAGCGAACGATCGCTGCGCTCCTTCTCGCCGAACAGCGGTGAAGTGATGAGCAGGCCGCCTTCGTCTTCGTCGACGATCGTCCCCGCGCCGGAAGGGCTGAGTGGCCGGGGCAGCTCGGCCTGCGGCGGCAACGGACGCAACAGGCCGTCCGGCAGGGCTTCCTGGCTTTCGTGGTGTTGGCTGCGGTCGAGACGCTCGAAGCTGCGGTCCACCCGCGGCACGCGCCATCTGGTGCCCTGCCATTCGCCATCGGGGCCGGAGAACGCCGCCGCCTCGACATAGGGATGATCTTCACGCAGCGCCGTCGAGATCATCTTGTGCCAGGTGTCGTTGTTCTCCCGCACCCCGCGATAGCCGCAGACGACCAAGCGGTCGGCGGCGCGCGTCATGGCGACATAGAGCAGCCGGCGATATTCTTCTTCCGCCAGTCTCTGCACACGCGCCGCATCGCTCTGCGTCAGTGAATTGGCAAGGTCGGAAACGGGAACCCAGACAGGCATCGGCGGCTCGCCGGACGGCGATTCGATCAGCCGAAGTTTCGGCATATGGGTATGCGTGAAAGCCTTGGAGCCGCCGTCGACGAGGAAAACGATCGGCGCTTCGAGGCCCTTCGAGGCATGCACGGTCATGATCCGCACCTCGTTGCGCCCCTTGTCCTGCTCGCGCTTCACCTCGGGCGCCTCGAGCTCCAGGGTAGAGATGAAGGATTGCAGCCCGGGAAGGCCGGAACTCTCGTGGTCGAGGGTAAAGGTCAGGAATTCATCGAGAATATCGCTGACCTCGGTGCCGAGACGCGCCAGAAATTGCCGCCGCCCGCCGTGGCTGCCCAGCACCCGCGCGTAGAAATCATGAACCGACAGGCTCCTGGATTGCCGCAGGAACAGTTCGAGCTTTTCGACCGCGGTCCGGAAACGTTCGGTGCCGTCTGCGGCGAATTTCCTGAGATGGCTCCAGACGCTCTCATTGTCGCCACGCAGCGCGGCGATCGAAAAGACGTCCTCCTCGGAAAGATCGAAAAGCGGGCTCTTGAGCACGGCGGCGAGCGAGAGATCGTCCTCCGGCAGAAGTAGGAAACGGCCGAGCGCCAGCAGATCCTGTACGGCGATATGGCTGGTCAGCACCAGCCTGTCGGCGCCGGCGACGGGGATGTCGCCGCGGCGCTTCAGCGCGCGCGTCAGGGCATTGACGAAAGCGTCACGCTTGCGCACCAGCACGAGGATGTCGCCGGCTTCGATCAGCCGCTCCTTGCCCTTTTCGACGATCGTCTCGCGGCCGACGAGCGTTCCGATCGAATGGGCGATCCGCCGCGCCAGGATGGCTGCCGGCGCGCTTTCCGGCGTCGCGTCGAAGGGCGCGGTCCAGTCCTCCTCCTTCACCACCGCTTCCGGTGCCACCATTTCCCAGAAATCGACGGCGCCGGGATGCCCGATGCGGCTCGAACGATGCACGACCGGTTCGCCGAGCGCGCTGAGGCCGCGTGCATTGTCCGGCTCTTTGAAAATGTGGTCGACGGCTTCGAGCACGTCGGCCGTCGAGCGGAAGGAGAGCGGCAGCCGAACGGAGGAAAAGCTCTGCCCGCTGTCGGAAACACGCCGCCGGGTCCGGTCGCTCTCTTCGGAGAAACGCTCGGGCCGCGCGCCCTGGAAGGAATAGATCGACTGCTTTTCGTCACCGACGGCAAAGAGCGTGCGCACGATCGGCCGGGCGCTTTCGCCGGAGAAGAAATCTTCGGCGAGCGACTGAATGACGCTCCACTGGATCGGGCTGGTGTCCTGCGCCTCGTCGACCAGGATATGGTCGATGCCGCGGTCGAGCTTGTAGTGAATCCAGGGCCCGACGCCGCTTTTCGTCAGGAGATCGGCGGTGCGGGTGATCAGGTCCTCGAAATCGAGCTGGCTGCGCTGCTTCTTCAGCTCCTCGTAGTCCTGGTTCAGCCGGTCGGCGAGCACGAGTGCTGCATGCGTGGCGCCGTACATCCGCATGAGCTTCAACCGGTCGCGGCTTGCCGCAACATGCGCGCGGGCAGCGGCGATGGCGTCAGCCAATTCAGGCGCTTCGGCGAGCATGGCTTTGACGAGGAATTGCGAATCCGCCTTCGGCTCGCCCTTTGCCGCCGTCAGGAAGATCTTTTCGAGCATTTCGGCGCGTCTTGCATCATCGCGCTCCCGTCCGGCGAGCCGGAGGCCGTAGGCAACGTCCTGTGCCTTTGCGCCCCCCTTGTGGTCGGCAAGCGAGAGGTAAAGTTCCAGCGTGCTGCCGGAAAGCCCGGGCAGCGGCCAATATTGCGCCGCGATCCCTCTTTCCGTGTCGTCTGATGCAAGGCCGAGCCTTTTGCGCAGCACCAGCTCAACACCGCCATGCTGGTCGGCCGCCGCGGTGAAACGGCGAATGGCATTACGATTGGCAACGATGTCGCCGAGCAGGTTCTCGAGACCGGATTCGTCGCCGAGATTGAGCACATAGGCAAATGCCTCGGCAAGCGCGCGGTCTTGCGCCGGCGCGGTTGCCGTCAGCAGTGCCCGACGCGCATCGGAAAGCAGTGCGGCGGCCGCGCGATCGTCGAGAACCGAGAAATGTCCGGCGACATTGGCCTCCAGCGGGAACTGATGCAGCAGCGCCTCGCAAAAGGCGTGGATCGTCTGGATCTTCAACCCGCCCGGCGTCTCCAGCGCCTTGGCAAACAGCCGCCGGGCCTCGGCAAGTTTGATCCTGTCGGGTGCCGTGCCCTCGATCTGGCCGATCCGCCGGCTGAGATCTTCATCGTCGAGCACCACCCATTCGGCCAGCCGTTCGAAGACGCGGTTCGACATTTCGGAAGCCGCAGCCTTGGTATAGGTGAGGCAGAGAATGGCCGAAGGCCGCGCCCCGGCGAGCAGAAGCCGGATGACGCGCTGTGTCAGAACATGCGTCTTGCCGGAACCGGCATTGGCCGAAACCCATGCCGAGCGCACCGGATCGGATGCGATGGCCTGCTGGATCGTCGTCCAACCGATCCAGGCGCCCGGATCGTCGTCGTCGGGAAGGTCGGTCACATCATTCATCGCCGCCGCCTTCCTCGGTCTCGGCCGTCGACCATTCGGAAACACGGGCGAGATGATCGTAGTCGCCGCCGAAATCGAATTGCTGCGCCGGAATGAGCCGCGAGGTGAAGCCCTTCTCGCCGGATTGCAGCAATCCCACGAATTTGACCAGCTGATCGATCGATTCCTCGGCGAGATCCATCGCTGATTTTGCCTTGTCGCTGCGCGCCGAGCTCTCGTTATTGACGGTATCGACCTGGAAGCGCCGTCCCGGGCGCAGCCGGACATAGAGCAGGTCCTGCGGCACGAGGCTGCCGGCATCGCGGAAAGCGCCGGCGCTCAGCGCCGCCGCTTCGAGTGCAAGCTGCGGATCGAGAAGCGCGCGCGCCTGTGCCGGCGAGGGATTGTAGCCGGTCTTGTAGTCGATGATATCGGCAGCGTTCGGTCCGGTGACGTCGATGCGGTCCGCGACACCGTTGAGCCGGATATTGATCGCCTCCAGTTCGACGCCGCCCCGCACTTCCGTCAGCGTCTTGCGGATGCCGGGCCGCCGTCCGGCCTCCCATTCGAGGAAGGCCCGGGCCACCTCGCGGAAGCGCGGTCGCCACACCGCATCGATATGCGGCGGCAGCTGCTCCATGTCGAAGAGCTCGGAAAGGATGCGCTCCATCGCCGCTGCCGCATCCGGCGTGCCGGCGATATGGGCCTCACGGATGAAGCGGTCGATGATCTTGTGGTAGAGCGTGCCGCGTTCGGCCGCTCCCGGATCACGATTGAACGGATCGACCGGGTCGAGCCGCAGAACACGGCGGGCATAGATGGAATAGGGATCGCGGCGCAGCCGGCCGACTTCGCTGAAGGAATAGGATTTCGGCTGTAGCTCGAGCGGCGGCTTTGGTGAGGGGCGCTGTGCCGGTGCCTGGGCCTCTCCCCGATCGATGAGACCGGCCCATTGCAGGTATCGGTTGCCGCGTCCCTTCAACTCCGCTTCGAAAGCCTCTCCGCCGAGCGCCAAGAGCCGCTGCAGCCAGCGTGAGCCGACAGTCGGCGTCGAGCCCTGGCGCAGTGCGCGCGAGTAGATCAGATGGCGCGTGCCGTTCGCCATCTCGAAATCGTGCGCCAGCTGGCCGATGCGCCGTTCCGGCGGCTCCAGCCCGATTTCGGTCTTCATCATCCTGGGAATGAAGGGATTGTTGGCGGTCTGTCCCGGCCAGGAACCCTCGTTCAGGCCGCCGAGGATCAGCGTGTCGACGCTCTGCAGGCGGGCTTCCAGCGTCCCGAAGATGAAGAGCCTGGGATGGCTGAGCGCCCGCGGCTTCACCGCATGGCCGGCGGCGAGCGCCGCCATGATATCGATCCATTGCGGCCCGTCGACCTCCATCTGGCCGTCCGTATCGATCACTTCGCTAAGCAGCGCTGCGAGCGCGTCTCCCGCTTCGCTCGACCAGAGATCGGCGAGATTGCCTTGCGGATCAGCGGCGACGGCTTCGAGGGAGCGGCCGGTGCGCTCCGCCCATTCGGACAAGGGAAAACTCGCCGTCCCGCCGCGATCTTCCGGCCGGTGCCGCAGCAGCGCCGAAGCGAGCGGCGCGGTCGCCTGTTGAACCCGGCGCGCAAGCCCGTATGCGGCATCGGCTGCTTCGGGGCCAAGCGTCTTTCGCCATTGCGGCGCGTGCCTGTCCAGGGCCTGTTCGGCAAGCTGATGGGTGAGCAGCGGCTCGAGCGTGCTGATGTCGACCTCCGCCACGCCGCCGCGCAGCGCCAGCAGCTCGAGCGCCTCGGTGGCCGAAATCAACGCGTCGCGTTCGAGCCCGAAACGGGCGAGGGGATGTTTGAGCAGCGAAACGATCGCCACCGGATCGCCCGGCCGCAGCGACGCCTCCAAGAGCAATTGCAGCAGGGTGCCCTGCGGCGTGGCGGAAAGCGGCGTGCCGGCCGAATCGTCGGCCAGGATGCCGAAGCGGGAAAGCTCCGCCATTACCCGGCGGGCGAGATTGCGGTCCGGCGTGATGAGTGCCGCCCGGCTTTCGCCGTCCTGCCCAGGCCTTTCCAGCGCCAGCCGGAGCGCAATGGCAATCGCGGTCGCTTCCTCGCGCTCGTTGGCGGCTTCGATCAGCGACACATCGGCGAAGGCCGAGGACAGGGCGCCGTCAGGCAGATCGTTTTTCCATGCCCCCCAGTCGCTGGTCGCCTCGGCTGGGCTGAGTGCGCGTGACAGGATTTCTGCGCGCCGGTCGAGATCGGCTTCCGGCCTGTCGAGAAGCGCGATGTCGGCGCGCGTGAGCTTCAGGCGCTTGAGCAGGAACGACAGGCCATATTGCGGATGGCTGCGGCTTGCTGGGTTTACGTGTTGGCCGGGCGCCGGTTCCGGCGCGACCATCGGCCAGTGCCTGTCCGGCATGGAGAGATCAAGGCCCGGCAGCACGATCACGCCTTCGGGCAGATTGGCGACGGCGGCGATGAGATCGGCCGTGGCGGGAACGGAGCCCGTCGAACCGGCAATGATGATCGGCCCCGTGGGCGTCATCGTCGAAATCCTGTGTGCTTCGGCCCGGAGGATAGCGTTCCTGTGCCGCGCCGGCGAGGACTTGCCGAGCTCGGAAAGCCGCTCCGGCCAGAATGCGCTGGCGATCTGCAGGAATTCCGCCGTCAGCTGCCACCAGGCGGCATAGTCGCCGGTGTCGAGTTTCGACAGCTCCGACCAGTCGAGATCTTCGGTTTCGATGGAATCGATCAGCTCCGCAAGGTTGCGGGCAAGCCAGATCGCATCGGCCGGGCTTGCAGGCGCAACGAGCGGCGAATCCGAATGAATGTGGCGGACGATTTCCGGCAGCTTGTTGCGCCAGGCGAGGATAAGGCGCGCAAGCTCCAGCAGGCGGGCGGTATTCGACAGCGGCTGGGCGAGATCGATTGTCGCCGGCAGCGCCTCGTCGAAATAGCCGCTGTCGTCATCGGTTTCGCCGAGGGGACGGATGACGGGGAGGATGGCCGAGCGGCCGCCGAGCAGGTCGACGAATTCCGATCGCAGCACGCGTACCGCGCGCCGGGTCGGCAGATAGATCGTCACCCCGGCGAGAGACAGCGGATCGTCGGGCTCGTGCCGGAAGAGCGGCGTCAGCCGGCCGTCGCAAAGCGTCGTCGCCAGCGTTTTCAGGAAGGGAAGGCCCGCCGGGATCGTCAGGATGCGTGGCTGGTGCCGCTCCGCCATGAGCTCACGCGAACGCCCGCAATCGGCGGATCGTTTCCTCCGCTTCGCCGATCGCCTCCGGCGTTCCCACGGTCAGCCAATGGCCTTCGAGCACGATCCCGAACAGCCGCGCGCGCGCGATCGCCTTGTCGAAATAGATATTGAGGTTGAAGGCATCCTTCGGCGCATCGTCGAACAGCGCCGGGTTCATGACGATCGCCCCGGCATAGACGACGGGATTGGTGGGATCGTCGCGATAACGCGTCAGCCGGCCGTCAGCGGCAAGGCCGAAATCGTTCTTGCCGTTATGGCCCGTCGTATCCTCGATGCGGACGCAGAGCAGGGCCATGTCCATGCGCTCGGCATCGAAGAATCCGGCTAAGCGCTGCAGGTTGGTTGGTCGTCCCGGCTGTTCGCCGATCCAGAAGAGATCGGCATTCATGACGAAGAGGCTGTCGCGCGTCAGCAGTGTCAGGCCCTTCGCCAGCCCACCGCCGGAATTCATCAGCGCCTCCCGCTCGTCTGATATGACGATGTCGAGGCCGCGATAGTTTTCCAGATGATCGAGCATCTGGCCGGCGTGATGGTGAATGTTGACGACGGCTCGTTCGACGCCGGCCGCAACAAGCGAATCCAGCGCGTAGTCGATCATCGGCTTGCCGTCGATCTTCACCAGCGGCTTCGGGATCGTATCGGTGATCGGGCGCATGCGGGTCCCGAGACCCGCGGCCAATACCATGGCTTGTCTGATCGTCATGCTGATCCGGAACTTATGATTCGCTTTGGCCTATTCCAGCCCTTGAGCACCAATCGCGCAAGGGGGCAAGCGTTTCGTGCTCGAGCGCGACCTGGAGATAGGAGAGCGTTCGCGGCATGTGCTTGAGGTAGCCGGGCTTGCCGTCCCGCTGCAGCAGCCGCACCCAGAGACCGGCAAGCTTGCAGTTGCGCTGCGCCGACATGATGGCCCAGGCCTTCATGAATCCGGCTTCGTCAAAGCCGCCCTGCGCGCGGCGGATGGTGAGGTAGTCGTCCATCAGTTGCCGGAAAAGATCCGGCTCGATGGTGACGCGCGCATCCTGGACGATGGAGGCAAGGTCATAGGCGGTCGGCCCTATCATCGAATCCTGAAAGTCGATGATACCGATCCTGCGGACGCCGCTCTCATGTTCGCGCCAGATGATGTTGGGTGAATGGAAGTCACGCAGAAGCAGATTGGTTTCGGCCGATTGCAACTCGTCGATCAGGTCGTCCCAGATTGCAAGATATTCCTCGCGCTCGGTATCCGTCGGCGCCGTGCCGCGCTTCCAGGCAATATGCCAGTCGAGCATCAGCCGCACTTCCATCTTCATCGCCGTGCGGTCGAAGTCGGGAATGTGATGCGTATGGTCTGCTGTAACCGGGATATCTTGAGGAATCTGCATGGAATGAAGGTGTGCGAGACAGGCGACACTTTGCCGGTAACGCTCGGCGACCGGCAGCCCCTCGTCATCGAGCACGCCTTCGCTGCCGAGATCCTCGATCAGCATGATGCCCTTGTTATAGTCGACCTTGTAAATCTCCGGGGCCGCAAAGCCCCGCTCGCGCAAGGTATTAGCGATCGCCACAAAGGGATAGGCGTTTTCTGCGAGATGGGCGACCTTGGGGTAAGGTTTGCCGTCCAGAACCGGTGGGCCATCCGGCAGCGGCGGCCAGTCCATCAGGATCTTGCGTTCGCCCTTCTTCGGATAGACGGATTCATAGGCGCGCAGCGACGCATCCCCGATAAGGAAACGCCGCTTGGCGTCTCCATAACCGGCATCGGCAAGAAAGTCGCGGATATCAAGCACGCGCCGGATACGGGCCGCGGTCTTCTCAGCCGCCGTAATCGTGGCGCGGCGACCGGCGCCTTCATGTTCGAGCCGCAAGGAGATGCGAGACGCCGGCAACTCGCCTTCGGCCATCTCGGGCCATTCGACGAGGCAGATGCCGTTCTGCAAGGCCTCGTCGAAGCCGAGTTCAGTCAGCTCGGCAGGATCGCCCAGCCGGTAGAGATCGAAGTGCGAAACCGGGATGCGTAAATCGTAGGATTGTACCAGCGTGAAGGTCGGGCTCGGGACTTCCAGACCCTCGTCATCGGCCATCGCCCGCAGGATGGCGCGCGCCAGCGATGATTTTCCGGCGCCGAGATCGCCCGAAAGGGCAAGGCAATCGCCGGCTTTCAGGGCGAGAGCCAGGTCTTCGCCGAGGCGAATGGTCGCCGCCTCGTCCTTCAGGAAAAGCGAGATCGTATCGCTCGTCGTCATTCGGCAGCGGCAGAATGCGGGATATCGACCGAGGGGATGCGGCAGACGACGGTCGTGCCCTTGCCCGGCTCGCTGTCGATCGTCACGTCGCCATGATGCAGGCTGACGAAGCTGTCGACGATCGAGAGGCCGAGGCCGGCGCCGCCGCGTTTGCCGCTTTTTGAACCCGTCGCAAAGCGGTCGAAAACGGTGGTGATCATCTCAGGCGAGATGCCGGGGCCGCGATCACTGACGGCGAAGACGAAATCCGAGCCCTCGCGATGGCATTCCAGCGAGATCGAGGTGCCCTCGGGCGAGAAATTCGCCGCATTGGACAGGAGCTTCAGCAGGATCTGCTTCAGCCGCTGCGGATCGGCGACGATCGAGCCGAGATAGGCGGGCGCGGTGATTTCGAGCGCCACGCCGCTTTCGTGGAGGCGATCTGCGATCTGCATCGAGACGTCGTCGAGCAGGTCGTTGAGGTCGATCTCCGCATAGTTCAGCCGCATGATGCCCGCATCGACGGTCGCGAGGTCGAGTATATCGTTGACGAGCGTCAGCAGAACCGAAGACGAGGTCGAGATGTGGTCGATATATTCGGCCTGCCGGTCGTTCAGCGGCCCCACGCCCTGCGTGCGCAGGAGATCGGTGAAGCCGATGATATTCGTCAGCGGCGAGCGCAGCTCATAGGAAACGTGCTGAACGAAGTCGTTCTTCAGCTCGTCGGCCTTGCGCAGCGCCTCGTTCTTCTCGGTCAGCGCGCGTTCGGCGCGCACGCTGTCGGTCATGTTGACGAAGGTCAGCATGGTCTGGGCGTTCGGCAGCGGGATGACGGCGTAGTCGAGCACGAGGCCGGAGAAGAGTTCCAGCGTGCCTTGGCCCGAGCGGCGTTCGTCGTCGAAGCTGGTGATCAGTTCGGAGAAGGTCTTCCAGCCGTCCGGCCGGTCGTAGGAGGGCGCGCAGGCCTCGCCGAGGGCACGGATATGGGTGCCGGGCTTGGCCTCGGCTTCGGTGATCCCCCAGAGCGCGCGGAACGCCGGGTTGGACAGGCGGATGCGTCCATCGGGCCCGAACACCGCGACACCTTCGGAAAGATGGTCGATCGTTTCGCCCTGTACCTTGACCAGCGTGTTGTAGCGCGTTTCGAGGTCGACCTGCTCGGTCAGGTTTTCGAACACCCAGGTGGCGCCGCCCTGCGGATGGGCGGTCGCGAAGACGCGCAGCGTCTGCCCGTTCGGCAGGTGCCAGAGATCCGATTGCGTATCGAGCGCGCGATAGACCGAAAGCGCCGCTTCCTTCCAGCTTTTCCAGTTGAGCTGGTCCGGCAGCTTCTTGGCCGCGCGCAGCCGTTCGAGCAGCTCGCTATTGTCGGGCCGGCTTTCGAGGAAGGCGATATCCAATTCCCAAAGGGCGACGAAGGCCTGGTTGTAGAATTGCAGCCTGCGGTCGCCGTCGAAGATGGCGACGGGTGTCGCGAGATGGTCGAGTGTTTCGGCGTGGCTCTTCAGCGTCCGTTCCAGCTCGGCGCGAACCGCCTCTATGTCGGACACGTCGACCGCAATGCCGGCCGAGCCGCCGGGAACCTTGACGTCGACGACGTCGAAGAATGTGCGGTTGCCCCGCACGACTGTCGAGATCGTGTCGTGGAAGGGCGATTCCGGCGTCGCCGTCGCGCGGATGCGTTCGCGCGCCACGGTCGTCAGCATCTCGCGGCCTTCATTGATCGCCTGCTGCGGCGATCGTGCTTCGACCGCCTCGCCGTAAGCAAGGTTGACCCAGGTCAGGCGGCCCGCCGGGTCGCGCTGCCAGGCCGGCATGTCGATCGCGTCGAGCATGGTCTGGAAGGCCGAGATCGAGGTCATCAGCCGGTCGCGCTCGATCCTGATCTCTGCGAGCTCGGCGCGCAGATTGTTGAGCGCCACGAAGCGGACGAAGGCGCGCCCGCCGGAAACCCGGCCCTGCGCCTCGAGCACTTCGTCACGGATGGTTTCGACCACCATGTCGAAGCTTTGCGCGCCGTCGCGCAGCCGGTCGATCGCCTTTTCCAGATCGGAGGCGGAGCGTGATTTCAGCCAGAGGCCGAAGGCCAGGAATTCGCCGTCTTGCGGCGCGCCGGTTTCGGGCGGAAGCTGACCGAGAAGCTCAGGGCGGGCATTGCCGTCCCAGATGACGATCCGCCGGTTCTTGTCGGCGATCAGAGCCTGGTATTGCGAAATGCGCTGTTGGGCGTCGGAAAGTGCCGAGCGGATTTCCCTGCTCTCGTTTTCCAGGTTGCCGCGCTGGCGCACGAGCCACAGTGTCGACAGCAGCGCTGCCGAGATGACGCCGATGACGACGGAAACGCCGACGACCTGCGAGGAGGTGAAGAGGTGAGCCGAGGCCGCCGCCTGCTGCTCGGTCTGTGCCAGAACCGGCCGCGCCAGCGCGGCAAACGCCGTGCCGGCTGCGCAGGTTTTCAGGAAGCGCGCCAATGATCCATGCTCTTGCTTTGCGGCCTCGTGTGCCGTTGCAGATTGATATCCTTGGCCTGCCGTGAACGGGCGGCGACCGGCGCGAACGCCGTCATCCGCCTGACCGAGCAGGCTGTTTTTCATTTCCGACATCCGCGGTATGTCTCCGTCTTTCAATGTGCCGCATTACGACAAGACATCCCATTTCGAGACGGTCGGACGGTGTCCGGCGTCCCGAATCAAGTCTTAAAACAATACTTCGGAAGGGAATCGGCGGGAAGGGAGCGTCCAAAAAATAAGCCGCGGCATTTGTCAATGCCGCGGCTTCTACATCTTGTGGATATTGATGATCCTATCAATATCTGTAGTGGTCGGACTTGAACGGGCCCTGCGGCTTCACGCCGATATAGGCAGCCTGCTCTTCGCTGAGCTGGGTAAGCTTCACGCCGAGCTTATCGAGATGAAGGCGCGCAACCTTCTCGTCGAGGTGCTTCGGCAGGATGTACACCTTGTTCTCGTACTGGCCGGGCTTGGTGAAGAGCTCGATCTGCGCCAGCGTCTGGTTGGTGAAGGAAGCCGACATGACGAAGGACGGATGGCCCGTCGCATTGCCGAGGTTCAGCAGACGGCCTTCGGAGAGAAGGATGATGCGGTTGCCCTTGGGGAACTCGATCAGGTCGACCTGCGGCTTGACGTTGGTCCACTTGAGGTTCCGCAGCGCGGCGACTTCGATTTCGTTGTCGAAATGGCCGATGTTGCCGACGATCGCCATGTCCTTCATCTGCCGCATGTGGTCGATGCGGATGACGTCCTTGTTGCCGGTCGTTGTGATGAAGATATCGGCCGAGGAAACGACGTCCTCGAGCAGAACCACTTCGTAACCATCCATGGCCGCCTGCAGGGCGCAGATCGGATCGGCTTCGGTCACCTTGACGCGGGCGCCGGCGCCGGAAAGCGAAGCGGCAGAACCCTTGCCGACGTCACCGTAACCGCAGACGACGGCAACCTTGCCGGCCATCATCACGTCGGTGCCGCGGCGGATGCCGTCGACCAGCGATTCCTTGCAGCCGTACTTGTTGTCGAACTTCGACTTGGTGACGGAGTCGTTGACGTTGATCGCCGGGAAGGGCAGCAGGCCCTTCTGGCTGAGCTGGTAGAGGCGGTTGACGCCCGTGGTGGTTTCTTCCGTGACGCCCTTGATGGCGTCGCGCTGCTTGGTGAACCAGCCCGGAGAAGCGGCGAGGCGCTTCTTGATCTGTGCGAAGAGGATTTCTTCTTCTTCGGAATGCGGGTTGGAGAGCACGTCCTCGCCGGCTTCGGCGCGGGCGCCGAGCAGGATGTACATGGTGGCGTCGCCGCCGTCATCGAGGATCATGTTGGAAAGACCGCCATCGGCCCACTGGAAGATCTTGTCCGTATAGACCCAGTAATCTTCGAGCGATTCACCCTTGATGGCGAATACCGGAACGCCGGCAGCGGCGATCGCAGCGGCGGCATGGTCCTGCGTCGAGAAGATGTTGCACGAAGCCCAGCGGACTTCGGCGCCGAGCGCCACCAGCGTCTCGATCAGCACGGCCGTCTGGATGGTCATGTGCAGCGAACCGGTGATGCGCGCGCCCTTCAGCGGCTTTGCCTGGCCGAATTCGGCGCGGCAGGACATCAGCCCCGGCATTTCGGTTTCGGCGATCGTAATTTCCTTGCGGCCGAAATCCGCAAGCCCGATATCGGCGACGACATAATCTTTTTCAGTGCTCATAGAGGTCTCCAGGCTGAAAAACGTCTCAAAAATTGGCGCAGGCGCAAGCAAGCGCACGGCATGCCAGCCGTTTAGCAGGCTTCACCTGGGATGGCAATAAGGATATAAAGAAGTCTTTATATGTTTATATGAACTCGGCCGAGGTCACATTTCTTCGCCGAACTTATTCTGGATCAGCTGATCCAGCGCCTCCAGCGCTTCGGCGGCCTGGATGCCGCTCGCCGAGACGACCACGCTCGAGCCAGGACTTGCCGCCAGCATCATGAGGCCCATGATCGAGGTGCCGCCGACCGTCATTCCATCTTTGGAAACGGTGATGGCTGCATCGAAATTCTCGACCATCTGCACGAATTTGGCGGAGGCGCGCGCGTGAAGACCGCGCTTGTTGATGATGAGGAGTTCCCGGGAAAGCGACGTCATGAAGGTCCGTTATTTTCCGCTGAGTACGCGGCTCGCGACATTGATATATTTCCGCCCGGCTTCGGAAGCCTCCACCAGCGCCTTCTCCATGTTGTTCTCGCCGCGCACGCCGGCGAGCTTGATCAGCATCGGCAGGTTGACGCCGGCAATGACCTCGGTATGGCCGCTGCTCATGACCGATATGGCAAGATTGGACGGCGTGCCGCCAAACATGTCGGTCAGGATGACGACGCCATGGCCGTCGTCAGCACCGGAAACGGCTTGCAGAATGTCCTGCCGTCTCTGGTCCATATCGTCTTCGGGGCCAATACAGACCGTCTCGATGAATTTCTGAGGACCGACGACGTGCTCGACAGCATGACGAAACTCTTCAGCCAGCTTGCCATGAGTGACAAGCACAAGTCCGATCATGATATTACTGCTCCCATATCCGCAAACGGTGGCTGAGATATCGCAATGCAGCAATTTCGTCCACCGGTGGCGGCACATCTTGGCTATGAAAAGCCGAAGTGCAAGATAAAAATGCAAATATATAAGGCGGATTGATCAATCCGGAAGCCTTCAGCATCCGATGTCAGGCGCTTTCGCCATGAGGATCGCCAGCGGTGAGGCAACATTTGTGAGCAGCCGCAATGCGGGAAGCGAAAAACCCGGGGCGAGACTGACGATTTCGCCCTCCGCAGGGACGCGGTTTTCACCGGAAGCGCTGCCGGGAAGCACGGCATAGTGCATGATTGCCTGGGGCACGTGATCCTGCCGGACGATGCCGGTGCCGCGAAGCTCGATCAACCCGGCGATCGACGGCGGGCATGCGGCAATCACCGAGCCGGCTTCTTCCGACAGGAGGACCTGGTCGTCAGCGACGAGCGCCGTAAAGAGACCCAGCCGGCGGGCCTCGGTCATGCAGGTGAAGGCCAGCATCGACTTTCCCCAGCCGGACGGCCCGCTGAACAGGAGCCCCGTCCTGCCGACGACGATCGCCGTCGCATGGATGTTGGGAGCCGGCCCGCTCATGCGGCGGCGTCAAGCGGAAGGGCGAGGATGAAGCGCGCGCCGAGCACGCGCCCGTTCTCGCCATCGGTGATGTTCTCCGCCCTCAGCGAGCCGCCATGGGCTTCGGCGATCTGGCGGCTGATCGAAAGGCCGAGGCCGGAATTCTGGCCGAAACCTTCCGATTCCGGCCGATCCGTATAGAAACGCTCGAAGATGCGGTCGATATTTTCCGCCTGGATGCCGGGGCCGTTGTCTTCGATGGTCGTGACGCAGCGCGAGCGCGTGCGCACCAGCCTCACGGTGATCTTGCCGCCCTTCTCGGGCACGAAGGAGCGGGCGTTTTCGATCAGGTTCGTGACGATCTGACCGATGCGCAGATCGTGGCCGTTGACGACGAAACGCGTCTTGATGTTCGGCTTGCGTTCGATCGTATATTCGATTTCCACCTGCTTCTTGCTGCCCCGGATCTGGCGGGACACGTCGATCAGGTCGCGCAGCAGCACTTCCATGTCGACGGAGCCGGCATCGACGCGTGCAAGTTCGGCATCGAGGCGCGAGGCGTCCGATATGTCGCTGATCAGGCGGTCGAGGCGGCGCACATCATGCTGGATGACGTCAAGCAGCCGTTTCTTGGATTCTTCGGATTTGGCGAGCGGCAGCGTTTCGACGGCGCTGCGCAGCGAGGTCAGCGGGTTCTTGAGTTCGTGGCTGACATCGGCAGCAAAGCTCTCGATCGCATCGATGCGGTCGTAAAGGGCCGTCGTCATCTCGCGCAAGGCGATGGAAAGATTGCCGATTTCATCCTGGCGGGCGGAGAAGTCGGGGATCTCCTCGCGCGTCTTGGCGCCACGGCGCACGCGGATCGCCGCTGCCGAAAGCCGGCGCAGCGGATTGGCGATGGTCGACGACAGCACCAGGGACAGCAGCACGTTGACGAGCGTCGCCACGCCGAAGACCCGCATGATGGCAAGCCGTTCGGCATGGACGATATTGTCGATGTCGCCCGCCTGCGTCGACAACAGCAGCACGCCGAGTACGGCGCGGAAGCGCTGGATCGGCACGGCGACGGAAACGATCAGCTCGCCTTTCTCCGTAGTGCGTACCACAGCGCCGCGCACGCCGGTCAGCGCGTTCATGACTTCGGGATAGATCGAGCCGTCGCCGCCCGGCGCTTCCTTGTAGAGCGGCAGATTGCCGGGCTGCAGCGCCTTGTTGAACAGGGTCGCGAACCAATCGCTCCAGGTCTGCTTCTCTTCCTCGACCGGCGGCAGGTCGAAGCGCAGCACCTGGCCGCGCGAATAGAGGTGACGCGAATCGAGCAGCAGATTGGCGTCGGCATCGAAGATGCGCGCGCGCGTGCGCGTCGGCGAGATCAGCCGGCGCAGGACAGGGGCCACCTTCTCCGGATCGATCGGGAATTCCAGGTCCTCGTCGTTCGGCACCGGCGTAATGCTCTGGCCGGCCTGCAGCTCGAGCAGCTTCTGCGGATCGATGGTGATCGAGTTCGTATCGACCGACGCGGAGGCCGAAACGGCGCCGGCGATGATTTCACCCTGCGTCAACAGGCTTTCGGCGCGGGCGTCGATCAAGCCTTCGCGAAACTGGTTGAGATAGAGGATGCCGCCGACGAGCACGACCAGCGCGACGAGGTTGAAGAACAGGATGCGCCGCGTCAGGCTCGAAAACACCGCATTGCCGAAGATGCGGCGGATCAGCGTGAAGGGATGTGACCAACGGCGGCCTCGGACGCGACGGGTGCTCACGCCCTCCGCGTCGTCCAGATCCCTTTCCTGAACCAATTGTGCCAATGACAGGCCCTTTCGAAGGGCGGGGCCGGATCGACCGGCCCGCAACCCTCAACAATTCCTCGCGCTGCGCCGTTCGGGCTCAGGCTGCTTCGCGGAAGCGGTATCCCACTCCGTAGAGCGTTTCAATCATATCAAAGTCGGTATCGACCATCTTGAATTTCTTGCGCAGCCGCTTGATGTGGCTGTCGATGGTCCGGTCGTCGACATAGACCTGTTCATCATAGGCCGCATCCATCAGCGCGTCGCGGCTTTTCACGACGCCGGGGCGTTGCGCCAGCGAATGCAGGATCAGGAACTCCGTCACCGTCAGCGTCACAGCCTCGCCCTTCCAGGTGCAGGTGTGGCGCTCCTGGTCCATGACCAGCTGTCCGCGTTCCAGCGAACGGGCCTGCTGCACCGCGCCGGCTTTCGGCGCGCCGCTGGGGCTCGTGCCGCCGGCGGCCGCGGCTTCGCGGCTCGAGGCGCGGCGCAGGACGGCGCGCACGCGCTCCACCAGCAGGCGCTGCGAGAAAGGCTTGGTGATGAAATCGTCCGCGCCCATCTTCAGGCCGAACAGTTCGTCGATCTCCTCATCCTTGGAGGTGAGGAAGATGACCGGAATATCCGATTTCTGCCGCAGGCGGCGCAGAAGTTCCATGCCGTCCATGCGCGGCATCTTGATATCGAAGATCGCAAGCTGCGGCGGTCGCGCCAGAAGGCCGTCGAGCGCCGAGGCACCGTCCGTATAGGTCTCGACCTTATATCCTTCGGCCTCCAGTGCGATCGACACCGAGGTCAGGATGTTGCGGTCGTCGTCAACGAGCGCGATTGTCGGCATGGTGTTGGTCTCCGTCATCAGTGCGCAATCTCCCGGATTTTAGTCGTCCCCAGGCGGTCTCAGTGACCGGATGCGCTTATGGAGGATAAAGGTGGAACAAATTGTGGCAAAGATAAAGGGGAGGATTGTCGTAAAATTCCAACGCAACCCGAAGTGGTGCACCAAAATGTTTCAACGCGGCGCCTTCAAACGATTTAAAAAGAACGGCAGAAATTTAAATCGATTAATTATTTGATATTACTGCATTTTCTCAATTTTTGTCTCTTGTCTTTTAAAATTTCTCCCCGTATTTTCCCGCTTAGTTTTAACGGCAACGAGCCTGAGCAAAGGGAACTAGCCATGGAAAAGTTCGGAGTTCATAACCCGGCAACGGAGCTTGCAACGGTTGGATTGGGCGGCGCAGCCAGCGTTCGCTATAACTTTTCCGCCGCAGCGCTCTATGAGGAATCGATCCGCCGGGGTGAAGCCGAACTGACCGCTCAGGGCGCTCTTCGGGCCCTTACCGGTCAGCACACCGGCCGTTCGCCGCGTGACAAGTTCGTCGTCCGTGACGCCAATACGGATGGTCAAATTTGGTGGGACAACAACAAGCCGCTCTCGCCGGAGCATTTCGCTCTGCTGCGTGACGACATGCTGGCGCATGCCGCCGGCAAGGACCTTTTCGTCCAGGACCTCGTCGGCGGCGCCGAAGAAGGCCATGCTCTGCCGACCCGCGTCGTAACCGAGTTCGCCTGGCATTCGCTGTTTATCCGCAATCTGCTGATCCGTCCCGACGCCGCAGCACTGCCGACTTTCCTGCCCAAGCTGACGATCATCGATCTGCCGAGCTTCAAGGCCGATCCGGCGCGCCACGGCTGCCGTTCGGAAACGGTGATCGCCTGCGATCTCACCAACGGCCTCGTTCTCATCGGCGGCACGTCTTACGCCGGCGAAATGAAGAAATCGGTCTTCACCGTGCTCAACTACCTGCTGCCGGCCAAGGGCGTGATGCCGATGCACTGCTCGGCCAATGTCGGCCCGGATGGTGATGCGGCAGTCTTCTTCGGCCTTTCCGGCACCGGCAAGACCACCCTTTCGGCCGATCCGGCCCGCACGCTGATCGGCGATGACGAACATGGCTGGAGCGAAAACGGCATCTTCAACTTCGAAGGCGGCTGCTACGCCAAGACCATCCGCCTTTCGGCCGAAGCCGAGCCGGAAATCTACGCGACGACGCAGCGCTTCGGCACCGTGCTCGAAAACGTCGTCCTCAACGAACGTCGCGAGCCCGATTTCGATGACGGTTCGCTGACGGAAAACACCCGTTGCGCCTACCCGATGCATTTCATCCCGAACGCTTCGGAAACCGGCCGCGCCGGGCATCCGAAGACGATCATCATGCTGACCGCCGATGCCTTCGGCGTCATGCCGCCGATCGCGCGCCTGACGCCCGATCAGGCCATGTATCACTTCCTCTCCGGCTACACCGCCAAGGTGGCCGGCACCGAAAAGGGTGTCGTCGAGCCGGAAGCGACCTTCTCCACCTGCTTTGGCGCACCCTTCATGCCGCGCCACCCGGCCGAATACGGCAATCTGCTCAAGGAGCTGATCGGCCGTCACGGCGTCGAGTGCTGGCTCGTCAACACCGGCTGGACCGGCGGCGCCTACGGCACCGGCAAGCGCATGCCGATCAAGGCGACACGCGCGCTGCTGGCCGCGGCTCTGAGCGGCAAGCTCGGCCAGGTCGAGTTCCGCACGGACGCCAACTTCGGCTTCGCCGTGCCGGTCTCCGTCGATGGTGTCGACGGCGGCATTCTCGATCCGCGCTCGACCTGGGCCGATAAGGCGGCCTATGACGCGCAGGCCGAAAAGCTGGTCTCGATGTTCATCGCCAACTTCGCCAAGTTCGAAAATCATGTCGATGGCGGCGTCCGCGACGCGGCCCCGGGCGTGAAGGTCGCAGCCGAATAAAGCGGAAAAACTTTCTGATTCACGTGAAACCCGGCGTCGCAGGATTGCCGGGTTTTCTCGTTGCCGGCCGATATTTCCAATTGGCCGGCGATATGAGATAGAACGCCGCATGGCCAGCGACGCGCTCTACATCGATGACAGGATCACCATCGCGGGATGGGAACTGACGGAACAATTCGTTCTGGCGGGCGGTCCCGGCGGGCAGAATGTCAACAAGGTTTCGACCGCGGTCCAGTTGTTCTTCAACATCCCGAATTCCCCTTCCCTCAATGATCGCGTCAAGGCCAATGCGGTCAAGCTCGCCGGCCGGCGTATGTCGAAGGAGGGCGTGCTGATGATCGAGGCTAGCCGCTTTCGCAGCCAGGACCGCAACCGGGAGGATGCGCGCGAGCGGCTGAAGGAGCTGATCCTGGAAGCGGCCAAGCCGCCACCGCCGCCGCGCAAGAAGACCAAGCCGACCAAGGGTTCTGTCGAGCGTCGGCTGAAAGAAAAATCCGGCCGCTCTGAAGTCAAGAAAATGCGTGGCCGCCCGGGCGGCGGCGAGTGATATGCCGGGTCTCCTGAACGGCATCCGCCATCTCCCCGGCTACCTCGACCGGGCGCGCCAGGAAGAATTGGTCGAGCTCATCCGTACCGTCGTCACCGAAGCGCCGCTCTATGTGCCCGTCATGCCCGGCACCGGCAAGCCGATGTCGGTCAGGATGACGAATTGCGGGCCGCTGGGCTGGGTAACGGACAAGGAACGCGGCTATCGTTATCAGCCGACGCATCCGGCAACCGGCAGGCCTTGGCCTGAGATGCCGAAGCTCTTGCTCGATATCTGGAATGATGTTTCCGGTTATGAGAAGCCGCCGGAGGCCTGCCTCGTTAATTTCTATTCCGATGACGCCCGCATGGGCTTGCATCAGGATAAGGACGAGAGGGATTTGCAGGCGCCGGTCGTCTCAATCTCGCTCGGCAACAGCTGCCTCTTTCGGGTCGGCGGCCTCAACCGCAATGATCGCACGCTATCCTTCAAGCTTGCGAGCGGCGATCTGGTCGTGCTGGGCGGCGAGGGGAGGCTCTGTTTCCATGGCGTCGACCGCATTCATCCCGGGACGTCGACGCTGCTGAAGAACGGCGGCCGCATCAATCTGACGCTGCGACGCGTCCATTCGTGAAAATTGATCGCCTGCTATAGTTTCCTGAGCGCAACCTGCTCGATCAGGTGGTCCTTGCCTTTTTTCAGGATGAGATCGGCGCGCGGCCGCGTCGGCAGGATGTTCTGGCGCAGGTTCTTCAGGTTGATGTTCGTCCAGAGATCCTCGGCGATTTCAAGCGCTTCCGCATCGGTGATCGACGCGTAGCGATGGAAATAAGAGTTGGGATCGCGGAAGGCGGTTTCACGCAGCCGCATGAAGCGCGTCACATACCAGTTATGGATCTTGTTTTCCGCCGCATCGATATAGATCGAAAAGTCGAAGAAGTCGGACACCATGGGCACGATCTTGCCGTCGGCCGGCAGATTGCGCGATTGCAGCACGTTGATGCCTTCGAAGATCAGGATGTCGGGCCGGTCGATGATCTTGTATTCGTCCGGCAGCACGTCGTAGACGAGGTGCGAATAGCAGGGCGCCTTCACGTCAGGCTGTCCCGCCTTGATCGCCGAGAGGAAGCGTAGGATCGCGGCCGTATCGTAGCTCTCCGGAAAACCCTTGCGCTGCATCAGCTTTTCCCGCTGCAGCACGGCGTTCGGGTGGAGGAAGCCGTCGGTGGTGATGAGATCGACTTTCGGGCTGGAGGGCCAGCGTCCCAGAAGCTCCTTGAGGATACGGGCAGTGGTCGATTTTCCAACCGCGACCGAACCTGCGATGCCGATGACGAAAGGCGTCTTCGTCACATCCGACATGCTGAGGAAGCGGTTGCGCTGGTTGAACAGCATCTGCGACGATTCGACATGCGACGAGAGCAGGCGCGACAGCGAGAGATAGATGCGCCGGACCTCGTCGAGATCGATCGGATCGCCCATCGAGCGCAGCCGCTTGACCTCGTCGCTGGTCAGCGTCAGCGGCGTGTCGGCCCGGAATTTCGCCCATTGTTCGGAAGAAAAGAAATGGTAGGGCGAATAGGATTCCGACTGGAAGTGATCCAACGTTTCCGGCACCCCGATAATCTCAGTCGCGATACTCATGAACCCTGCCGGCTGGCCTTTTCCTTGAGGCCGGACTGCACGGTTCTGCGCTCGAGTTCGGCCATGACATTCTCTAACGGTATTTCAGCAATCCGCAATACGACCAAGAGATGATAGAGCACATCGGCGGCTTCATAGGTCAGATTGTCGCGGTCATCAGTCACCGCCGCCATCACGGCTTCAATCGCCTCTTCACCGAGCTTTTTTGCCGCTTTCGGCTGGCCGGCGGCCACGAGCTTTGCCGTCCAGGATTGCTCCGGCGAGGCGTTCGATCGCTCTGCGACGATCCTTTCGAGGTCGGAAAGGGAAAATCCGCTCATATGTCTGCTTTCAAGGTTCAGTCGAGACGCATGTCGATGCCGCACTTCGACATATAGTGCTTGGCCTCGCCGACGGTATAGGTGCCGAAATGGAAGATCGAGGCGGCAAGTACCGCGTTGGCATGGCCTTCCTTCACCCCGGCGACGAGATCGTCGAGATCGCCGACGCCGCCCGACGCGATGACCGGCACCCGCACCGCATCGGCGATCGCCCGCGTCAGTTCCAGGTCGTAGCCCACCTTGGTGCCGTCGCGGTCCATCGAGGTAACGAGCAGTTCGCCCGCGCCGCGGGCCACCATCTTCTGGGCGAATTCGATGGCGTCGATGCCGGTCGCGTTACGGCCGCCATGCGTATAGATCTCCCAGGCGCTTAGATTGTCGCCGCCGACTGCTTGCGTGCGCCTGCGCTTGGCGTCGATCGAGACGACGATGCACTGATCGCCGAACTTGTCGGCCGCCTCGGCGACGAAATCGGGATTGCTGACGGCTGCCGAATTGATCGAGACCTTATCGGCGCCGCACAGCAGGAGCTTGCGGATATCGGCGATGGTTCTGACCCCGCCGCCGACCGTCAGCGGCATGAAGCACTGGTCGGCTGTGCGCGACACGACATCGAAGATCGTCTCGCGATTGTCCGAAGAAGCGGTGATATCGAGGAAGCAGAGTTCGTCGGCGCCGGCCGCATCATAGGCCTTCGCCGCTTCGACGGGATCGCCGGCATCGACGAGATTGAGGAAGTTGACGCCCTTGACGACACGGCCGTCCTTGACATCGAGGCAGGGGATGACACGAGCCTTGAGGGTCATTTACGCAGTCTCCCTGGCCCTGCTGGCCTTGATCAGCGCCAGCGCTTCCGCCGGATCGATCCGGCCGTCGTAAAGCGCACGGCCCGAGATCGCTCCTTCGAGCTTCTGTGCGTCGGGCTGCAGCATGCGCTCGATGTCTTCGATGGAGGCAAGGCCGCCCGAAGCGATGACGGGGATGGAGACGGCGTCGGCAAGCTCCAGCGTCGACGCCCAGTTGATACCGGTCAGGATCCCGTCGCGGTCGATATCGGTGTAGATGATCGCGGCAACACCGGCGCCCTCGAATTTCCTGGCGAGCTCGATGATGCCGAGTTCGGAAGCTTCAGCCCAACCCTCGACCGCCACCTTGCCGCCCTTGGCATCGATGCCGACGGCGACGCGGCCGGGAAATTTCCGGCAGGCCTCGATGACCAGCTCAGGATTTCTGACCGCGACGGTGCCGAGAATGACGCGGCGCAGGCCGCGCGACAGCCAGGCTTCGATATGATCGAGCGTGCGGATGCCGCCACCGAGCTGCACCGGATTCTTGGTCGCCTTCAGGATCGCCTCGACGGCGTCGCCATTGGCCGAATGTCCCGCAAAGGCGCCGTCGAGATCGACTACGTGCAGCCATTCGAAACCCTGGTCTTCGAAGGATTTCGCCTGGGCGGCCGGATCGGTGTTGTAGACCGTCGCCTGCTGCATGTCGCCGAGCTTCAAGCGGACGCACTGGCCGCCCTTCAGGTCGATCGCGGGAAAAAGGATCATGTCGTCTTACGTCCGTAAAGTGGTCGGTACCATCAGCGCATTCCACGCATCTACGATATCCGAGCGGAAAAAGACAGCGGCAATGGTGGCCGCGCCGAAAAGCAGTAGGATCAGCAGGGTAACGGTGAAACCGGCGCGTACTTGGCGCCAGAAGCCCAGACGCTTCTTCACCGATTTCTCGATCTCGCGCACCAGGCGCAGCGCATCGCTGTTGACGGCGGCAAGCCGGATTTCGGGCTCCATCGCCTCCACATAGGTCTCGGCATAACTCGCAAGGATCTGCGAGGCGCGGTCGCGCAGCGTGTTGCGCAGGTCGGTGGAGAGGTAGTTGCCGTTGACGGCGGCAAGCTCGGCCTCGTTGGGCGAGCGACCGGCGTTGCGCTTGCGATGGCTGAGGACGAAATCGCGCTTTTGCCGTTCATAAAGGGCATAGGCGAGCAGGCCGATCAGGTCGTCTTCGCCCTCGATATAGAATTCCAGCACCGCCTCGGCGATATCGCCGGCGCTGATGCCATTGGCGCGCAGCTGGGAATTCTCGTTGCCGGCAAGAAACTCATGGATCATCGGTCCAGCCTTTCTTTCAACGCCTTGGCCGCATTGGAAAGCGCCCTCCTATGGATGGCTTCGTCAACGCGGCGGATGATCGTTCCGCCGGGAAGCCTGATATCCGAGAAGGGAGGAAGGCCTTCCCGGGAGGGCCTGAGCGTATAGAGCACCTTGCCTGATTTCCGCGAAGCCGGCATCGAGCACACTCCTGTTCCGCCGTTTCCATAAAGGAAAAATAAGGCGGCCGTATTACGGGTTCCAGCGCAGGAAATTGGCGATCAGCGCAAGCCCGAGTTTCTGGCTCTTTTCCGGGTGGAACTGGGCTCCGACCATGTTGTCGCGCCCGACGAGAGCGGTCATCGGGCCGCCATAGTCGACGGTCGCGATGACATCGCCCGCATTTTCGGCGGCAAGATGGTAGGAATGGACGAAATAGGCGTGCAGCCCCTGCGATCCTGTGGGAATGCCGTCGAAGAGCGGGTGTTCGCGCTGGAGATAGAGGGTGTTCCAGCCGATTTGCGGGATCTTCAGCGTGGGATCTCCAGGCGTCATCTCGATGACGTCGCCGGGAATCCAGCCGAAACCATGGGTGACGGTCTTTTCGAGGCCGCGCGAGGACATGAGCTGCATGCCGACGCAGATGCCGAGGAATGGCCGCGCTTTCTTCTCGACAGCCTCGATCAGCACTTCGGTCATCCCAGGCACGGCATCGAGGCCACGTCGGCAATCGGCATAGGCGCCGACGCCGGGAAGCACGATACGGTCAGCCGCGGCGACATTCTCCGCCTTGTCGGTGAGATCGATATGCGCATCGATGCCCGCCTCGCGGGCAGCCCGTTCGAAAGCCTTGGTCGCCGAGCGCAGGTTGCCGGAACCGTAGTCGATAATCGCGACGCGCATGATCAGCGTCCTCCATCAAAACCGAAAAGACCGAGCGAGGTGGCATGGCCGTGGCGGCCGTCCGGGCGGGTCTTGTTCTCCCAGTCCGGTGCGGCGGCGCCGTCGCTCTCTGTAATGTTTGCCTTGTCCGAGAAATAGACGTCCTCGGCAATGCCGATCGTATCGGCTGTAACGAGCCCGTCTTCGTTCCAGCCTTTGGCGGCAAGGCTGCGAATGCGCAAATTCTGGCCTTCGAGGCCGACCAGCACATTCACACCAAGCGCGATCGCCGCTCCCGCCAGCCCGAGACCCGGCTCGTCCATCAGCGCGCCGCCGACTGCCTGCGCCAGAAAGGCCACGCCCGCCGGCAGCCACAGCCGATGCGCCAGTAGCCAAATCCACGGGAACAGGAAGCCGAGCCACGTGAAGCCGTCGCGGATGGCTCGCGTTTCGTCAAGGCGTGTACCTGCGCTGCCGGGCGGCGTCAGGAAAATATAGCTTGAAGTCATTCTCGCCGCTCCCTTGAGGGGCTCAGACGAGCGTGCCCTTGGTCGAGGGAACACGGCCCGCCTGTCTCGGATCGATCTCTGTCGCCGTGCGCAATGCGCGGGCAACGGCCTTGAAGCATGTCTCGGCAATATGGTGGTTGTTGGCGCCATAATGGTTGAGAATATGCAAGGTGATGCCGGCATTCTGGGCGAGCGCCTGGAAGAATTCGCGGACGAGCTCGGTGTCGAAGGTTCCGATCTTCGGCGCGCTGAAGGCGACGTTCCAGACGAGGAAGGGCCGGCCGGAAAGATCGACCGCGGCCTTGGTCATCGTCTCGTCCATGGCAAGGTCTATCGAAGCGTAGCGCGTGATGCCGCGCCGGTCGCCGAGCGCCTTGGAGATCGCCTGGCCGATCGCGATACCCGTATCCTCGACGGTATGGTGATCGTCGATATGCAGGTCGCCCTTGGCGTCGATCTCCATGTCGATGAGGGAATGCCGCGAAAGCTGGTCGAGCATATGATCGAAGAAGCCGACGCCCGTCGAAATCTTCGATTTGCCGGTGCCATCGAGATTGACGGAAACGGAAATCGAGGTCTCGTTGGTCTTGCGGGAAACGCTGCCCGTGCGGCTTGCTGCGGTCTCGGCCATCTGGCCCTCCATCGGAATAAGGCCGTTCCTTATCAGGCGCATGGGGAAATATCCAGAAGCCGGGGAAGAGAAAAGCCGGCCCATTTGCAATCGGCTCCGGCCCACTTACATAGGGTTCAACAAGGCCGGTGAGCGGCTTGGCAGAGTAGCCCGCGTCATGGGCAGACAGGTGTTTTATGACAACGATCATTACAGTTCGAAAAGGCGGCAAGGTGGTGATGGCGGGCGACGGCCAGGTGAGCCTCGGCCAGACCGTCATGAAGGGCAATGCCCGCAAGGTGCGCCGCATCGGCAAGGGCGAGGTCATCGCCGGTTTCGCCGGCGCCACCGCCGATGCCTTCACCCTGCTCGAAAGGCTCGAAAAGAAGCTGGAGCAGTATCCCGGCCAGCTGATGCGAGCCGCCGTCGAACTCGCCAAGGACTGGCGTACCGACAAATACCTGCGTAATCTCGAAGCCATGATGCTCGTCGCCGACAAGTCGATCACGCTCGCGATCACCGGCAACGGCGATGTTCTGGAGCCTGAGCATGGCACGACGGCGATCGGCTCGGGCGGCAACTACGCCTTCGCGGCCGCCCGCGCGCTCATGGATACCGACAAATCGGCCGAAGAGATCGCGCGCCGCGCCCTCGAGATTGCCGCCGACATCTGCGTCTACACAAACCATAATATCGTAGTGGAATCGCTTGAGGTCGAAGGCTGACGTGCGGCCGGACCAACCATGCTTTCAAGGCTTGGCGAAAATAACGATGAATTACGGCCGGGTGCCGCTGATTGCCCCGGACCGCCAGGAGAATGATACGCAATGACGACCTTTTCCCCTCGCGAGATCGTTTCCGAACTCGACCGCTACATCATCGGCCAGCATGAGGCCAAGCGCGCCGTCGCGATCGCGCTGCGCAACCGCTGGCGCCGCCAGCAGCTCGATCCGAGCCTGCGCGACGAAGTCATGCCGAAGAACATCCTGATGATCGGGCCGACCGGCGTCGGCAAGACGGAAATTTCCCGCCGCCTGGCAAAGCTCGCCGGCGCGCCCTTCATCAAGGTGGAAGCCACCAAATTCACCGAGGTCGGCTATGTCGGCCGCGATGTCGAGCAGATCATCCGCGATCTTGTCGAGGTCGGCATCGGCCTGGTGCGCGAGAAGAAGCGGGCCGAAGTGCAGGCCAAGGCGCATGTCAGCGCCGAAGAGCGTGTTCTCGATGCCTTGGTCGGCACCACCGCTTCGCCTGCCACCCGCGAGAACTTCCGTAAGAAGCTGAGGGACGGCGAACTCGACGACAAGGAAATCGATATCGAGGTGGCCGATACCGGTTCCGGCATGGGCGGCTTCGAAATTCCCGGCATGCCGGGCGCCAATATCGGCGTGCTGAACCTGTCGGAAATGTTCGGCAAGGCTATGGGCGGCCGTACCAAGAAGGTCCGCACGACAGTCAAGGCTTCCTATACCGATCTGATCCGCGACGAGTCCGACAAGCTGATCGACAATGAGGTGATCCAGCGCGAGGCCGTCCGCTCGGTTGAGAATGACGGCATCGTCTTCCTTGACGAAATCGACAAGATCGCCGCCCGTGACGGCGGCATGGGTGCGGGCGTTTCCCGTGAAGGCGTGCAACGCGACCTCCTGCCGCTCGTCGAAGGCACGACGGTCTCGACCAAATACGGACCTGTTAAAACCGACCATGTCCTCTTCATCGCGTCGGGCGCCTTTCATGTCGCCAAGCCGTCGGATCTTCTTCCCGAGCTGCAAGGCCGACTGCCGATCCGTGTCGAGCTGCGCCCGCTGAACAAGGAGGATTTCCGCCGGATCCTGACCGAGACGGAAGCGAGCCTCATCCGCCAGTATCGCGCGCTGATGGAGACCGAAAACCTGAACCTCGATTTCACCGAGGACGCGATCGACGCGCTCGCTGACGTCGCCGTGCATCTGAACTCCTCCGTCGAGAATATCGGCGCGCGCCGCCTGCAGACGGTGATGGAGCGGGTCCTGGACGATATTTCCTACAACGCCCCGGATCGTGGCGGCACGGCGATTACGATCGATGCCGCCTATGTTCGCGAACATGTCGGCGATCTCGCGCAGAATACCGACCTGTCGCGCTTCATTCTGTGATTTCGGCGCACCGGTCCATCTCTTTACCGGTGTGAATGCCGAGTTGTGACGAATTCCACTCTCGACAGCGGGCCTTTTACTTTTTAGTGAAGGCCCGTTTTGTTTTCCGCTCCGGCTTTATTCGGCCAAGATTCTGGTCCAGTCAGCCGCATCGCGAACAGGACGATGAACGGACGGGATAGCGGATCGTGCGACGCCTTTTGACAAGCCTTATGATTGCCGTTGCCCTGGTGAATTCAGCGCCGGCCTTCGCAATGCAGACAGTGCCGGCAGGCAATCGTCATGCCGAGCAGCCCGATATTCCGGGCGCATCCGTTCGCCGCACCAAGGGCACCAAAAGCAGCTTCGATCTGAAATATGAGAAGGTCCACGAGCTTCTGGCGACCGATCGCGAGCTGATGGCCAAGATCCGCAAGGTCTCCAGCGCCTACGGCATCAATCCCATTCATGTCATCGGCGCGATCGTCGGCGAACATACCTATAATGTCGACGCCTACGACCGGTTGCAGGCCTATTATGTAAAAGCCGCCTCCTATGCCGGAGAAAGCTTCCGCTTCGCCTATGACGGCGAAAACATCGACGACTTCGTCGCGCGGCCGCAATTTGCCGAATGCAAGGGCAAGAGCGATTCCTATACGCTCTGGTCCTGCCGTGAAGACGTTTGGGAAAGCGATTTCCGTGGTAAGACCGTCGGCGGTCAAAGCTTCCCCAACAACCGCTTCAGCGCCGTCTTCTTCCAGCCCTTCTATGCCGGCCAGACCTTCGGTCTCGGCCAGGTCAACCCGCTGACGGCATTGATGCTCTCTGATCTCGTCAGCCGCGTGTCGGGTTATCCGAAGCTGAACGAGAAGAATGCCGGCGCGGTCTACAAGGCCATCATGGACCCCGATATCTCGCTTGCCTTCGTCGCCGCTTCGATCCGCAGGTCGATCGACGATTACAAGGAGATTGCCGGCATGGATATCTCGGGCAATCCCGGCTTGACCGCGACGCTTTATAATGTCGGCAATTCGCGCCAGCGTGCCGCGGCCCTTGCCGCGAAGAACCGTTCTGGCGGCACGACGGTCTGGCCGGAGGAGAATTATTACGGCTGGCTGATCAACGACAAGCTGGACGAACTCAAGGGCCTGCTCTAGCTTCAAGCTTGCCGGGAAGGCGCCGATCTTCCCCGAAAGGCTTTGACGATGGACATGCGTCCTGATCCCTTCGTTCCGCCGGCACCGCTGCCGCGCACCGTGCCGCCGAGCCGGCTGGAAATCATCCGCATCATACTGCGCAACCCGCTCGAACTCTGGGGCGAGCCCTCCTATACGCTGCCCTGGATCAGAACGAGCTTCTTCGGCCAGAGGACGCTGATCGTCAACGATCCCGGCCTCATCAAGCATGTGCTGGTCGACAATGCCAATAATTACCGCATGTCGGATGTTCGCCAGCTCGTCCTGCGACCGATCCTCCGTGACGGCCTTCTGACCGCCGAAGGTCCGGTCTGGAAGAGATCACGCAAGGCGGTGGCGCCTGTCTTCACACCCCGCCATGCCCAGGGCTTTGCCGGACAGATGCTGCGCCAGTCCGAAGACTATGTCCGCAAATATGAGAGCGCAGGCGAGGCAGGCGCAATTTTCGATATCAGCACAGATATGACCGAGCTGACCTTCGCGATTCTCGCCGACACGTTATTCTCCGGTGAAATCGTCACCTCGAGCGGCCATTTCGCTGACGACGTCAATGAACTTCTGCATCGCATGGGTCGCGTCGACCCGATGGATCTGATGCGCGCTCCATCCTGGGTTCCACGTGTGACACGCATCGGTGGCCAGAAAGTGCTGGAGAAATTCCGCGCCATCGTGCGTGACACGATGGATATGCGGCTTGCCAAGATGAAGGCGGATCGCCGTGCCGCGCCCGAGGATTTCCTGACGCTGCTCCTGGAACAGGCAGGCCCTGACGGACTGACGAAGGAAGAGATCGAAGACAATATCCTGACCTTCATCGGCGCAGGGCATGAGACCACAGCCAGGGCATTGGCCTGGACGCTCTATTGCGTATCGAACAGCCCACATATCCGCGCGGCGATGGAAGAGGAAATCGACGCGGTGCTCGCCACCGGCGCCGAACCTGTGGAATGGCTGGATATGATGCCGCAGACGCGCGCCGCCTTCGAGGAGGCCCTGCGCCTTTATCCCCCTGCGCCATCCATCAACCGTGCCGCTATAGCGGATGATTCCTGGACGAGCGCCAAGGGCGAGCGGGTCGAGATCGAGGCCGGCGTCACGGTGCTCATCATGCCCTGGACGCTGCATCGCCACGAACGTCACTGGGACAGACCGCGCGTCTATATGCCGGAGCGCTTCCTGCCGGAAAATCGCGGCTCTATCGGACGCTTCCAGTTCCTGCCTTTCGGCGCCGGTCCGCGCGTCTGCATCGGAGCGACCTTCGCGCTTCAGGAGGCGGTGATCGCCCTTGCCGTCCTGATGCACCGTTATCGCTTCGATTCCACCGATCAGACCAACCCCTGGCCGGTGCAGAAGCTGACGACTCAGCCACAGAACGGACTGCCGATGCGCGTGACGCCGCGCATAATTTCCGAAAGAGCATAAATCTTTCGAATTATTGCTGAATTGACTGTGAATGAAAGCCGGGCAAAGTGTCAGCTTCCGAAAGCTGCTGCAGGGAGAATGTCGCATGAGCCGCATAGACAAGAACGGTCTTGCCATCGAAACCGTCCTTCACGATTTCCTAGTCAAGGACGTATTGCCGGGTCTGGCGGTCGATGCGGAGAAGTTTTTCGCTGATTTTTCGGCGATCGTTCACGATCTCGGCCCGAGGAATCGCGCATTGCTCGCCAAACGCGACGAACTGCAGGCAAAGATCGATGACTGGTATCGCCGCCATGGTGCGCCGGCGGATATGGACGAATACCAATCATTCCTCCGCGAAATCGGTTATCTGCTGCCGGAGGGCTCGGATTTTCAGGTCTCGACAGAAAATGTCGATCCTGAAATCGCTTCGATCGCCGGTCCGCAGCTTGTCGTTCCCGTCATGAATGCGCGTTATGCGCTCAACGCCGCCAATGCCCGTTGGGGTTCGCTCTATGATGCGCTCTACGGCACGGACGCCATTCCCGAGAGCGACGGCGCCGAGAAGGGAAAGGGCTACAATCCGAAGCGCGGCGAGAAGGTCATCGCCTGGGTGCGCGACTTCCTCGATGCATCGGTGCCGCTGCAGGATTGGAGCTGGAAGGACGTCGGAAGCTTCGCCGTCCAGGATGGAGCGCTTGTCGTCAGATCGGTCGACGGCGAGCAGGTAACGCTTCGGGATAGCGGGCATTTTGCCGGCTATCGCGGCGATGCGGCCGCTCCCTCGCATATTCTCCTCAGGAATAACGGCATTCACATCGATATCGTCATCGACGCGTCGACGGCGATCGGCAAGTCCGACCCGGCGCATATTTCCGACGTCTGGCTGGAATCGGCGATCACGACGATCATGGACTGCGAGGATTCGATTGCCGCCGTCGATGCCGAAGACAAAGTCGTCGTCTACGGTAACTGGCTCGGCCTGATGAAGGGCGATCTGCAGGAAGAGGTGGCGAAGGGTGGAACGAGCTTCATCCGCAAGCTCAACCCGGATCTGGACTATACCGGCCCCGATGGCGTTTCCTTCGAGGTGCATCGCCGCTCGCTGATGCTGGTGCGCAATGGCGGCCACCTCATGACCAATCCCGCGATCCTCGACCGGGACGGCAATGAAGTGCCCGAGGGCATCATGGATGCCGTCATCACCGGCCTGATCGCGCTCTATGATATCGGCCCGGCCGGCCGGAAGAAGAATTCCCGCACCGGTTCCATGTATGTGGTCAAGCCGAAGATGCATGGGCCCGAAGAAGTCGCTTTCGCCGTCGAGATCTTTTCGCGGGTCGAAGATGCGCTCGGCATGGCGCGCAACACCATCAAGATGGGCATCATGGACGAGGAGCGCCGGACCACCGTCAATCTCAAGGAATGCATTCGCGCCGCCCGCGAGCGCGTCGTCTTCATCAATACCGGCTTCCTCGACCGCACCGGCGACGAAATCCATACCTCGATGGAAGCCGGCCCGATGATTCGCAAGGGCGACATGCGCCAGGCGGCCTGGATTTCGGCCTATGAGAACTGGAACGTCGATATCGGCCTCGAATGCGGCCTGTCGGGTCATGCCCAGATCGGCAAGGGCATGTGGGCGATGCCGGATCTGATGGCGGCGATGCTGGAACAGAAGATTGCCCATCCCAAAGCCGGCGCCAACACCGCCTGGGTGCCGTCGCCGACGGCGGCGACCCTGCACGCCACCCACTATCACCGCGTCAATGTCGCCAAGGTCCAGCAGGGGCTGAAGGACCGCGCCCGCGCCAAGCTGTCGGATATTCTCTCCGTGCCGGTCGCGGTGCGGCCGAACTGGACGCCGGAGGAAATCCAGCGCGAGCTCGACAACAATGCCCAGGGCATCCTCGGCTATGTCGTGCGCTGGATCGATCACGGCGTCGGCTGCTCGAAGGTGCCCGACATCAACAATGTCGGCCTGATGGAAGACCGCGCGACCTTGCGCATCTCGGCCCAGCACATGGCGAACTGGCTGCATCACAAGGTCGTCGGCGAGGCTCAGATCGTCGAGACGATGAAGCGTATGGCCGCCGTCGTCGACCGGCAGAACGCGTCGGACCCCGCCTACCAGCCGATGGCAGGCAATTTCGATGGTTCGATCGCCTTCCAGGCGGCTCTCGATCTCGTCCTGAAGGGCAGGGAGCAGCCGAACGGCTACACCGAGCCGGTGCTTCACCGCCGCCGCCTCGAATTGAAAGCGAAGCAGGCCGTGTGAATATGAAAAGGCCGCCGGAACGAGGTTCCGGCGGCCTTTTTTATACCGAATTCGGTATCTAGCTTACTGAATGACGACGACCTTGGACGTCCCCTTGCCGGGACGGACGCGGCTGTAAAGGTCGATGACGTCCTGGTTCATCAGGCGAATGCAGCCCGAGGAAGCGGCGGTGCCGATCGAGGCCCATTCCGGCGTGCCGTGCAGGCGGAAGAGCGTGTCCTTGCCGTCCTCGTTGAAGAGATACATGGCGCGCGCGCCGAGCGGATTGCTGAGACCCGGGCCCATACCGTCTTCGACGTATTTGGCGACGTCGGGGCGGCGAATGGCCATTTCCTTCGGCGGGTGCCAGGTCGGCCATTCCTGCTTCCAGGCGACGTAGGCGGTGCCGGCCCATGCGAAGCCCTGCTTGCCGACGCCGATGCCGTAGCGCATCGCCTTGCCGTTGGCCAGGATGTAATAGAGGAAGCGCTCGCGCGTGTTGACGATGATCGTTCCGGGACGCTCGGTGGTCTGGTAGCTGACGACCTGGCGGCGGAACTGCGGCTTGACCCTGTCGATCGGGATCGCCGGCAGGGAGTATCCGGCATCCTTCGTCACGCCGTAGGCGTCGTTGAAGATCTGTGCCGTCTGTACCGTCGGGCCTGCGCCCTTGTCGTCGACGGAGGCGCTGTCGGAACTCGTGGAGCAACCGGCCAGAGCGAGCGTCGTCAGCAGGCCAAATACAGGGAATGCATTGCGGAAGCGCATAGATGACTCTTGAAGTTTTGGGGCAAGGAGAAGGTCTTTCGACCATCGTTGATTATGGTTTATTTTCGATTAACTTGCGCTTTGCAAGACTGCTGCAGCACGACAAATCCGTCTCGCGCGCAAATTAAAAGCGCATGGTTTTTTTGCAACAACACACCCGACACCGCGATGGTTATCCATGACGATTTTGAGCGTTTACAATAACAATCCGTTAATCGATGGCCGGCAATCGGATAGAGCCATGATGGTGCGGCGGGGAACGCAGATATTGCTGCATGAAATGCGTCACGCCGTACTGCCGGAACTGCCGCTGGCGAGCGGCCGCCGCGCCGATCTGATCACGCTTTCGGAAAAGGGCGAGGTCTGGATCATCGAAATCAAGACCTCGATCGAGGATTTCAGGGTCGATCGCAAATGGCCGGAATATAGGCTGCATTGCGACCGACTGTTCTTTGCGACTCACGAGGGCGTGCCGCTCGACATTTTTCCTGAAGAATGCGGGCTTTTCCTCTCGGACGGTTATGGCGCCCACATGATTCGCGAGGCGCCGGAACACCGTTTGGCGCCCGCCACGCGCAAATCGGTCACGCTCAATTTCTCGCGGGCCGCCGCCCAAAGGCTGATGATGGCCGAATGGGCGAACGGAAAGCCGTTCAATGTGGACGATGTCTAATCCCGCTGCCTATTTCGGCGCGCGTTTGGCAAGGATGCGCTGCAGCGTCCGCCGATGCATGTTGAGCCGGCGCGCCGTCTCGGAAACATTGCGCTCGCACATTTCATAGACCCGCTGGATATGCTCCCAGCGCACGCGGTCGGCCGACATCGGATTTTCGGGAAGCTCCGCCTTTTCGCCTGGCCGCTGCGTCAGCGCCGAAAAGACGTCGTCGGCATCGGCAGGTTTTGCGAGATAATCGACGGCGCCGAGTTTTACGGCGGTCACCGCCGTGGCGATATTGCCATAGCCGGTCAATACGATAATTCGGGTGTCGTCGCGCCGCTGGCGGATCGCTTCGATGACGTCGAGCCCGTTGCCGTCGCCGAGGCGAAGGTCGACCACCGCATATTTTGGCGGCCTGCCTTTCGATTTCGCAACGCCTTCCGCCACTGATTCGGCCGTTTCCACCTGAAAACCGCGCGTCTCCATCGCCCGCGCCAGCCGGCGCAGGAACGGCCCGTCGTCGTCGACGATCAGCAGGCTGGCGTCGGGACCGATATGGTCTTCATCAGATGCTGCGAAATTTTCATGATTCTGTTCTGTCATCGTCTCGGGTCCTGGCGGCTGAGCGCCGATCTCAATTCCTACTTATGCCGATAAACTCATTTTGTCGAATTTGCGTCGATCAGCATGCGTGGCCATTCGATTCGGATGCGCGCACCCGCGCTTTCCGGGTCGCGATTCTCGAAAATCAGCGATGCGCCGGAGCGTTCCAGCAGCGTCTTGGCGATGAAAAGCCCGAGCCCGAGCCCGCCGGCCGTATCCTCCTTCTGCCGCTTGGTCACATAGGGTTCGCCGATCCGCGTCAGAATGTCGGGCGAATAACCATTGCCGTCGTCCTCGATGATGATCCGCACTTTGTCGTGATTGTGCTCGACCGTCACGGTCACCTTCTCCCTGGCATAATCGACGGCATTTTCGATGAGGTTGCCGAGCCCGTACATGATGCCGGCATTGCGGTCGGTGACTGGTTCGCCCTTGCGCGGGCTCTTTTCGATGAGCTCGAGCGTGATGCCGAATTCCCGGTGGGGTGCCACGATCTCCTCGATCATCGAGGATAATGGTAGCCGGCGCATATGTGCCTCGCCTTCCGAGGAAAGCGTCGTCAGCCGCCGCAGGATGTCGCGGCAGCGTTCGCTCTGGCTGCGCAGCAGCATCACGTCTTCGCGAAACCGGTCGTCGTCCTTGAGCTCCCGTTCCATTTCCTTGGCGACGACGCTGATCGTCGCCAGCGGCGTGCCGAGTTCATGCGCGGCGGCGGCAGCCAGCCCGTCGAGCTGCGAAAGATGCTTTTCCCGCTGCAGCACCAGTTCGGTTGCCGCCAGCGCGTCGGCAAGCTGGCCCGCCTCCATCGAGACGCGATAGGCATAGAAAGCGGCAAAGGCCATCGTCGAGGCAATCGAGCACCAGACACCGAACTGCATGACATTGTGCACATTGATCTCTACCCCGTCGAACCAGGGCAGCGGGAAGGGCGAAAAGGCAAGCACCGTGATGCAGACCATCGCAAAACCGATCAGCGCGGTGCTGTAGCGGATGGGCTGCGAGGCAAAGGAGATGATGACGGGCACGCAGACGAGAGCGGCGAAGGGATTGGCAAGGCCGCCGGTGATGAAGAGCAGCGCGCAGAGTTGCAGAAGATCGAAGCCGAGCAGCGCGAAGGCGGCAGGTGGCCCCAGCCGATGCGTCGGCGGATAGCGGATCGTCAGGTAGAAATTCACCCAGGCAAGGGCGGCGATCAGTGAGCAGCTGGCGATCAGCGGCAGGGGAAATTTCAGCCAGAAGGCAACGATGAACACGGTCGCCGCTTGCCCGCCGACGGCAAGCCAGCGCAGCCGCACCAGCGTCTGCAGGCGCAGCCTGCGGCTGCTGTGCCGATCTTCCAGCGTGTGGCTTTCCGTCTTGTCGATCATGCCAGGCTCCTTGGCTCGCCCTCATGTACCACGCGGTTTTGCCCGTGTCGTCGGGGGCGCTTCTTCCGGCCGCTCCGGCCAGGGATGGCGGGGATAGCGCCCGCGCATCTCGGCGCGCACATCCTTCCAAGAGCCGGCCCAAAAGCCCGGCAGGTCGCGGGTCGTCTGGATCGGCCGGTGCGCCGGCGAGGTCAGTTCCAGGAGCAGAGGAAGGCGGCCTCCGGCGATGGCCGGGTGCTGCTTCAGCCCGAACAGCTCCTGCACGCGGATCGTCAGCACCGGCTCTTCGCCCTCATATTGGATCGGATGCCGCTGTCCGGTCGGCGCCTCGAAATGCGTCGGCGCAAGCCGGCTAAGATCGCGCTGCAGCTCGTGCGGCACCAGCGACATCAGCCCGTTCGAAAGACCGCCCGCGGAAACTTCCGAAAGGCCGCGCGCCTCCGTCTGGAAGGGGGCGAACCATTCGTCCAGCCGGGAAAGCATTGCATCGTCGCTGACGTCGGGCCACGGATCGCCGATCGTCCGGTGAAGGAACCCGATCCGTTCGCGAAGCTGGAGTGCCTCCTTCGAGAAGGCGAGCTGATCGAGCCCCAATTCGCGCACCCCTTCCATCAGCGCCGCTGTGACGGCGGTTCCGGAAGGGCGCGGCAAGGGCGTCTCGTCGAAGACGATCGCGCCGAGCCGGGTTGCCCGCCGCGCCCGCACCTGCCGGCTCTGCCGGTCGAAGAATGTCTGGTCGCCCGTTTTGATCTCGCCCGGCAGCTCTGCTTCGATGTCGGCGCGTGTCACTTCGGCGGCCGCGAGAATCCGCCCCTGCGCCGCCCGCCCGGTGAGATCGGCGATGACGAGCATCTGGCTGCCGGCCAGCCTTTCGGTTTCCGGCAGTTCCGCTCCCCGCCCGTTCGCCATCACGAATCGTCCGCGTCCGCCGCGCTGAAGCGCTATTCTGTCAGGGAATGCATGCAGCAGAAGCTGGCCCGCGAGCGCCGGCGCCGTTGCGGCAACGCTGTCGAGGCCGGCGGCCAGCCGCCCTGCCAGCCGCCGCGAGGCGTCGGCTCTTTCGCCGCGCTCGGCCTTGAAACGCCGCAGCCGTTCCTCGATGTCGGTGCTCGGTCCGCCGAGCCCCTGTTCGGTCAGAAGCACTGATATCATCGCCGCCTCCCGGGCATGGCCCGATTCGCCTGATGAAACGACCATGGCGGCAAGCCGCGGCGGCAAAGCGAGATCGCGCATGATCTTGCCGCGCGCCGTCAGAGCGCCGTCCTTGTCGAGCGCGCCGAGTTGGCCGAGCAGTGCCCGCGCTTCCCTGAGCGTCGTTTCCGGCGGCTGATCGACGAAGGCGAGCGACGTTGGGTCCTGAACGCCCCAATGGGCGAGATCGAGCACCAGTCCGGAAAGATCGCTGGAAAGAATCTGCGGCGGCGTGAAAGCCGGCAAAGCCGCCGTCTGTCCCTGGTGCCACAGCCTTATTGCGATGCCGGGTTCCGTTCGTCCGGCGCGGCCGGCCCGCTGATCGGCGGAGGCCCTGGAGACGCGCACCGTCTCGAGCCGCGTAATCCCGGTCGAGGCCCCGAAAACCGGCAGACGCTGCAACCCGCTGTCGATCACGATCCTGACACCGTCGATGGTGATCGAGGTTTCGGCAATCGAGGTGGCAAGGACGATCTTGCGCGTTCCCTTGGCCGCCGGCCGGATCGCGGCATCCTGCTCCTTCTGGCTGAGATTGCCATAGAGGGGAGCAATCAGCGTTTCAGGCCCGAAGCGCCCCTGCAGGCGCTCCACGGTGCGCGTGATTTCCGCCTGTCCGGGCAGGAAGGCCAGCATCGAGCCGTCTTCATCGGCATGCGCATTGATAATCGCCCGTGTGACAGCATCCTCGATGCGCTCGCCGCCTGGCCGGTCCTGATAGCGGATATCGATCGGAAAACTGCGCCCCAGGCTTTCGATGACAGGCGGGTGATCGAGCAGGGCGGCCACGCGTTCCACGTCGAGCGTCGCCGACATGACCAGGATACGCAGATCGTCACGTAGCGCCGACTGCACGTCGAGCGCCAGCGCCAGCCCGAAATCGGCATCGAGCGACCGCTCATGGAATTCGTCGAAGAGCACGGCCGAGACGCCTGACAGCTCCGGATCGTCGAGGATCATCCGGGCGAAAACCCCTTCGGTCACCACTTCGACCCTGGTCGCCGCCGATATCCTGTTGTCGAGGCGCATGCGGTAGCCGATCGTCTCGCCCACCTGTTCGCCGATCAGCGATGCCATGCGGCTTGCCGCCGCCCGTGCCGCGAGCCGCCGCGGCTCGAGCAGGATGATTTTGCCGTCGCCGCGCCAGGCTTGGTCGAGCAAGTAGAGCGGCACCAAGGTCGTCTTGCCGGCGCCGGGCGGGGCGGAAAGGATGGCGCGCCCTCGTTCGGCCAGCGCCGCGCCGACGGCCGGCAGGACATGCGAAACCGGAAGCTCCGGCAAGGATGCGCTGATCGTCACTTGCGGCCCGCCACCGTCTCATAGGCAAGGATGGCGCCGGCGAGATCCTCGAGTGCTGCGCCGACCGACTTGAACAGGGTGATTTCCCCGTCATGGCTTCGCCCGCCACGCGCGCCGCTGATAAGCTCGGCAAGCTCCGATTTGATGTCGCTCATCTCAAGCACGCCGCTTTTCAACGGCTGGACGATGTCGCCGGCCTCGCTGCAGGCGCCGGCACGGGTATCGACATGGACAGAAGCACGGCGGATGGCCTCATCGTCGCTTTCGCGCATGCTCGGCTTGAAGGCGCCGACGAGATCGAGATGCGCGCCGGGCTTCAGCCATTCGCCCGATATCAACGGCTCGCTCGAAAGCGTGGCGCAGGAAATGATGTCGGCCGTTCGAGCGGCTGCTTCCCTGTCCGAGGTCGCCTCCGCATCCAGACCGAGCGTCCGTGCCTCTGCTGCGGTTTTCTCTGCCGCGTCCGTGTTGCGTCCCCAGATCCTATATTTCTTGATAGGCCGGGTCGCGCCATGGGCGAACATCAGGTTGAGCGACAGCCGACCGGTTCCGCAGACGAGCAGCTCCTGCGCATCCGGGCGGGCGAGATAACGGGCGGCCAGCGCCGATGCCGCCGCCGTCCGCCGTGCCGTCAATTCGCCGCCGTCGATGACGGCGAGCATTTCGCCGGTGGCGCCGGAGGAAAGAAGATAGGTCCCTGAGATTGCCGGCAGGCTGCGCCGCGCATTGCCGGGAAAAACGGAAACCGCCTTCACCCCGGCATAGCGCCCGGGAACCCAGGCCGGCATCAGAAGCAGCGTCGCACTTTCCTCGCCGGGCACGTCCATGTCGTGGTGATGGCGCACCGGCATCACGCATTCGCTCGTAAACATGGCGGCGATCGCCTCGATCAGCTCCGGCCAGGGCAGGGCCGCACGCGTCTGTTCTTCATCGAGGACAAGCATTATTCTTCACTCCGCCGGATCGTTCTTCTCCAAACTAGCGAGTGAGGCGTGTGAGAGGCAAGCACGCTGGAATTCGATCTCGGGCTTCCCATATAAGCCTTGTCTTCATCGGCGAAGCCATTCTGCGGGATTCGGCGAAAATGAATCCCAAAAACCGCTTCATCAGGCGGCAATTTTGCGCGCTTTTGAAAATTGTTGCTAAAAACCCTTGATTTTCAACCTGTTACAAAAATGTCAAAAAACTTTTGGAATGAGTGTTGACTGTTTGGGAGGGTTAGTTCTATAAGCCCACTCACTGACGAGGGCGGCGGCGCTGCTGGCGACGAAGTTACTCGTTCTAGTGAAACTCAAGCGGATTGGCTGATGCTGGTTTGTGTTC
>NZ_JARWKX010000033.1:0-54832 GCF_047445895.1 Rhizobium sp. BR 249 | reverse complement strand
GCATCAAGTTCTACCGCAGCGCCAACGACAACGGCCAGAACGTCGTCGATCTGTGGACCACCACCGGCACCAGGCTTGCCACCGCCACCTTCAGCAACACCACCGCGAGCGGCTGGCAGACGGTGAACTTCACGACACCCTTTACCATCGCCGCCAACACCACCTACATCGCCTCCTATCACACGACAGGCGCTTACGTGGCGACAGACGGTTTCTTCACGAATGGCGTTTCCAACGGCCCGCTATCGGCCCTGTCGAGCGCTGCTGCCGGCGGCAACGGCGTCTACGCCTATGGCGGAACCGCGACCACGAGCATTTTCCCGACCAGCACCTTCGATTCGGCAAACTATTATGCCGACGTGGTCTTCCGCCCGCAGCTTGTCGCGTGAGGCATCGGATGAGATCAGGAACGGGTTTCGAATGAGCAGACTGCCCGTAACAGTGCTCGCCGGTTTTCTCGGCGCCGGCAAGACGACGCTTCTCAGCCATGTGCTGACCAACCGCGAGGGCTTGCGGGTTGCCGTCATCGTCAACGATATGAGCGAAGTGAACATAGACGCCAGTCTCATTCGAGACGGCGGCTGCAACCTGTCGCATACGACCGAGACGCTGATTGAGCTCAGCAACGGCTGCATATGCTGCACCCTGCGCAACGACCTCCTGACGGAGGTACGGCGACTGGCCGAAGAAGGGCGATACGACTATCTGCTGATAGAAGGGACCGGCATCGCGGAGCCGTGCCCCATCGCTGCAACCTTTTCCTTCCGCGACGAGAAGGGTGTTTCGCTCTCCGATTTTGCGAAGCTCGACACGATGGTCACCGTCGTCGACGCCGCAAGCCTCCTGGCCGATTACAGCAGCGCCGATCTGCTTGCCGACCGCGGCCTGCAGCGGGACGGCGAGGACCGGCGGACGCTCATCGACCTGTTGGTGGACCAGATCGAGTTTGCCGATGTCGTCGTCATCAACAAGATCTCGGACGCGAGCGAGGAGATGCGCACGGAAGTCCGCAAGACGGTGGCGGCCCTCAACCCCGATGCGCGCCAGGTGGAGACGGACTTCGGCAAGGTTTCTCTTGCGGCCGTGCTCGATACGGGGCTCTTCGATGAAGCGAAAGCTGCCGCCCATCCGCTGTGGCACAAGGAATTGTACAGCCCGGGCGACCATGTTCCGGAGACGGAAGAATACGGGGTATCGAGCTTCGTCTATCGCACCAGGCGTCCCTTCGACCCCATGCGGTTTCGAGCCTTCCTGGACGAGCCCTGGCCGGGGGTCATCCGCGCCAAAGGCCATTTCTGGCTTGCCACGCGGCCGCGTCACGTGGGTCTGATGTCGGCCGCCGGAGTGCAACGGCGCTGTGAACCCATGGGACTTTGGTGGGCAGCCGTCCCCCCACAGGACTGGCCGAGCCATCGGCAGTTTCGTGAGCAACTGGAGAGCCGGTGGGACAACGCCTGGGGCGACCGTCGGCAGGAACTCGTGTTCATCGGCGTCGATATGGACGAGATGGCTGTGCGGACGGCGCTGGACGACTGCCTGGCCAGCCCGGATCCGCGTGAGTGGCGGGCTCTCGAAGATCCGTTTCCGGCCTGGTAGCACGCGCCGGCGGCTGAGTTAGCCGGCTCGACCGGCCCAATAATCAGAATTCCTTTTCAGCCAGCCACGGCCACTTGGCAGTCGCCGCCCGCCCGTGTGCGGTGAGGGGTCATCACATGGGCGTATGGGGGTACCACCCATATACCCAAGATTGCTGTCGTACGTTCCCTGACGAAAGCTGGCAGGATGAAGTCTTCCAATGTCGGTCGACGGGAAACGGGGGCGCCACTCTTGCTGAGAATTCATGTAAGGAATCGTGAGTACCTGTGTATTGCCGGCGTCACGCCGAGCGTCAGTCAAACATCCTCTGCCTGGACCTCATTGCTTGGAACTGCGATCGTGGTGTCTTCGAGCACCCAGGGTCCCTCCAGCTTTGCCAGTCAGGAAAGCGCCGCCGTCCAATCCTCCTTCACCGGCGCCATCCCATCTTCCCTGATATCATCGGGCGACACGCAATCCTCGACGGCGATATCGCCGCCTTCGGGCGATGGCGGCACGCAGGACACGTCCACCAAGACGGCTTTGCTTGGGACGGTTCTGCAGACGACGACCACATCAATCGAGCGCACCGTGCTCGGCCCGGACCCATACCAGGAGGCGGCGACGCTGCCTGCGGCGCCCACGCTGACGGGTATCACCAGCGATGCCGGCACGGCGAGCCCCACGCCGCAGCCGCTCGATCCTTCCATCAGCACCGGCACGGCGTCGTTGAGCCTTCAGACCTCGATAGCCTCCATCTCGCTGCAGCCGAGCGAGGAGGTTTCCGCCGAGACCCCGGTGGGCTCGGTGGCGCTCGCAGCGCCTGTGGCTGCGGCTGTGGCCGTGCCGACGCTCAACAAGATCGCACTCGAAAACCTGAAGCAGGGCAACCCTATCAGCGAGTGGGGGCTGGAGGGCGATGGCAACGGCACCATCCAGGGCTTTGCGACCGAAATCAGCACGAATATCGGCCAGACGGTCGATTTCAAGATCGCCACGGATTCCACCCATTACCGCATCGATATCTACCGCATGGGCTATTACGGCGGAGCCGGCGCGCGCAAGGTCGATTCGATCGAGAAATCGCTGACGACGGCGCAGATCCAGCCGCATCCGATCGTCGACATGTCGCTCGGTCTCATCGATTGCGGCAACTGGTCGGTCTCCGCCAGCTGGCAGATCCCAGCCGATGCCGTTTCCGGCGTCTATTTCGCCAAGCTGGTGCGCGAGGACGGCACCGAGGATGCGAGCATCATCCCCTTCGTCGTGCGCGACGACGCCTCGACCAGCGATATCGTCTTCCAGACCTCGGACACGACATGGCAGGCCTATAATGCCTGGGGCGGCGCCAGCCTCTATTACGGCGAAGTGCCGGTCGACCCGGCAGACATGATCGGCTACCTGCCGCCGAACTGCAGCTGCGGCCTGACCGCGATCGGCCGCGCCTCGGCCGTCAGCTATAACAGGCCGATCATCACCAATACGAGCCCGATCGGCGGCTCGCACGATTACATCTTCGGCGTCGAATCCTCCGCCATCTCCTGGCTGGAGCAGAACGGCTACGACGTGTCCTATATCTCCGGCGTCGATGCCACGCGCAGCGGCGCGCTGCTGCTCAACCACGATGCCTATCTCTCCGTCGGCCATGACGAATACTGGTCGGCCGAGCAGCGCGCCAATGTCGAGGCGGCCCGCGATGCCGGCGTCAACCTCGCCTTCTGGAGCGGCAACGAATGCTATTGGAAGGTCCGCTGGGAAAGCAGCATCGACGGCAGCGGCCAGGCCTATCGCACCATGGTCTGCTACAAGGAGACCTGGGGCACGAGCACGGACCCGAGCAATGTCGGCACCGGCACCTGGCGCGACCCGCGTTATGCCGATCCGGGGCAGGAGCCGGAGAATTCGCTGACGGGCACGATGTTCCAGGTGGACAGCTACCGCCAGGATACGATCTCCATCCCCTACGACTATTCGAACCTGCGCTTCTGGCGCAATACCGACGTCTCTGAGATCAACGAGGGCGACACCTACAATCTGGTGCAGAACCTGCTCGGCTATGAGTGGGATTCCGATGTCGAGAACGGCTTCCGGCCGGATGGACTCGTCAACCTGTCGCTCTCGTCCATCTCGGTCGATACCTATCTGCGCGATTACGGCACGACGGTCGGTTCCGCCGTCGCCACGCACAGTCTCACCATGTACCGGGCAGCAAGCGGCGCGCTGGTTTTCGGCGCAGGCACCGTCTTCTGGTCCTGGGGCCTCAGCGACAACCACCAGGGCCCGACGACATCGACCGATCGCAACGTGCAGCAGGCGATGGTCAACATGTTCGCGGACATGGGCATCCAGCCGACCACGCTCGATGCGAGCCTGATCCTCGCGACACAATCGACCGACACGCTGAAGCCCACTTCGTCGATCAGCTCGTCGATGTCAGGCGCAAGCTTCGTCGAGGGGCAGCGCGTCACCATCACCGGCACGGCGCAGGATTTCGGCGGCGGCATCATTGCCGGCGTCGAGGTCTCCACCGACGGCGGCCAGCATTGGTTCAAGGCCACTGGCCGCGAGAGCTGGAGCTACAACTGGGTCGTCCAGGCGAGCGGCACCTACACGGTCATGTCGCGCGCCGTCGACGACAGCGTCAATATGGAGGCGCCATCGGCCGGCAAGCAGGTCACGGTGACCCTGCCGGCAACAACGACGAGCCTCTGGACGCTTGCGGAAAAGCCGGTAATCGAAACCGCGATCGATCGCGATCCCGTCGAACTCGGCCTGCGCTTCCAGGCAACGACGGCAGGCTCGGTGCAGGGCATCCGCTTCTACAAGGGCTTCTACAATACCGGCGACCATGTCGTCAGCCTCTGGACCGGCGACGGAACGCTGCTGGCGACCGGGGTGTCGGTGGGCGAGCCGCTCTCCGGCTGGCAGACGGTGATGTTCTCCAGCCCGATCCAGATCGCGGCCGGCACCACCTATGTGGCGTCCTATCACAGCAACGGATTCTTCTCGCTCACCGAGAACTATTTCAGCGAGCCCTATGCCAGCGGCGCGCTGAAGGCCGTCGATGGCGGCGGCGTCTTCGCCTACAGCACCAACGCAGGCACATTCCCCGGCCAGAGCCCCGGCGGCTCCAACTACTGGGTGGACGTGGTCTTCGATGCCGGCCCGAACAGCCAGCCGGTCGCGACCGACGACACCGGGCTGACCATCGGCCACAATGGAACGCTCGTCATCTCGATTGCCGCGCTCGTGGCAAACGATACCGATCCCAACGGCGATGCGCTGACCATCACCGCCGTCGGCAATGCGCTTAACGGCACGGTCGCTCTCAACACGCAGACCGGAACCATCACCTTCACGCCCACCAGCAATTATTCGGGCCCGGCAAGCTTCAGCTATACGCTGTCGGACGGGCGCGGCGGCTCTGATCAGGGCAATGTCAGCCTCACCGTTCAGGCCGGTCCGGCCGGCGAGACGCTGTTTACGGCAAGCGAAGGACCGAGCGGCGGCGGCTTCAACGACAATACGGCGATGGAACTCGGCATGAAGTTCGTCGCTTCCGTCAACGGCACGGTCTCCGGCATCCGCTATTACAAGGCTGCCGGCGATACCAGTGCGCATACCGGCTCCATCTGGAGGGCGGACGGCACGCTGGTTGCCACTGTCAGCTTCATCAACGAGTCGCTCTCCGGCTGGCAGACGGCGACCTTCTCCACGCCGCTGCAGATCACGGCGGGCGCGACCTATGTCGCCTCCTACCATACGACCGGCAGCTACGTGGCGACAGCGGGCTATTTCAACACGGCGCATACCAGCGGCTCGCTGACGGCGCCGGCCGGTGCGAACGGCGTCTACGCGGTCGGATCGGGCTCGACTTTCCCGACCCAGAGCTATCAGTCGACGAATTACTGGGTCGATGTCGTCTTCAACCAGTCGACGGGCAACACGGCGCCGGTCGCCGCCAATGACAACGGCTACACGACCTATGCCAATACGGCGCTGTCGATTGCCGCCGCCAATCTGCTCGCCAATGACAGCGATGCCGATGGCGACCCGCTTGCCGTCACCGGCGCAAACGGCGCGGTCAACGGAACGGTGACCTTCAACAGCCAGACCAATACAGTGACCTTCACGCCGACGGCAGGTTATACGGGTTCGGCAAGCTTCTCCTATTCGATCTCGGACGGGCAGGGCGGCACGGCCTCGGCAACCGTCAGCCTCACGGTCAATTCGCAGCCCGGCGGCGGGGCGACTTCGAGCCTGTTCACCGGCGCAGACACATCAGGGGTTACTTCAGCCAACGACGCCAACTCGGTCGAGCTCGGCGTCAAGTTCATCGCTTCGGCCAACGGCCAGATCACCGGGCTCACCTATTACAAGAGCACCCAGGATACCGGCACGCATGTCGGCTCGCTCTGGACGACAAGCGGCCAGTTGCTTGGCCAGGCAACCTTCATCAACGAGACGGCGAGCGGCTGGCAGACCGTCTCCTTCACCCAGCCGATCAACATCACGGCCGGCACCACCTATGTGGCGAGCTACCATTCCAACGGCTTCTATTCGGCAACGGCCAACTATTTCACGACGGACTATACGAGCGGCGCGCTGACGGCGCCGGCAAGTTCGGTCAGCGGCGGCAACGGCGTCTATGCCTATGGCACGAGCAGCCTGTTCCCGACCTCCTCCTACAATGCCGCGAACTACTGGGTCGACGTGCTCTATCAGCAGGGCACGCAGAATGCGGTCCCGGTCGCCGCCAACGATAGCGGCTTCTCGACCAATACCGGCACGCCCGTGACCATCCAGGCCTCGGCGCTGCTTGCAAACGATAGCGATGGCGATGGCGATCCGCTTGTCATCACCGGCGTCAGCGGCGCGGTCAACGGCTCGGTCGCCTGGAATGCCCAGGCCCAGACCGTGACCTTCACGCCGACGGCGGGCTATTCTGGGCCGGCAAGCTTCAGCTACGCGATCTCGGACGGCAAGGGCGGCACGGCCTCGGCTCAGGTCGCGCTCACCATCAACCCGGCCGCGGGTCCGGAGCAGAACCTCTTTGCCGCCGGTGCGACGCCCTCGGTCGTCTCGGTCAACGACAACCAGCAGATCAATCTCGGCATGAAATTCCAGGCCGATGCCGCCGGCTGGATCACCGCCATCCGCTTCTACAAGGGCGCCGACAATACCGGCCCGCACAACGGCTATCTGTGGACGGCTTCCGGCACGCTGCTCGGCAGCGTCACCTTCAACAACGAGACGGCGAGCGGCTGGCAGACCGCGCAGCTCAGCCAGCAGATCGCCATCCAGGCGGATACGACCTACGTCGTCTCCTACTCAACCAACGGCAATTATTCGGCGACCGGCAATTATTTTGCCAGCGACGTGACCAACGGGAATCTGAAGGCGCCCGGCGGCAGCAACGGCGTCTATGCCTATGGATCGGCCGGGCTGTTCCCGACCGCCAGCTACAACAGCACGAACTACTACGTGGACGTGGCATTCAAACCGCAGCTCGCGGCGTAACGCCCACGCGGATGCAAGGCCAAGCATGCTGTAAAGAGTGAGAGTATCGATGATGCGTACGGATATCAGATTGCCGGTTACGGTTCTCGCCGGGTTTCTCGGCGCCGGTAAGACGACTGTGCTCAATCATGTCCTGAGCAATCGGGAGGGTCGCCGGGTTGCCGTCATCGTCAACGATATGAGCGAGGTCAACATCGACGCCGATCTCCTGCGCGAGGGGGGCGCGGACCTCCTGCGCACAGACGAGACGCTGGTGGAGCTCACCAATGGATGCATCTGCTGCACGCTCCGCGAAGATCTCCTGAGCGAGGTGCGGCGCCTGGCCGCCGCCGGCCGTTTCGACTATCTGCTGATCGAGGGCACCGGCATTGCCGAGCCGCTGCCTGTTGCAGCGACCTTCTCCTTCCGCGACGAAAGCGGGGCGGCCCTTTGCGACGTGGCAAGGCTCGACACGATGGTCTGCGTCGTCGATGCGGTCAATCTGCTTGCCGATTACCGGAGCGCCGAGTTCCTTGCCGATCGCGGCGAAAGGCGTGACGGGGACGATGAGCGCAAGCTCGTGGAACTGCTCGTCGAGCAGATCGAATTTTCCGATGTCGTCATCATCAACAAGGCAGGCGACGTATCCTGCGCCGATCTTGCCGAGGTTCGCCGGGTCGTCGCCGCACTCAATCCGGATGCCCAGGTCATCGAGGCGGTCTTCGGCCAGGTGCCGCTCGGCACGATCCTGGATACCGGCCTCTTCAGCGAGGCGAAGGCCGCCCGCCATCCGCTCTGGCACAAGGAGCTCTTCGGCTGGGGCGAGCATGTGCCGGAGACCGAGGAATACGGCATTTCAAGCTTCGTCTATCGCAGCCGCCGGCCCTTCGAGCCGCTGAGGCTCAAGGATTTTCTCGACAGGAAATGGGCGGGCCTCATCCGCGCAAAGGGTCATTTCTGGCTGGCGACGAGGCCGGATGAGATCGGCCTCCTATCGATCGCCGGCACTCAATGCCGCATCGAAACCAGGGGATACTGGTGGGCCTCCGTGCCGCGGGTGCAATGGCCGCGCTTTCCGCAATTCCGGGAGCTCATCGACCGGCATTGGGACGATGTCTGGGGCGACCGCCGCCAGGAACTCGTCTTCATCGGTTCGGGCTTCGACAAGGCGGCGATCCGGGCCGCGCTCGACGATTGCCTGACCGGGGACGAAACAGGCTTCGATCCGCAGACCGCCGTCGGCCTTCGCGATCCGTTTCCGGCGTGGCGGCACGACGCTCACAGGTGAAAGTATTTTTCCAGTCAACCAGAGGAGAGAACCATGAGCAGCGAACTTTATGCAGACGGCATCGGCGAAATCACCGTCACGGGCACGATCGTGCGCATCGACCTGATGTCGCTTTCGGCCACCGACCGCGATGCCAACAACAATCCGAAGCCGGTCTTCCGCCAGCGCATCATCATGCCGATCGACGCCTTCGCCAATGCGGTCGATCTCATGCAGAAGGCGCTCGGCGGCTTGGTCGAGGCGGGTGCGGTTCGCCGCGTCGGCGACATGTCGGCGGCTGGCGATATGCAATCGGCGCCGGGCGGCGCGTCGAACGCCTCGCCGAACTTCAACTGATAAACGGGGTGCGGAGTCTGCGCGTCCATCCGGACGCGCAACGGACGCCCCGGCTTTTAAATCCAAGTCTCGGTCTCGTAGTGTTTCGGGTGGGCCATGAGTGGTTTTCTGCATACCAATCTGCACTGTCTTGCGCTCGTCGCGCGTCATCACGGGGTCGATCTTTCCCCTGAGCGATTGCAGCACGATTATGCCGTCGGCAACGATCCGGTGGCCGTGCGGCAGATGCTCCGGATGGCCAAGGATGCCGGCCTCAGGGCCACGCACCTGACGCTCGACTGGCGGAGCCTGTTCCAGCTCGGCGAGGCCTTCCCGGTCCTTGCCGAACTTTCGAACGGCAATTGGGTGGTCATCGCCGGGGCTCTCGGGGAGGGCGAAGATGAGAGAATCCGTGTTCTCGACCCGCTTGCCACGCGCCCCGACGTCATGCTGCTGAGCGAGGAGCAGTTCGCCAAGGCCTGGCTCGGATCGGTGGTTCTGCTGAAGCGCAACTATCGCATGTCGGATGAGGACCGGCCCTTCGGCTTCCGCTGGTTCATTCCCGAAATCATCCGCCAGCGCAGCTTCTTCCGCGACGTGGCGCTCGCAGCCTTCGTGCTCTACGGCCTCGGGCTGACGACGCCGATGTTCTTCCAGCTCGTCATCGACAAGGTGCTGGTCCACCAGAGCTATGCAACGCTGACCGTTCTGACGATCGGTATCGCGGTAGCCCTCGTTTTCGACGCGACCTTCAGCTTCCTGCGCCGATATCTGCTGCTCTACGCCACCAACAGGATCGACATCCGGGTGGCGACGCGCACTTTCGGCCATCTGCTCAACCTGCCGATCGCGCTCTTCGAGCAGGCCTCGGCCGGCGTTCTCGTCAAGCATATGCAGCAGACGGGACGCATCCGCGAATTCCTGACCGGCCGGCTGTTTCTGACGCTGCTCGACGGCGTATCGCTCTTCGTCTTCGTGCCGATCCTGCTTCTCTACAGCGTCAAGCTGACGCTCGTGGTGCTCGGCTTCGCAGCGCTCGTCGGGCTTGTCGTGATGATGCTCGTCGGGCCGTTCCAGCGCCGCCTGCAGGCGCTCTACCAGGCCGAAGGCGACCGGCAGGCCCTGCTTGTCGAAACCGTGCACGGCATGCGCACCGTCAAGTCACTGGCGCTGGAGCCGCGCCAGCGCAAGGTGTGGGACGATTATTCGGCGCAGTCGATCTCCGTGCGGTTCCGGGTCGAGAAGATCTCGACCATCGCCCAGTCGCTGACCGGGCTTCTGGAAAAGCTGATGAGTGTCGCGATCATCGGGCTCGGCGCGCTCGACGTATTCAGCGGTGCGATGACGATCGGCGCGCTTGTTGCCTTCAACATGCTCGCCGGCCGCGTTTCAGGGCCGCTCGTGCAGATCGTCACCATGGTGCACGAATATCAGGAAGTGGCGCTTTCCGTGCGCATGCTCGGCGAGATCATGAACCAGCGGCCGGAGCAGGCGGGCCGCGGCCGTGGTGTACGGCCGCATCTGCATGGCCGCATCGAGTTCGACAAGGTCACCTTCCGCTATTCTCCCGATACGGCGCCTGCGCTCGACAATGTCTCCTTCGCCATTCCGGCGGGCTCGGTCTTCGGCGTGGTCGGCAAGAGCGGCTCCGGCAAGACGACGATCACCCGGCTCATCCAGGGGCTCTACCAGAGCCAGGAGGGGCTGGTGCGCATGGATGGTTACGACAGCCGCGAGATCGACCTCGTGCATTTGAGAACCAGCATCGGCGTCGTGCTGCAGGATAATTTCCTGTTCCGCGGCTCGGTGCGCGACAATATCGCCGCCGCCAAACCCGATGCCAGCATCGAGGAGATCATGGAGGTCGCCCGCGTCGCCGGTGCGGAGGAATTCATCGAGCGCCTGCCGCGCGGCTTCGACACGATGCTGGAAGAAAACGCCGCCAACCTTTCCGGCGGGCAGAAGCAGCGGCTGGCGATCGCGCGCGCGCTGATCACCGACCCGAAGCTTCTGATCTTCGACGAGGCGACGAGCGCGCTCGACCCCGACAGCGAGGCGATCATCCGCGAGAATCTGAGCCGCATCGCCGCCGGGCGCACCGTCATCATCGTCTCGCACCGGCTTTCGACGCTTGTCGATGCCGATGCCATTCTCGTCATCGATCGGGGCAAGGTCGCCGATATCGGCCGGCACGACCAGTTGGTGTCGCGCTGCATGACCTATCGCCACCTGTGGGCACAGCAAATGAGGCAGGTCGCATGAACGCGCACGTCAGAAAATCCAGCGAGAACCTGCCCGTCGCCTCAGACAATGGTTCAGACAAGGGACCACCAGGCAGGAGCGGGCCGCTCGTCGCCCGCCCGCCGCTGCCGCCGGCGATAGCGGAATTCCAGTCCGACGCCGTCGAGCTGGAAGAACGCGCCCCGCCGCGCGTCGCGCGCATGACGCTCTATTGCGTGACGGCGCTGATTGCCGCGACCATCATCTGGGCCTCCGTCTCCGATATCGACGAGGTGGTGATCGCGCCCGGCAAGCTCGTCACCACGCAACCGACCATCGTCGTCCAGCCGCTGGAAACCTCGATCATCCGCACGATCGACGTGAAGGCCGGCGAGGTGGTGCATGCCGGCCAGACGCTCGCGACGCTCGACGCCACCTTCAGCCAGGCCGATGTCGACCAGCAGCATGCAAAATTCAGCGCGCTCGATGCCCAGGTGAAGCGCATCGAAGCGGAGCTTGCCGGCGACGACTACCCCGTCATGGCCGGCAACACGCCCGACGAGATGCTGCAGGTGCAGCTCTTCGGCCAGCGGCGGGCCTTCTACACGGCGCAGCTGCAGAATTTCGAGCAGCAGATCGCCGGCCAGTCGGCGGCACTTGCCGCGGCCAAGAACCAGGAGGCCGTGCTCATCGACCGGCGCGATACGCTCTCGCAGATCGAAGGCGCACGCGAGCGGCTCTTCAACAAGCAGAGCGGCTCGCTGATCACGATGCTGGGCTCGCGCGACGCCCGCCTCGACGTCGAATCCGATCTGACCGCCGTCCGCGGCAGGGCCGACGAGGCGGCGCATGCCTATGCCAAGCTGAAAGCCGACCGCCAGGCCTTCATCGAGGATTTCCGCCGCGCCGCGATGGAGCAGCTGGTGGAGCTGCGCGGCCAGCGCGACATGGCGGATGAAGAGCTGAAGAAGATGGAGCTGCGCCGCAACATGGTGTCGCTGACCGCACCCGCCGACGCCGTCGTGCTGGATCTCGCCCAGCGCTCCATCGGCTCCGTCGTGCGCGAAGCCGAACCGATCGTCACCCTGGTGCCGATCAACGTGCCGCTCGAAGCCGAAGTGTCGATCAACACGCGCGACATCGGCCGCATCGCCGTGGGCAAGGAGGCCCGCATCAAGCTCGACGCCTATCCCTTCCAGAAATACGGCACGGCCTCCGGCGAGGTGCGCACCATCAGCCAGGACACGTTCCTGACCGGCCAGCAGGACCAGACCGCCACCCCGAGCCAGCCGGCCGCCCCCTTCTTCAAGGCCCGCGTCCTGCTTGCCGACACCCGGCTGAACGCCGCGGATATACCGGTGCGGCTGCTTCCCGGCATGACGGTGTCGGCGGAAATCAAGGTCGGCCAGCGCACGGTGATCTCCTATTTTCTGTATCCGCTGCTGCGCGGCCTCGACAACGCGATCCGCGAACCCTAGGGCGCTGCGCATCGGTCACGGTCAACTGCCAAGCGACGATTGGCCTATGCGGGGTGAGTGGTATTGCCTTGTACCAGCTCGATCCGGGCTTGCCAGAAATCCGGCACAGGCTCTCCCTCGGTCATCCGCAACAGCGCCTGTGCGGCCTTCTCTCCGATTTCCGTGCGCGGCACGTCGATCGTGGTGAGCCGCGTTCGGACCGCATTGGCGAGCGATGTGCCATTGAAGCCGGCTACGGAAATCCGCTCAGGCACCGGAATGCCGGCCTGGTGCAAGTAGGAGAGACCGCCCAGCGCCATAGTATCGTTGAGGAAGTGAATGCCGTCGATTTCAGGGTGCATCCGCATGAGTTGTTCCGTCAGGAAACGTCCCGTGACAGCCTGCCGCGGCCTATCCTCGCAGATCACATTGATGAGATCGATGTGGGCCGCGGCAAGCGACGATTTCAGCGCGAGATAACGCCGGCGGGCGTTGAGGTCCTTGTCGAGTTCGGCGCCCACATAGGCAATGCGCCTCAGGCCCCGATCAAGGAAATGGGTTGCAACCAGGCGTCCCGCGTCCTCGTGTGATGGACCAGCGCTGAAATCCAACGCGTGCCTGTCGCAATCCCAAAGCTGGATCGCCGGGCAATTTCGCCGAGCCAGAAGCGCTTCCGCATCGGCACTTCTTGCCATGCCGCCGTTCAGCAGGAGCCCGGCTGGCCGGAAGGACAGCATGGCCCGGATCAAGTCCGCCTCTATGGACGGATCAAATTGTGATTCACCGATGAATGTTTGGAACCCCCGCGGCCTGAGTATCGCATTAACCCCGCTGAGGACTTCCGAATAGACGATGTCACTGATCGACGGGATGATGACCGCGACGATCCGGCTTCTGCGCGAACTCAATGTACCGGCGAGGCTGTTGGGCAGGTATCCAAGCTCGTGCGCCGCCTGCCTCACTCTCTGCCGCGTTTCCTCCGAAATGTTGCCGACCTCCCGCAGCACTTTGGAGACGGTCATTTTGCTCACCCCCGCCTTGGCGGCCACCTCAGCCAGGGTGACGGTTTTCGAGCGCTCTGAGGCCACCATTTTCTCCTGTTCTCCGATGCTTATGAATTTGCTTGACGCAGAAAAATGTTATCGATAACTTTGCCACAAGGTTAGCGATAACCTTAAAGCTGGCAGCCTGTAATCTCAAGCCCTTCGGACGTCGTCCGGTCGGCATAATGGAAGGCTCTCATGCCGGCGATGGGAGGTCCGGCACGCGGTTCGCAAGGCTTCGAAGCAGAAGCGAGCGAAAACGCGCCCGTTTGAAATCATCCAGAGGAGGAAGGTCAATGAAGTTTTCGAATAGCATCCGAACCGCACTGGCTGCGATCGGGATCGTCGCGGCCGGCTTGGCGTCTGCGGTCGAGGCGCATGCCGTCACGCTGAACGACATCATCTCGCGCGGCACCGTCCGTATTGGCGTCCTGACCGGCGCGCCGCCCATGGGAATGGTTGATGAAAAGGGCAATCCCACCGGCTACGATGTCGATGTCGCGAACCTGATCGGGGGGTATCTGTCGCTGCCCGTCGAGCTTGTGCCTTTGACGCCGCCGGCCCGAATTCCCGCTTTGCAGACCGGTAAGGTCGATTTCCTCGTCGCCACGCTGGCGCCGACCGGAGAGCGTGCGAAGACCGTGATGTTCACCCAGCCCTACAGCGCCTTCAATATGGACATCATCTCCGGGCCTGACCAGAAATTTGCCAAGCTTGCCGATCTCGAAGGCAAGCGCGTGGCCGCCAATCGTGGTTCGTCGCAGGAAACAGCGTTGCGCAAAGCTGCGATTCCAGGCCTGGAAATCGTCGTTTACGAGGATGATTCCACCAGCGCGCAGGCGCTGATCGCCGGCCAGGTTGATGCGGTAGCGCTGCCCTCGACGGTCGGCGACGCGATCATCAAGCAGCGCCCGGATGCCGGCCTGCAGGTCGGCTTCACTTTCTTCCAGCAGGGAAACTCGATGGCTACCAAGCTTGAAGATTTCGAACTGCGCCAATGGCTCAATACCGCCATCTACCTGATGAAGGTCTCCGGCGATCTCGACAAGATTGCGACGAAATGGACCGGCCGGCCGATGCCGACACTGCCGACGTTCTGATCGCCGTTTCCCGGACCCGCCGGCAATTGCGCCGGCGGATTCTCCCTTAGCCACGGAGTCCTCATGTCCTACACATTTCAGTTCGGCGTGCTGGCCCAATACCAGGAGCAGATCTTCAGCGGCATCTGGCTGACGATCAAGCTGTCGGTGTTGTCGATCATTCTCGGCTGCACTGCCGGCATAATGCTTGCCTCGGTACGCTCCGTCTGGGGCGGTGTGGTCCGCCTTCTCGTCGATGCCTATGTCGAGATCATTCGCAATACGCCCTTCCTGGTCCAGCTGTTCATCGTCTATTTCGGCCTGCCGGGCCTCGGCCTGCGCGTCGGTGCCGATACGGCTGCGCTGATCGGCATGACAATCAACCTTGCCGCTTATTCGACGGAGATCATTCGGGCCGGCATCGAGGCAATCCACAGGTCGCAGATCGAGGCTGGCGAAGCCTTGGGGCTCACGCGTTTTCAGATCTATCGTCACGTCATCATCGTGCCGGCGATCGCAAAGGTCTATCCGGCGCTGTGCAGCCAATTCGTGCTGATGATGCTGGCCTCCAGCATCTGCTCAGCCATCTCGACCCAAGAGCTCGCCGCCTCGGCTGCCTTTATCGAATCGCAGACCTACCGATCCTTCGAAATCTATATCGCCGTCACGGTGATCTACCTCGCCCTGGCGCTGGCGCTGCGCGCTGCGCTCGCCCTGATCGGCATGCGGCTTTTCGGCCGCCGCGTCGCCCGGCGCGCGATGACCGTGCTCCCGGAGGTGCAGGCATGACCTTCACGACCTTTGGCGCCGATCAGTTCGGCTTTCTTCTTCTATCGCTGCAATGGACGCTCCTGCTGACGGTTATCGCGCTGATCGGCGGCGGTTTGCTGGGCTTTGCCGTTGCGCTCGCCCGCACGGCGCAGTTGAAGCCTGTGCGAATTGCCGCCGCCACCTATATCCAGATCATCCAGGGCATTCCGGTGCTGATGATCCTGTTTCTCTCCTATTATGGCCTCAGCCTCGCCGGCTTGGAACTGCCGCCCCTCTTCGCGGCAGGAGCGTCCATGACGATCTATGCCTCCGGCTATCTTGCGGAAATCTGGCGGGGCTGCATCCAGGCAGTGCCGAAGCAGCAATGGGAGGCCTCGGAATCCCTCGCCATGAGCAGGTTGCAGCAATACCGCTTTGTGATCCTGCCGCAGGCCATGCGCATCTCCTTGCCGCCGACCGTCGGTTTTGGCGTCCAGGTGGTGAAGAACACTTCGATCGCCTCGATCATCGGCTTCGTCGAGCTTGCCCGGGCAGGGCAGCTCATTAACAACGCGACGTTCCAGCCATTCCGCGTCTTCCTCGTGGTCGCCGCGCTTTATTTCGTCGTCTGTTACCCATTGTCCCAGCTTTCACGCTTGCTGGAAAGGAGGCTTCATGCCGGAAGTAGTCGTTGAAAACGTCCACAAGAGCTTCGGTGCTCTCGAAGTCCTCAAAGGAGTATCTCTGACCGTCGGCCGCGGGGACGTCTTTGCGCTGATCGGTCGATCGGGCTCGGGCAAAAGCACGCTGCTGCGCTGCATGAACGGCCTGGAAAAGATCAATTCCGGCCGCATCGAAATTGCCGGCCATACACTCGGTCAAGACGCAAAGGCGCTTCGCAAGCTCCGCACCGACGTCGGCATCGTCTTCCAGAGCTACAATCTCTTTCCGCACCTCACTGTGGGCGAGAACATCATGCTGGCGCCGCGGATCGTCAAGAACGTTGCGAAGGCGAAGGCCCGTGAGGTCGCCGGCGAGGTACTGAAACTCGTCGGCCTGGCGGAAAAGTTCGACTCCTACCCGGACCAGCTTTCCGGTGGCCAGCAGCAGCGCGTCGCCATCGCCCGGTCGCTCGCGATGCGGCCGAAGGTCATGCTCTTCGACGAGGTCACATCGGCCCTCGATCCAGAGCTCACCGAAGAAGTGCTTATGGTGATGGAACAGCTCGCCCGCGACGGCATGACCATGATCCTCGTGACGCATGAAATGGCTTTTGCCCGGCGCGTCGCTACGCAGACGATCTTCATGCACAAGGGCAAAATCTGGGAGCAGGGACCGTCTGCAAAGCTCTTCGCCGACCCGCAGACGCCGGAACTGCGGCAGTTCGTGAAATCCGACGTCAAATAGAGGCTAGGCGCATCGGATTTGGTGAGCGCCCAGCCCCTCGAAGCTTACGACCGCTTTTTGATGGTGCTGTAAATGATGTTGCGGTTGGCGCCGAACCAGACTGTCTTATCAACCGTGTCTTCCGCCGCGCTAGCATTGGCAATGCGCCACATGTCGGCCTCGGAACGCTGGAGGAGCTCCCAGTTCATATAGGATTCCATGTATCCGTCATCGGCCATCTCGTCGGAGAAGTTGGCAAATAGAAAGACGCCGCCCGGTTTCAGCATGTCCATGCAAATCTGCGTGAGCCGGATGGCCACTTTGTCGGTGAGGTAATCGTACAGTCCTGCGGCGTAGATCAGATCGAATGTGCCAATCTGATGCTTTCGCGCGAGCAGGCCGCGCACAGATCCATCGATCGGCTCGACGGAAGTCCCGTGGAACTGGCTCGAGATCGAGCCGATACTTTGGGGATCCTGATCAAGGGCAACCCAGCGTTTGAGACGCCCTTCCGCGAGCGCCGTCGACGCCTCCGCTTCGCGAAGGTGTCCGGCGGCGATGGCCAGGACTTCGGTATCCGAACCCGTTCGCGCAGCGGTGTCGTCAACGTAGCGGGTCAGGATGTCGCGACGCTCTCTCACGGCGACCGGGCCGGGCGCGTTGATCGTGTATTCGAAGATATCCAGACCGAGAGGGGTGGATCTGGCCACTTCTTCGGCCACCGCCGGATGCCCATAAATAAAGTCTATGAGACCGGCATCCCCGGAATAGCCGCGAGGTTTTTCAAAGGACCAACGCGTGAACGGGCACTGCTGCAGAATCTCTGCCGAGGAATGGGCCTGAATAAACGGGATGAGCTTCTGCCACACAGCGCCGAATTTCTGGCGGATGTCATGAAGCTGACCAATCAGCCACCTGACTGCGCCAGGCAGGTCTTTGCCGGCGGAGAACCGCTGCATCGCGATGTTGATGACGATCGCAAACTCAGCCTCCGCGGTCCGCAGGAGATCCGTTTCATGATCCTGGTGAGGTGAGGGGAAGTTATTGCTGACGGACTGCGGTGTAATCAGGCTTTGGCCATCGAGAGAAAAGAGCGGCTGTGCCACGGAACCTCACTGGTAAATAACAACTTAAGAGATAGGATAAAATCCTCAGCATTCTCTTAACGTCAAGTCAAGGTCCGCGGCAGTGGTCGCCACTGCACCACCTAATTTTAGAAAATATTAGTGAAGCCGAGAGATACAGTGCCAGCTTCGGCGCTGTTCGAGTGTTATCGGTTGATGCGGGATCTGCGTAGGGCTATCCAATTCAGCTGGCGGTCTGCGTAGGGCAACTGCTGCAAGATGTTGGGTGGCAGGGGCATGATGCACGTGTTAGCCGAGACCGCAGTCGCCACCATGCGGCCGACGCTGTCGCCAGAACGGTTGCGTCGTCTTTATAAGCATAGGAGCGAGAGCGGCCGAAAGTGCGCGACGCGCAGCGGCCTCTGGATCGCGGTGGCTGCTTACCTCGCCTACGCTTTCACGGACTATCTTTTTATTGGCGATGTCGTTCGCTACACGGTCGCTGGCCGGGTGGCCGTGAGCGCCGCTGCTTTATGCATGCTGGAACTCTTGCTCTACCGTAAGGCAAAAGCCGATACGGTCGACATGGCCGCGGCGGCGTCTGTGCTCGCAGCTTATCTCGCCTGGCTTCTCACTGCCCAGATGACCACGGTCAGGGAAGCGTTCTCATACTATATGGTTTTTGGCGCGATCTTCATGATGAGCGTCAACCTGTTCTTCAGTTTCCGGTTTCCGCTTGCCCTGGCGGCCTCCGTCACGAACATGCTCATCTTCATTGGCGCCCTCTGTCTGTTCGCGCCTATGTTGCTTGTCCACAAGCTGATCCTCGGTGCCTTCTGTATTTCCTGCTTTATTTTCACGTCTTACGTGAACCTTCAGCTCAACAGGGAGCGCTATAAAGTCTTCCTGAATGCTCTTGAAGCGAGTTTGCAGCAAGCGGCCGCCGAAGAAAGGGGCAGGGCGCTTTTGCACCTCTCGAACACGGACTCGTTGACGGGCCTTGAAAATCGCCGGGCAATCGATCAACGCCTGCGTGATCATTGGCAACGCTGGCAGGACCAACGAGCGCCCTTTGCCGTGCTGCTGATCGATGTCGATTACTTCAAGCACTATAATGACTGCTATGGCCACCAGGAAGGTGACCGTTGCCTTGTGGCTGTATCCGAGCTTCTCCAGAGCGTGGCCTCGTCCTACGGCTCGATCATCGGGCGATACGGCGGCGAGGAATTCATCGTCATCACACCCATGCAAAATTCGGAAAGAGCGTCCGCACTCGCAGAAGCAATGTGTGCTACCGTCCGCGCGCTGGCCTGGCCGCACGAGCACCGGCGGGACGGGACCGCCGTCATCACCGTGAGCGTCGGCGTATCCTACACGCGGGACCAGACCAAGCAGGTCGACAAGGTCATTCATGAAGCCGATCGCGCGCTTTATGCCGCCAAGGCAACGGGTCGCAACACCGTCGTGGTCTTCGATCCCGACGACCCGCAGAGCAGCGATGACAGCGAGGATATCGCCGCGACCCTGAAGATCGCGCTTGAACACGGCCTCGTCTCCCTCGTCTATCAGCCGATCCGCAACGTCCAGACCGGCAATACGGACGGTGTAGAAGCTCTGATGCGTTTGAGGATGCTGGACGGAACCGCCGTACCGCCGGATAGATTTATCCCGGTTGCGGAAAGGACAGGTTCGATCGTTAAACTCGGCCGGTGGGCCATTCGCACTGTTTGCCGGGACCTGTTGGCAGCCGATCTGGTGCAGGTTGCCAGCGTCAACGTTTCGCCGATTGAACTGAAGACGCCGGGTTTCGCCAGCTATGTCGCGGCAACACTGGCGGAATTCGACGTGGCGGGCGCCAGGCTTGCTTTCGAAATTACCGAAGGCGTGGAACTGGAAATCGACCAGGAACTGGTCCGCTGCATTAGTGACCTGAGGGCGCTCGGCGCTCAAGTCTGGCTCGACGACTTCGGCACAGGCTTTGCCGGGCTCTCGTGGCTTCGCCTGATAGACTTCGACACCGTCAAGATCGATCGGTCCTTCCTCCATGACAGCAACACGGAGAGAGGCAAGAGGATGCTGCTCGACATCATCAGCCTGCTGCGCAATCGCGGCGTGAAGATCCTCGTTGAAGGCGTCGAGACGATCGAACATCAACTGCTGATGCAGCAGTACGGAATCAACCAGATCCAGGGATATTACATCGGACGGCCCGCGCCGGCGGCTCGGCTTGAAACGGATAACGTGCTGCCGTTCAGCATGGCCAGGAACCTTGATGCGAAGCGTCTGTCTCGGAATGGGCCATAGGTTCAGATCCCTTCAAGGCGACAAACATGAGGAGAAGGATGACGCACGCGCCTTTTATGAGGCGGTCGGCTTCCTGCCTTCCCCATCCGACCCCATGATGCTGATAGTCGGCTTGCGCGATCTCAACAACGCGCTGAACTCATAACCGTTGCGCTTACCTTGCCGGCGGAGAGCCAATGGCCGCCCCTCTCTCATCGTTCGAGAGAACAGAGCTCCTTTTGAGGCAAGTCAATGCGCAATTCCCGGCAGACGTCAAAATGACGGTATCAGGTCTCGACCCTCCTCATTCGGAGTGAACCATGAAACGGCATATCTTTCTTCCGCTCCTCACCTATCCGGATGCGACGTCGGAAACCATGATCGCCAATGCCGTTGCGCTTGCGCACCACATGCAGGCGACACTGACAGTCTGTGCGGTGGAGATTACCATTCCCGACGTCTCCAATGCACTGTCGTCGCTGATCATCGATACAGGGAAGATGGCGCGCGACGCCGAAGCGCTGAGTCGCAAGCGCGCCTCGGTCCTGACCCAGCGGGCGGTCGATCAGGCAAAAGGGGCTTTGGTCGATGTCCGCACGCGCGAGATCAGGGTCGAAGAGCCCTTCGTCGTCGAAGCGCTCGCGGAAGCATCCCGCGCTTACGATCTCGTGGTTCTGGAATCGGCCGGCCTGTCACGCCCGGTCGTCGAGGCGGTGCTGTTCGGCTCCGGGAGACCGCTCATGCTTTTTCCCCCGGCACCTTTCGGCGGCCGCATGGACCACGTCGCCATCGCCTGGGACGGCAGCCGCGCGGCGGCGCGGGCGGCTCATGATGCCGCAGCATTCCTGGAGCGTGCCTCAAGGGTTTGCCTGATTTCCGTCATCGATGAGAAGCCGATCAAATACGAGACCGGGGAATACCTGATCGAGAATCTTATGAAGAGCGGCGTCATGGCGGAGGCGGTTCAGGTGCAGGCCCGCGGTGAGCTGGTCGGGGAGGTGCTGCAAAGCAAAGCCTTCGAAGCGCGGGCGGATCTTCTCGTCATGGGCGGCTTCGGTCATTCCCGCCTGCGCGAATTCGTGCTCGGCGGCGCCACCCAGGCGGTGCTGACCAGCATTACCCTGCCGGTCCTGTTGTCGCATTGACGATCTGCCCAGTACCGATCCCAACCCTCAGTCGAGCCTGGCGGTGAAGACGTAGCCGACGCCGCGCACGGCCTTGATGAATTGCGGCTTCTTCGGATCGGTCTCGATCTTGCGGCGCAGCCGGACGATCTGGGCGTCGATCGTCCTGTCGAAGGCTTCGAGGTTTCGTCCCCGAGTCAGATCCATCAAGACGTCGCGGGTGAGAACGCGGCCGGCATGGCGCACGAAGGTCGCCAGCATATCGAATTCGCCGGTCGTCAGTTCGATCTCCGCACCATCGGGATCGAGAAGCTGGCGGCGGCTGAGATTGAGTTTCCAATCCTCGAAGCCGACGATCTCCTCGCTCGCGGCGTCTGCATTGCGCGGCGAAGATTGCCGGCGGCGCAGGATCGACTTCAGGCGGGCATGGACTTCCCGGAGATGGAAAGGCTTGGCGATATAGTCATCGGCGCCGACCTCCAGGCCGACGATCCGGTCGACGACATCGTCGCGCCCCGTCAGCATCATGATCGGGACATCCGAATTGGCGCGGATTTCGCGGGCAAGATCGAGACCGTCCGTGCCGCCGGGAAGGACGAGATCGAGCAGGATGGCATCAAAATTCTGCTGGCGCAGGCGTACCCGCATTTCGGTTCCGTCGGACGCGGAAGAGACCGCGTAACCCTCGCCCTCGAAATAACGTGTCAACATCTGGCGAATGCGCGGATCGTCGTCGACGACGAGAAGATGCGCGTCATACTGGGCTGTTGCCATCATCCATCCGTCAAGCCGTTGCTCGTTACAGATCGTGTCCAATGGCATCGTCTTTAACACGCTCGCCGTCCCGGTGTCACCAGCAGCCGGTCGGTTGTCCTCATCAGGAGCGGGAGAAAAAGATGTGAAAAGGCGAGCGGCTTTTCATGCCCTACTGCTTTGATTGAGATTAGGATTCAGAGCCCTGTCTGAAACCAGCAGAAGGCGGGGTGCCGCCGGCGCTTCGGCGGCCAAGGCGGATGTTTCCCAGGCATGGCGCCACCTGCGGACGTCGTTTGCGGTGATCAGAACCGTATCCCCGTCCATCTCCTCCGATTCGAAGCGGCTTGCCGCAATTTCGCAGAACGTGTCGATGTGCTGAAGAAGGCGCACTTCGGTGGCGCGAGGCGGCGAGGCTATCGACAGCAATGCGCGTCGCGAGACGACGACGGTCTTTTTGTCGGCGCCGAAACGCACCTCGATGCGTCCGGACTTGTCCCTCGCATTCAAGCTTGCTGTCATGACATCATACGGCATTCCATTGCTCCGCTCATAGGCTGGTCGCGGTTGCTTCCAGATTTTCTCCAACGTTACGACCTAAGCCCAAAGACACTTTGACCTCGATCAATGCGATGCCGGTATCTCTGCGTGGCCACGGCGGCGCGTGCCGGTCAGGCAAAGATGGCGACGGGATCGGCACCGAACATCGCGCCGTGACCTCCCGCGAGCAGGAGCCACGCGGTCATGGCCGCAGTCATGAGGACCGCGAGCAGCATCGGCATGTCGATCATCGGCTGCTCTCCTTTGGAATAGGCGGCGAGCGGCCAGATCGAAGTATGTGCCGCCAGATCGGTCCAAGCGCTGCCAAGGCGCCGCTTCGCTCTTTTTTCGATCATCGGAATTGCCGCCAATGCGAATCCGGCAAATCCTCCGAACAACAGCAGGGAGCGCAGATCGCCGTTTGCCGCGATATGGCCGCTCGCCCAGGCGGCAAATCCCCAAAGGACGGGATGTCTGGTAATTTTGGTGACGGAGCCGAGTGCGAGCGACGGGCTCAGCGTGATAGAAAGAGGATTGGCGCTCAAAAGTCCCGCGATGACGAGGAAGATGCCCAGGGGTGCGAGTACGAACGTGACCGCAGCATGCCATGGCCGCAACTCCCACAAGGGCATGTAATCCATTGCGAGCGCCGAGGCGAAAACCCAGATCAGCGCCAGAATGGAAACTGTGGAATAGCCGGCGAAATAGATCGGCCGGCCGACGCGGTGAATGATTCCGGAGCGAATGGCCGGTACGGCCGGGATGGAGTGAAGTGCTACGAAAAGCGCGAAGGCGGCAAGGAATTCGGTCAAGCGCATTCTCCTGGTTCTGCAGGCAATTCCCGATCGGCATCAATCCCGTATGCCGTCGGCGAGATTGAGGAGCTTTTGGGGATCGGTCACCGTCAGCTTCTGGCGGCCACCCTCCACCATTCCCTTCGCTTCCCATGCACTGAGAATTCTCGAGACGGTGTGCAGCGTCGTTCCGGTCATTTCGGCGATGTCCTGGCGCGATATCGGGAAATCGATGCGGATGCCCGTTGCAACCGGCCGGCCAGCCTGTTTGGAAAGCCTGAGGACGGCGTGGGCCACCCGCTTTTCCACTTCCTCCGTCGACATTTCCCGGATGCGCGTGTGCGCTTCCTCCAATCTTTGGCCGATCGTCTGCATCGCGGTCACGGCAAGGCGCGGGTTCTGTTCGACGAACCGCGGCCACATGTCGGTCGGCCAGGCGATGACGAGGCTTTCGGCCGCCGCGACGGCCGTTCCCGGGTAATCTTCCCGGCGGAGCGCCATTGCAAAGCCGAACAGGTCGCCCGGATGAACCATCCGGACGATGATCTGCTGTCCGTCCTGGGTCACTTGCGTGACCTTGAGACGGCCGTGCAGAAGCAGGAAGAACGACTTTGCCCGCGCGCCTTGCTCGAAAACCGCGTCTCCCGGAGCGATGCGCCGCGGCGACGCGTGCTGCAGCATCGAATCGAGATCCGCATCGGTCATTCGCTCGAAGAGCGGCAATGATTTCAAAATCGTCCGGTCAATTTTCATCGTCATCCTGCTCTGCCCTGGGCATTCGTCGCCGGTCCGAACATTTCCGCCATTGCTCTTTGCGCAAAGTCTTTCACGCTTTCCAGAAAACCTGGCCTGCGAATGAGGCGGAAGCCGAGATTGTCGGGCGGGCTGCCGACCGAGCATCCGCCGCCCTTGGGATTTCGCACGAAACTGCTCATCGGGGCGCGGTGTTTGCCTGCGGCTATCAGAATACCGCAATTCCTGGGGTCCGGCTCCGCCGCAGGATCGTTTCGATCGAGATCGACCCGTTTGTTGCAGGTCGAGGTCCACTCCCAGACGTTGCCGGCGAAATCGACCAGTCCGGTTTGACTGATTCCGAACGAGCCCTGCGGCTGCGGTCGCGGGTCGATCGCCGCCGCCCGGCGGGCTTCGCGCTCGTAATCCGCAAGCCAGCGGTTTGCCGGGTTCTTGTCGTTGGGGTCGATTCCGAGAGCATCGTCGGGAAAACGATCGGCCGCGGCATAGGCCAGCTCGAAATCGGTCGGCAGCCGCCATTCGGCGCCGGTGCGCTCCGACAGCCAGGCCGCGTACCGGACCGCATCGTCGTAGCTCACGCCGGTCGCGGGGATTTCCCCCTGCGACGGCGTATCGTATCGCTGTTCGGCCGGCTCACAACGGGCATCGGCCACGCAGCGATTATAATCGCCAAGCGTGGTCTGATACTTCATGATTTCGAGCGCCGTGGTCACTTCCCTATCCAGCTTGGGCGCATCGACAGCCAGGCCGTTGCGGAAATATTCGGTGGCGTCGCGATAAGCGAAGCCATGCGGCGCGATGACGACGGTCTGCGGGGCGGCGACGGCCCCGTCGGGGCCGGCCGTCACGAGCAATCCCGATTGCACTGCGACAGCGACCGAAAGTGCGGCGAGCAGCGCAAGAGGAATTGCGATCGATATGCCTGAAACTGGTTCGATGGCTGCAATGCGGGCCATGGTTTTTCGCAGATAGCGCCCCCAAAAATGAGATTGGTGCGCGGGCCACCCCTGGCCCGCGCACCGCCCCCTCCGCCAGGTCAGCTTGCCGACGGTGCCCTGACCGAGGTCATGAGATCGTTGTCCCATTCGCCGGTCACCTTAAAGTGGGCCGCTGCCCCCAGCTCGAAGGCCTCGATAAGGTTATGGTTCACGTAGGCATAGATGCCTGGCTGAGCGAAGGTGTAGAGGGCGGCCCCTGCCGTGCCGCCGGGAATGAACCAGGTTTCCTGGTCCGTGTCGGGCGGGTTGAGGAATTTGCCGGTTGCCCAGACATATTCGCCATGTCCGCCGATCAGATGCGGCCGGGTGTCCCGGTTGGCCTGCGAATGAACGATCAGGACGGTTTCTCCGACCTTGGCCGTCATCGCATTGTCGCCGGTCAGGGCTCCGACCGCACCGTTGAAGACGATGTGGGTGGGCGTCAGCGTTTTCATCGCGGCCACCGTATCTTCATAGGCCTCTCCGGGGCTGTCGTACGTCTTGAACTTGCCGGTTTCGTCACGCGGCACGTAAAAGTCCTGTTCGCCGATATAGTAGACCTTGTCGTAGACCAGCGGCTTGCCGTTGCCGTCCTTGAGGCCTTCGCGCGGCAGCACCATGATGGCGCCGTTCATGCCCGATGTGACGTGCCACGGAACCATGCCGGGAGGGGCGCAGTGATAGACGAAGACGCCGGCCTTGGTCGCCTTGAAGCGAAGAACGGTGCTCTCGCCCGGATTGACGACCGTCAGCGCCCCGCCGCCCAGCCCGCCAGTGGCGGCATGGAAGTCGATGTTGTGCTGCATCGCGTTGGTGTCGGGATTGATCAGCGTGAGCTCGACATAGTCGTCCTGATGAACCACCATCAAGGGGCCGGGAACCGATCCGTCGAAGGTCATGGCGTTGATCTCGGTGCCCTCCTTGTCCAGGATCATCTTCTTTTCCTGGATAGTGAGCGTGAATTCCTTGATCTTCGGCCCGTCCGCGGTCTTCTGCTCGTGAGCATGAGCGAAGGGCGGCTTGACGAGCTCGACCTTCTCGCGGGGAAGCTTCGATATGTCGACCTTGGCCGGCTTGGCGGTCTTCAGCGCTTCCGCCGCGGCGGCCTCTTCATTGGCGTGGGCCACTGTGTTGGATACGATGATTGGCGTCAGCGCTCCGGCAACAGCAGCACCCGTCAGCATCGTACGCCGGGTCATTTGTAGAGTATTCGTCATTGCTAATCTCCTGTAGTCGAAGACGGGCGGACGCCGCCCTGTCGAAGGGGAGAGTAGAACAAAGCCGACGGAAATCTTTGACGTGGCGCAAACTGGCTGTTTGTGCCGGCGCAAAGTTCAAAAGATCTTCTTTGCGTAATCTCAACGACCGCCGTCTTCCATCCGGGCATTTCTGCATGATCAAAATGGAGATCTTGATCATGCAGACTATAAAGGACGTGGAGACCAAGGCGCCGCGGGGAATGAGCCGTTCCGGAATGGTCCTGTTCTCCTACGGCTTTCGGCCTTTCTTTATGGCCGCGGCATTATGGGCGATCGTCAGCATCGGCCTCTGGACGGCGTTCCTCAACGACGGCGTCGCCGTGGCGAGCGATTACGGCACGCTTTACTGGCACGCTCACGAGATGCTCTTCGGCTTCGCGCCGGCTGTCCTGGCAGGCTTCCTGCTGACCGCAATCCCGAACTGGACCGGCCGCCTTCCCATCTCGGGGCGCCCGCTGGCAGCGCTCTTTGCGGTGTGGTGCACCGGCCGGATCACTATGTTGTTCAGCGGCAGTATCGGTTTGACGGCCGCCGTCGCGATCGACAGCCTCTTTCTCCCGCTCATGCTGGCCTTATCGGCGCGAGAGGTGATTGCGGGAAGGAAATGGAAAGACCTGAAGGTCATCGCCGGGCTGGCGGTCCTGTCGGCGGCCAATGTCTTCTTTCATATCGAGGTGATCGGAGACGGCAATCCGGCGCTTGCCATTCGTCTCGGCCTTGGCGCCTATGTCCTGCTCGTTACGATCGTCGGAGGACGCATTCTGCCGAGCTTTACCAGGAACTGGATCAATCAGCGCGGCCGCACGGATTTTCCAGTCGCCTACAATCGCTTCGATGCGGCGACGATCGTTGCCGGCGCCGTTTCTCTCGCTGCCTGGGCGATTGCGCCCGAATCCGTCGTGACCGGTTTCTCTGCCGCCGTTGCGGCGATCATGAACGGAATACGGCTTTTCCGCTGGCGGGGATGGACGACATGGCCGGAGCCCATCCTCTTCGTGCTTCACATTGCTTATGGTTTCGTACCGATGGGATTTGCCGCCGTCGCCCTCGGGCCGATGGGGCTGCCCCAGGTCGCCGTTCTTCATCTCTTTGCGATCGGCGCAATGTCCATGATGATGCTGGCGGTCATGACGCGGGCAAGCCGAGGTCATACCGGACGGAAATTGAAGTCGAGCCGGGTGACGAACGCATCCTATATCGTGCTTGCCGCCGTTGCCCTGCTTCGGCCCATGGCAGAGCTGATGCCTGCCTTCACGACCCAGATACTGATGGTGTCCGCTCTCGGCTGGACGGTTGCCTTCGGGCTGTTCGCGCTCGAACATGCACCGTTCCTGTGCCGGGACCGCAAACCTCTGGCCGCGCGCAAGCCATGAGGAAGAGCGCCGCCCCGTTTACGGGTGGCGGCGCTCCTATTCACACGTTCGGCAATCGTCCCATCATTTCCGGCGACCAGGCCGGCTCGTAGACCATGTCGACGACGGCAGCCGAAACGCCTTCGATCTCTTCCGCCCGGGCCTTCACCGCTTCGGCGATGAAGGCGGAGGCCGGACAGAAGCGGGTCGTCGTCGTCATTTCTATTCTGACGGCGCCATCATCCGAAACCTCGATGCCGTATATCAGCCCGAGGGCCACGATATCCGTCCCGAGTTCCGGGTCTTCTATCCCGCGCAATGCCGCCAGGATCGTTGGTTTGGAAATCTTATGCGCGGGCATCGGAAACGTTCGCCGGCGTTGCCCTGATCATGATCCTGTAGATCTTGCCGCTGGCATCGAAATCTCCGATCCACTCATGGCCTCGCGCCTTGAGCTCATTGAACAGGAAGACGGGCTCGCGGTTCAGGAGCGCGAACAACACCTCGCCGCTCTCCATCGATTCCAGGCGAGAAAGAATGCGCTCCATCGGTTCGGGCGGGGCGAGATCGGTCAGATCGAGGTTCCAGGTCGGTTCCGGCCAGATCGCCTCCGCTGTTGCGGCTGCCGGCGCGGGATCGCTGTCCGGCTTCCCCTGGGGAACGAAATCGATCTCCCAGTCGTCGTCGGCCAGGCGTTTGGTGAGATGCGAATAGCCGCGCCGCTCCAGCTGGCGGATCAGGGGGATGGGTTCGAATATGGCATGAAGCCGCACGCCCTCGTCGGGGCCGAGCTTTGCGAAAGTATCCATAATGAGCTGGAACGGCATCCCGCCGTCGCGCAGGATCTGTCTGACGTCGAGTTCACGAAGCTGAACCATGGGCGTTACCTCTGTGGTTTGCGGCGCTAAAAAGCGCCGGCGGTTGAAAGGGTGCGCTCTTGGCGGCGGGATCGACATTCGCCAGAGTGCGGGCAAGCGCGAGCTCGATCGTAAGAGCCGCTGTGGAAAAAGTCTGGGCTATCGCGGCAAGATGAAAAGCCGCATCCGATCCGAGCGCGATCGCGGCCGCCGCCGCAATGACGGCGAGGTAAAAGATGCAGAGCCAGGCCGTCGCCCGGCGTCCGTTTATCAGCTCGGCCAGGCGCGGTGTCGGCCGGCGTCCGAGCAGTGGGCCGAAGGCTTCGATCCAGGTGAGGAAAGGAACGATCTTCAGGAGCTGCGACAGGCCGAACCCGGTCAGCCAGCCGAAGACGAACAGGTAGCCTATGGCGGTGAAGACCTCTGGCGCGGCATCCGATGCCAGGGCGATGGCCAACATCGGCACCGAAAGCCCCAGCAGAACGAATGCCGGCAAGGATCCGGCCATGTTGAGCTCGAGGCTCTTCCGGCGCCGCGCGCGGTAGGTCGAAAACAGGTCGGCGAGGTAGGCCGCAACCGGCAGCTGGAAGAGCAGCGATCCGAACAGGAAGAGGCACTGGCCCAGGACGGGTGCAAAGATCGTCGAGGCCGTCGCCGCGGCAAGGGTGCCCGCCGCAAGCAATCCCGTGGCCCGAATGAACGGCGCCCTCTTCATATCGTCGGAAAGCAAGAACATCGGCAGCAGCTTATAGCTGACGCCGATCGCGGCGAAGCTCATCCAGCCGGCGAGGCCGAAACTCGCATGGAACGGCACGGCATTCGCGACGAAGGCGATGATGCCCGTGGCCTCCGTCAGCCCGGAAACCGTGACGGCGAACAGTGCTCCCAACGCCAAGGTCACAACAAGGCATGCCATGCCGATCATGACGAGCGGCGAGGCGGCGTGAGCCGCCCTGCTGCGCCACAGACCGGAAAGCAGCACGAATCCGATCGACAACAGCGATGCCGGCAGCACCGATGATGCTGCGACCATGACCGGGCCTGCCGCCCCGGACCCGGTATCGATCAGATGGAAGCCGAAGAGGAGAAGTCCGAGCCCGGCGACGGAACCCGCAAGGCAGGGCAGGTCGAGCCGCCCGGTCGGCAGGCCGAGACCCGTCATAACCGGGGTAAACTGCAGAAGCGCCCCGATCATGAGGAGGCCGAGCCAACCGATCGTAATGCAATGGACGATAATCAGCGCGTGAGGTTCGGCGACACTCGCCGACGGCGCCCAGGCTCCGGCCGAAAGCAGGCCTTCGGCCAGAAGCAGGAAGAAGAGCGCCGCGCCGAAATATGACATCGTCCAACGCGACAGTGTTGCTCCCACCGGCATCATCGCGCTGCCCCGAACTCAGTGGCTGCCGCAGCAGCAGTCGCAACCGGAATCCTGGCGGGTGATCTGCACGCGCCAGACGTCGGGTCCCTGTTCCAGATATTCCCAGAGGAATTTTCCCGGAAATGCGGTTTCAAGCTGGTAATGCAGGGGCCGGGGCTCATGATCGCTGGTGATCAGCATGGCGTCGCCGGGGGTCAGTGCGCTGAGCGTGCCAAAAATCCGGGGATGCCGCTCGATAGGATGTATCGTCCTGACATCGATGTGGGGAGCTTGGGCGTGGATGGTTTGCGCATCGGTCATCTGGCTGTTTCCTTTTGCCGCGTCTTGCAGACTGGCGGGATCGCGGCTCGTCCCGCGCTAGAACGAGACGGTAAAGGGCTTTGCGGAAAGCGACTTTGACGGCGGACAAATATCCGGATGATTCCCGGCCGAGCGTCCTCATTGATTTGGGACAAGGAAGAATGCGCGGCCGGAGGTCATAAAGCATCCTGATTTTGATAGAGGATGCGACAATGTCCGACAATTTGGTCGCCAAGTACGGCGATGCGCGGCTCCCGCGTTACACGAGCTACCCGACGGCTCCGGCCTTTTCAGCCGCCGTGGGGCCGGATGAATATGCCAGGGGCCTTGCAGACATCGGAAAGGCCGGACCGGTTTCCGTCTATCTCCACGTGCCCTTCTGCCGCTCGATGTGCTGGTATTGCGGCTGCCACACGACCATCACCCGGCAGGACGCCCCCGTGGTCGAATATCTCGACGTGATGAGCCAGGAGATCGAGCTCGTCTCCTTTGCCGCCGGAAACGACGTGCCCGTCAAGAACGTTCATTTCGGCGGCGGCACGCCGACGATCATGAAGCCGCAGGAATTTTCCACCCTGATGGCGAAGCTCAGGAGCGCCTTCGCTTTCGAGGCGGATGCCAGCGTCGCGGTCGAGATCGACCCGCGCACCTTGGCCGCTCCCATGATCGAGGCGCTCGGCGAAAACGGCGTCGATCGCGCGAGCCTCGGCGTCCAGAGCTTCGACCCGATCGTGCAGGCCGCCATCAACCGGATGCAGTCCTTCGAGCAGACAGAGACGGCAGCCGTGGGCCTGCGCTCGGCAGGTGTGACCAGCATCAATTTCGACCTGATATACGGCCTCCCGAAGCAGACGGTCCAATCCTGCGTGGAAACGGTCCGCCTAGCCGCGCAGCTGCGCCCGGAACGTTTCGCCGTTTTCGGCTATGCCCACATACCGGCCTTCAAGAAGCATCAGCGCCTCATCGACGAAGCATCGCTTCCGGATGCGAGACAGCGCAACGAACAGGCCGAAGCCATCGCCCAGGAGCTTGAAAAGGCCGGGTATGTGCGCATCGGGCTCGATCACTTCGCACTGCCGGAGGATGAGCTTGCGGTCGCCGCGCGCGAGGGGACGATGAGGCGGAACTTCCAGGGCTACACCACCGACGACTGCGATAGCCTCATCGGCCTCGGCGCTTCGGCGATCGGGCGTTTGCCGACCGGCTATATGCAGAACCACGTACCGCTGGGTCTCTATGCGGAGCGTGTCGCGTCCGGCGTGCTGCCGACGGCCAAGGGATATCTTCTGACCGAAGAGGACAAGCTTCGGGGCAGAATCATCGAGCGGCTGATGTGCGATTTCGAAGTCGATTTGGGAAGGCTGAGCAGGGAGTTGGGTTTCGACACCGGCTTCCTCGTCGAGCGTAACGAACGTCTCGGCGGACTCGTGGCCGATGGCGTCGTGACGATCCGCGACAACAGGATCGTCGTCTCGCAGGACGCACGCTTCATGGTCCGCGCCGTTGCGGCGGCATTCGACGCCTATTTCGGTTCGCTCGGCCGTACGCACAGCAAGGCCGCCTGACAACAACTCAGGCCGGAGGCGCCGATCGGGCGGCTCCGGCCTATTTACTCACGCCTTTCAGGCGGTCAGGTTCCGATAGATTGCCGGCAGCGCGCCCGGCAGCTTCGCAATATCCGAAATCACGGCAAAACCAGCCCTTCCGAAAATTGCCGGCAAGTAGTCGCCGGCATTGCGGTCCACGGTGACGGCGAAGACGGCCTGGCCGAGCGCGCGGGCTTCGGCGACCGCCTTCCTGCTGTCTTCCAGGGCAAACCGCCCTTCGTAATGATCGACGTCGTTCGGTTTGCCGTCCGTCAGAATGAGGAGCAGCTTTTTCCTTGCGGCGTGTTTGTGCAGCTGTCCCGAAACATGTCTGAGGGCCGCCCCCATTCGCGTGTAATAACCCGGTTTGAGATCGGCGATCCGCTGCGCAGTCACCTGCGAGAACGTCTCGTCGAACTCCTTGACGCTGTCGATACGCACCCAGCTGCGGCGTCTCGACGTGAAGGTGTGAATGGCGAAACTGTCGCCGCAGGCATCCAGGCCGCGCGCAAAGACATCGAGCGCCTGTTTCTCGACGTCGAGGACCCGGCGATTGTCCACCCAGGAGTCCGTCGACAGCGAGACGTCGACGAGGATCGACGTTGCAAGCTCGTGCGAAGCAGGGCGGGCGCATTCATAGATACGGTCGTCCGGCTGCCCGGTCGCAAGCAGGTCGGCGCGCGAGCGTATCACCGCCTCGAGGTCGAGCTCGTCACCATCGAGCTGCGCCTTCCTGATCTCCCTCTTTGACCTCAGCGTCTCGAATTGCCGTCTGACCTTGCGCACGATCGCCTGATCGGCAACGACGGGCACCTGTTGCGCGGCCGGGACGCTGCCGATGAGGACGCGGCAGTAATTCTCCAGATATTCCGCTCTGCGGAAATGCCATTCGGGATAGGTCAATACGCCGTGGATCTGGGAAACGTCCGAGGCCTCCGGGGAGAGATCCAGGTCGAAACGGAATTTCGACTTCGGCCGCTCCCGTGTTTCGCTCAAAGTGATCTCGTCGAGTTCGTCGGCTGCGCCGGCATCGTCCTCCTCGCGATCGTCCGTCGGCCGGTCGACATTGACCATCTCGGCCATGGCGAGGATCTTTTCGAAGCGGTTGAGGATGAAAGGATCGCGCCTGCGGTCGTCGGCATCTTTCTTGCGGACCGCTTGATGCGACGAGCGGGCCGGGCCTGCCTCGCCGCCCTCGGAAGGCAGATCCTCGCGGTCGGATTTTTGAGCCTCCGCGCGTCCGGTGAAGTCCGGCCAGATCGGGACCGGCAGCATCGGCAGATATCCTGCCGGCGCCTTGTCTCCTCTCGGCCTGACAAGATCGGGCAACCGGCTCCCCAAGGGAAATGCCAGGGCAAAGCGCAGATAATCCTCGACCTGCCTTTCGGCCTTGGGCAGCCTGCCGCGGATCCGGCATGCGAGAATGGCCTCGCTCAGGCGCAGATATCGTGGATACATGCCGGGAAAGATGTCGGCCACCCGCGCGGCGTTTTCACGACCTGTTTCGATCCGGGCAATGTCGGAAAGCATGGCGTCGGTCGTTTTGCGGCTCGGAATGGCAGCCACCGCGATATAGGCGGCCAGCCAGAAATAGAGATCCCGGTTCAGCCGTTCGTCATCGAAGATATCGATCGAGGCGGGCAGGTGGATGGCGCTGCCGTCCCAGCTCGGATGATCACTTCTTTCTTCGCCGAGACCGACAACCTGCCGGAAACGCAGCCGATGCGACGAGATCTGCTGGCGTGATTTCTGGATCTGCAGTGTCGGATCGCCGCCAAAGGCGCGGAAGCAGACGGCCAGCTGCGATTTGATGTCGGCCAGGTTGACCGCGTGCTCCGCATGGCGGGGCCAGGAGCGCGTGTCGCCGACAAGGCGATGCCAGGCGCGTCCGACCGTTTCCTCGAGTTCCAGGAATTCGAGCATCTCTCACCTGCCGAGCGTCGCTGCGGCCACCTCGACGAGGGCGGCCTTCACATCGGCTTCATCCGTCAGCGGTTCGATGATGGCGGCCCTGACCGCTTCGGCAAGCGGCATTCCGGCATCGACGAGGATGGCGCAATAGATGATGAGGCGCGTCGAGACGCCCTCCTCCAGATCCTGCCCCTTGAGAGCGCGAAGCCGGCGGGCAAGGTCCACCAGCGGCGCCACCCGGCTCTCCGCCAGGCCGCTTTCGATCGAGACGGTCGCAATCTCGCGCTCCCGCGGAAGGAAGTCGAACTCGATCGAGACGAAGCGCTGGCGGGTGCTGGGCTTCAAGGATTTCATCAGATTCTGGTAGCCTGGGTTGTACGACACGACCACCATGAAAGACGATTGCGCCTCGATGAGTTCCCCGGTGCGCTCGAGCGGCAGCAGCCGGCGATCGTCGGTCAGCGGATGAAGAACGACGGCGACGTCTTTGCGGGCTTCGACGATCTCGTCGAGGTAGCAGATGCCGCCCTCGCGCACGGCTTTCGTCAGCGGACCGTCGACCCAGACGGTTTCTCCGCCTTTCAACAGATACCGGCCGGTCAGATCGGCAGCGGTGAGATCGTCATGGCAGGAGACGGTCGAGACCGGCAGCCCCAGGCGGGCGGCCATGTGATGCACGAACCTGGTCTTGCCGCAGCCCGTCGGCCCCTTGAGCAGAATCGGCAATTGCCGGCTCCAGGCGCTCTCGAACAGCGCGCATTCGTTTCCATGGGCGGTGTAGTGCGGGATTCCCGCATTCGCATCGAGCGGGAGATTAAACGCGATCGTCATTTCTTCTGTTCTCCAAAAAGGGGAGGGGAGCCCGCCTATTCGGCGGGCTGTGCAATTGCGTCGGGCAGGCGGGCGCGGCCGGGGACGAGAACCGACCAGATGAACATCAGCGCGCTGATGAAGACGAAGATGCCGGAGCCGAGTCTCACCCAGTAGAAGACGCTGAGCTGGTCCTGCACATCCATGTAGGATTCGCCGAGCACCCTCTGCAGGTGAACCTGGATGATGCCGGCAAAGGTGAGGGCGAAGGTCATGACCGACATCGCCGTGCACATGATCCAGAAACTTGCGATCGAGAGCCACTGATTATAGGGCGCGCGGCCGCGGATCTGGGGAATGGCATAGGCCATCGCCGCAAGATTGAGCATGACGTAGGCGCCGAAGAAGGCGAGATGCCCGTGCGCCGCGGTAACCTGTGTGCCATGCGTATAATAGTTCACCGAAGACAGCGTATGGAGGAAACCCCAGACGCCGGCGCCGAAGAAGGCCATGACCGAGCAGCCGATCGACCACAGCAGCGCCGCCTTGTTCTCATGCTTGCGGCCGGCCTTCCAGGTCATCACGAAGGTGAACACCACCATGGTGAAGAACGGCGCGACCTCCAGCGTCGAAAAGAGCGAGCCGATCCACTGCCAGTATCCGGGCGCGCCGATCCAGTAATAATGGTGGCCGGTGCCGAGAATGCCGGAGAAGAGCGCCAGGCCGATGATCACATAGAGCCATTTTTCGATGACTTCCCTGTCGATGCCGTTCAGCCTGATCATCAGGAAGGCCAGCACCGACGCCATGATCAGCTCCCAGACGCCCTCGACCCACAGGTGGACGACATACCACCAGTACATCTTGTCGAGCGCGAGGTTGACCGGGTTATAGAAGGCAAAGAGGAAAAAGATCGCCACGCCCCAGAGCCCGAACAGCAGGATGTTGGTGATCGTGGTCTTGCGTCCCTTCAAGGCCGTCATGGTGACGTTGAACAGGAACATCAGAGCGACGACGACGATGCCGACCTTGATCGCGAAGGGCTGCTCGAGAAACTCGCGGCCCTCGTGGATGTGGAACAGGTAGCCGATGACGGCGACCGCCGCGGCGACGAGGAATATCCAGAACTGCGCGATGGCGAGTTTCGGGCTGTAGAGCTCCGTCTCGCATTCCTCCGGAAGAAGAAAATAGGTGGTGCCCATGAAGCCCATCAGCAGCCAGACGATCAGCGCGTTCGTGTGGATCATGCGGACGATGTTGAACGGCAGCTCGACCGACAGCGTGTTCGGCAGGACGTAGATCGTTCCCGCCAGCACGCCGAACAGCAGCTGCGCCATGAAAAGGCCGAGAGCTCCGTAGAAATAGAGCATGGCGACGCTTTGTGTCTTGTATTTCATTGCTTGATCCTCTCGCCCGTCAGCCCGCCTGGTTCGGCGGCCACGCCTGCGTGTTCATCTTGCTGACCCATTCGAGGAAGTCCGCGAGATCGTTCACTTCTTCTTCCGTCAGATTGAATTGCGGCATCTGCCTGCGGCCCTCGATGCCGGAGGGTTGCGCCGCCATCCAGGCGTGGAGCGCCTCGCGCGCACTGGCCGGGTCCTTGTCGCCGCCCCAGCGAATCCAGACATTGGAAAGCTCGGGAGCGAAATAGGCGCCTTCGCCGTCCAGCGTGTGGCAGTTGATGCAGGCGTTCTTCTCCCAGATGTGTTTGCCTCTGGCGACGCTCTCGGTCAGCGTCTTCTCGTCGGTCGAGACGGTCCGGATGTAATAGTGGCTGTGGGCGGTCAGCCCGACGAATATGGCGAAGAAGAAGGCCGATCCGCCGTAGAACACGTTTCGGGCCGCGGTTTTTGTCAGGCGTTCAGCCATCGATGATCCTTTCATGTCGGTGGCGGAGCCCGCCGTGACGTCGAAAACGGAGCCAAGGGCTCACGCTTCCTGGATGACCGAAGGGCGGCGGCGGGTCTTTGTTAATTCGCAAAGACCGCCGAGAATGCCAGCGCGCCGGCCACGGCCGGGAACAGCACGGCCGCCGCCCACAGGATCAATGCGAGGCCGAGCGGCGAACCCTTGAAGCGCAGGCCGAGGAAACCGGAGACGACCAGGCGCACTTTCGCCAGCGCAATCAGCCCGGCGGCGAGCGCCAGTGCGGGCCTTGCCGCGGCGCCCGACAGAAACATCGAGGCTGCGAAGACGCAGGATGTCAGCATCAGCAGAAAGATCAGCGCCCGCGAGGGAGCATTCGCCCTGTCTTGTACAGTCATAAGAGATAGACCACCGGGAACATGACCAGCCAGACGATGTCGATGACATGCCAGAGGGTCGTCACGAGATGGATATTCTCAAGCGATGGAAACCGGGCCATCAGCGCGAGGACCAGAGCTCCGAACAGGACATGGACCAGGTGAAATCCTGTTATCAGCACGTAGAGCTGCGAGAAGCTGTCCTCGGCAAGCAGCGATGCGCCTTCCACCTGATATTCGTAAAGTTTGAGGGCGACGAACAGAGCCCCGCCGACGGCCGAAGCAAACAGGGCCTGCCGTTGCCGCCGCAAGTCGACCGACCGCGCGGCGAGCGCCGCAAACCAGCCGCTCACCAGTAGGACCACCGTATTTGCGAGTGCAATATCGTGATGAAGCTTGGCCTTTCCGGCCGCGAATACGTCCGGCTGGAACCACGACGCGATGACGAAGCCCATCATCAGCGCCGCAAAAGCCGCAAGTTCGCTCCACGCCAATATCCAGACCATCAGGTCGTCGCTTCGGGCTGCGGGCCGGCTGCGGAGCTCGGGGGAAATCATCGCTGTCATGGCTGTGACGATAGGGATGATATCGCGCCCGCTCTTTGATCGATCGCAAAGAGCGGGCCGATCGGAAGAACTAGGTTTTGCGGAAAGGAGAACCCGATGACCGATGCCCAGATAGGACTGTCGATAGCAACGCCCGTGATTATAGTATTCGCGATCGCCCTCTATCGGATGGGTGTCCTGCAGCGGACGGGCACGGTCTCAGCGGTTCTCGCGGCGGTCGTGATCGCCGCCAGCCTGTTTCTGCAGAGGTAATGTGATGAAAAAGCCGATCCCCACCGATTTCATAGAACTCGAACGCTGCTACGATCAACTGATGTCGTGGTGCGACGTACTCCAGGCAATCGCCGATTTCCTGCCTTGCCACATAGACGAAGACCTTTGCGAGCGTATCTCAGGCGGCCTGCTTCCGCTGCTGCAAACGACGCATGCGCTCGAAGAGCGCCTTATTTCGTCGGGACTGAACCTGATCATGGAAGCGGGTGACAAGGCCGATGCGGCCGAACGCCGGCGGGCAGTGCGTTTGTTTCATCGCGATGCCGCCCAAGACGTCGCCATTACGCTGGAAACGCTGGGCGAGGGGCGCTGCCGGCTCTCCTGGGAAGCTGTCGGATATCAGCTGCGTTCGTTCTTCTGCTCGACGCGCGGGCATATCAGATCGGAACGCGAGATCATGAGATTGATGCAGCGGGCGGCGGAGGCTGAACGGGCGCCGGCCTTGACGGATGCGATCAATCAAACCGAGGCGGCCTGAGCGACTGAGGTTTCGTGGCGGCCTGTCATTCCGACAGGCCGCCTTCGAGATGCACCGAATGGAAGTCGTCGACGAGCACTTCGAGATCCGCCAGCCAGCCCTCGGGGCTCCGCACCGGGATTCCTTCCGCATCCCATCCGCCTTCCGTGCTTCTCGCAAGTTCGAACTTCATGGGCTCGATCGCCGATCCCGGATTTCTCAGGCGAAGAACGACCTGCCTTGGGTCGAGGGCATCGAAATCCGGACCCATGATCGCGACGTGGACCTTCCTCGTTCCGCGCACCTCGGCTCCGAACTCCAGTTGAGCCATCGCTTTTTCGGCATGCAAATGGATCGATAGAACCGGCGAAACCTCCGCGGCCTCTGCCTGTCCTGGACCGGCAAAGCGCCAGAGGCCCGCCGTGCCGATGATCGCGACGGCAAGGATGAGTTCGAAGACGATGCTTCGGCGCAGCCTTTCTCTCGCAACCGGATTTCCGGCCAACGTCGGCGCCGTGAGCCAGAAGCGATTATAGACGGCCACCATGCAAAGACAGGCCACGAGCATGACCTTGACCGCAAGGATCCGGCCGTAGAGCGACGACAGGATCTGGATGAGCGCCGGAAGCTCTATTATCGCAAGCACGATCCCGGCAAGGATCATGACGAAGAACGGGATCGGGATCATCCGCGAGAAGCTGCTCAGCGGGCGCAGGCTCGGCGGTGTCCGGCCGAGCTTCCAGAGCGGCAGGAGGCTTCCTGCCCAGAACAGCAGCGTCGCGCTGTGGAGAAATATGGCGGCTCTCGCCAGCCAGCGCGGGTCCGCCGTGCTGCAGTGCCCACTGAAGGTAAAAGCGCTCGCCGCCAGTATCAGGGCGACGACGGCAAGAACGCGCCCGGTGATTTTGCGGCGGGCGAGGGGGAGCGCGATCGTGAGCAGCGACAGGAAGAACAGGCTGGCGCAAATTGCGGCATTGCCCTGTACGGCGATCTCGAGCGGCGCCGCACCGGCAAAGACCAGACCGTTTCCCGCTTCGTCCAGCCCCTGCAGGTAAAGCCCCGCCGCCAGCAGCGCGGTTCCCGGCAGCATGATGGTCGCGGCCCTCGCTGTTGGGCCGTTGCGGGCGCCCAGCCAACGGTCGAACAGCGCGCCGCCAACGGCGAAGGCCAGGAATAGAACCGTGGCGGTGTGCACGAGCCAGATAGCGATCGGCAAGGAAAGACCGGAGCCCTCGCCAACCGCAACCGGCGGCCTTGCGGAAGGCGTGCCGATGTTGAACACCAGCGTGCCGCCGACAGGGTGGCCGTCTTCGGATTCGACGCGGTAGCTCACCATCACCGTGCCGCGGATATTAGGATCGGAGAAGCGCAATCGGACATCCGCATCTGATGTGTCGGCGTCCAAGTCCTGGTTCGCGCCATTGCCGTCGGTTGCCGTGGCTCGGATGAGCCTGACCGGCTCGCTGAAATGCAGTTCGATTTCGGCCGGCAGGCGATCCAGCGTCTCATTGGCCGCCGGAGTCGAGCTTTTCAGAGCGGCGTGGGCAAGCGCGCCTGTCGGCGCCAGCATGCCCATCGCGATGGTGGCTGCAACGAGAGCCGCCCGAAGACGCCGCGTCACCCGTTTTCCTGTTTTCGAGGGCCACATGGTCGACGGCTCCCGGCGGTTCACGAACGCGGTTGTTCGACCACGTCGAAGTAGGGAGCGGGGGTTTCGTAATCGTCGGGCGACTTGCCCGCTGCGGGAATTTCGATCCAGCGTTCGACGGCGCCTTCGGTGCATTCCTGCACGACAGGAACGTAAATGCGGGTGCCGGACGGAATTTCCTTCGCGAGCGTCGCGCGGAAAACGAATTCGTCATATTCGTCGTCGGCGAGAGTGCCGCCGGACCATGTGATTTCGCTGACGCCTTCCTTCACGGGCTTGCCGTAGAGATCGTAGCTTTTCTCATAGGCGGCGTTGACCTTCTCGACCGACCAGCCCGGTTTCGGCATCGGCTTGGCCGACAGCAGACCCTCCGGGATCTTCACGCGGATCTTGATCGTCGCCTTGCCCTCGCAGCCATGCCCGACGCGAAGGATGGCCTTGTAAGCCTTGCCTGACGGCGCCTGGCTCTGCTCGAGGGTGATATGGGCATCGGCCGCGCCGGCGGCGCAGACCGCTGCGGCGAAAGCAATTGCCATGGGCTTGAACATGACGGGTTCTCCACCGTGCGGGATGGCGCGCAAGCGCGGCCATCCGCACCGGTCGGTTGACTATTGAGTGATCTGCGCGAGGTCGGCATCCAGCCGCTTGCGCACCATGTTCGGCACCTTCGCGGTCTTGATCGCCTCGATATTGGACGGGCTGTCACCGACCTGGATCAGGGCGACCATGCCCATGCCGACATGCGGCGTGCACTTCAGGACATAGGCGCCGGGAACGTCGAACTTCGTCTGGTACTGCTCGTTCGGCTTGGACTTGAACTCGGCAACGCCATCGGGAATGAGGCCCTTGAAGGTCTCGACATTGTGGCTCTTGTCGGTGGGAATGAAGGTTACGGTGTCGCCGGGAGCGATCTTCAGGACGCCCGGCTCGAACACCATTGCGCCGTCCGTACCCTTGTTGAGCATCTGAATCTGATGGTCGGCGGCCATCGACGGCGCAGCCGAAACAATCAGGGCTGCCGTTGCAGCGATCAGACCGAATTTCAAACGCATGTGCATATCTCCTGTTTCGCGAGGTCGATTTAGCCTCGTGAACACCTTCTAGGACATGCCGCCGCCGGCTTCTTTGACGCTCGTCAAATAGGAGAAAAAACGAGTAATTCCGCCCTAAAAAACATATGCATAGCATTCGTCGGGCGACGATTGCCGCCCGACGGAATCGGGCCGCCCCTGCCGGAGCATCATCGCCTCCGCCAAGGGTCGGTTTCAGAGATAAGGGGATAGTTGCCGCGAAGGTTATCTTGCGTCGAGAAGCTCGCGGATCTTCAGCGCGAGTTCCCTCGCGGTATAGGGTTTGCGAAGCCATTGCGCGCCGGGAACTATGCCTTTGCCCGCAAGACCCGGCTCGGAATATCCCGATGTGAAGAGCACGGCGATATCAGGCCGCAGGATGCGCACTTCTCGCGCGAGTTCGTCGCCGGTCATTCCCCCCGGCATCACGATGTCGGTAAACAGGAGCGCTATATCACTATTTTCCTCTAGAAGATCGAGTGCGCGGTGACCGTTTTCCGCTTCGCGCACCGTATAACCCATCGACGCCAGCCTGGCGACGGCGACGCGGCGAACGCGGGCGTCATCTTCGACCACCAGCACCGTTTCATCGCCGCGCGGCAGCTGGTTCTCACCGGTGTGTTGATCGGACTCGGGCTCCTGAGGCCTCTTCTCGTTGATGGCAGGCAGGTATATCCGCACCGTCGTGCCCCGTCCGACCTCGCTGTAAAGCTGAAGATGCCCACCCGATTGCTTCACGAAGCCATAGACCATGCTGAGCCCGAGGCCGGTGCCTGAGCCCACTTCCTTGGTCGTGAAGAACGGTTCGATCGCGTGCTGCCGGACTTCCTCGTTCATGCCGACGCCGGTATCCGTCATGGCAATGAGCACGAAATTGCCGCTGCGCACCTCCGGGTACATCTTGGCATAATCGGCATCGAGATGGACCCGCGAGATCGTCGTGATGAGACTGCCGCCCTTCGGCATGGCGTCCCTCGCGTTCAAGGCGATGTTCAGGATGGCGTTTTGAAGCTGCGAGCTGTCGACGAGGACGTCGAGGCCGGACCCTTCGATGACGGTCGACAGCTTGATATCTTCGCTGAGCGTTCGCCGGAGCAGGTCCGAGAAGCCGCTGACGAGCTGACCGAGATCCGCATGTTTCGGGCTCAATGGCTGGCGCCGGCCGAAGGCGAGCAGCTGGCCCGTGAGGACCGCCCCGTCCTGCGCTGCGGACTGAGCTTCCTTGAGAATTTCGCGAAGGGTGCCGGGCGCCAGCTTGTCCTCGATCATTTCGAGGTTGCCGCTGATGACGGTGAGCAGGTTGTTGAAATCGTGCGCGATGCCTCCCGTCAGCTGCCCGATCGCTTCCATCTTCTGGGCCTGGCGAAGATCTTCCTCGATCTTGAACCGGCTGGTGAGATCGCGGACGAAACCGGTGAAGATCCGCTCGCCGTTGGCGGTCGCTTCGCCGACGTGAAGTTCCATCGGAAACTGCGATCCATCGGCCCGCTGCCCGGTGACGACGCGCCCATAGCCGATGATGCGTTTCTCGCCGGTCTCGATATAGTGATCGATGTAGCCGTCGTGAGCGTCGCGATAGGGATTGGGCATGAGGTTGCTGACGTTGCGGCCGCAAATCTGGTCGGAAGACATGCCGAACAGTTTTTCGGCGGCCTTGCTGAACGACAGCACCGTTCCCTTATGGTCGATCACCACCATCGCGTCGGGCACGGTGTCGAGGATTGAACTCAGATGCGCCTCGCGCGCCTTGACCGCCTCCTGGGCGTGCCTCAAGGCGCTGACGTCACTGTTCGTTTGAATGACGGCAAGGTCTCCGTCCGACAGATTGACGAGCACGCAGCGGGACGCGACGTGAATATCGTGTCCGCTCTTATGGCGATGAATGATTTCACCCTGCCAGAAGCCGCGCGACTTCAACTGGTCCCGGACGTTTTCCGCCGGCTCGGGAAATTTCGTCGCCAGCAGTTCGTGAACCTTCTCGCCGACGGCTTCCTCTCTCGCCCAGCCGTACATGTTCTCGCAGCCGATGGACCAGTGCGTGATGGTTCCGTCGAAGCGATGAACCAGAATGTCCGCTCCATCCAGCACGTGCACCATCGCATCCAGTTCCTGGGACGATGCGGTTCTCGGTGATACCAAGCGATGGGGCATGAACGTTGATCCTGCGACTTGATGCATCAGTGCAGCTTGACCCTATGACAGGAATTGTCGGAAAAATCATCAGCGTCGCCGGACAACTGTGCAAGGCGTGCGAGATTGACGATCCTGAGGTCATGCCTGCCCTCCGGAACGACGATGTTTCGCGATGCGAGCTTCGTGATCGTGCGCGACACGGTTTCGATGGTCAGGCCGAGATGATCGGCAATGTCCTGCCGGTTCATCGGCACGCGCAGCAGGCCCTGCCGCGGCTGCGCACTGCGGCGGGATGCAAGCTTGACGATGAAGCTGCACAGACGTTCCTCGGCATTCTTCTTCGACAGAAGCACCATCTGTTCGTGCGCGGCGGCCGCCTCCTGGCAGAGGAGCGAGATATAGGCGGGACCGAGGGCATCCGACCGGGCGACTTCCTCGTGGAAGCTCTTCCGGGATATGCGGCGAATCCTGCATTCGGTAACGGCCTCGGCCGTAAACAGGAAATCGCTCAGCAGCGACGCGCCGATGAGATCGCCGGCGAAATGAAACGCGGTTATCACCCGGCGGCCTTCGCCGATGATGCGATGGAGGCGGACGACGCCTTCCTCCACCTGGAAAAGATGGCTGGCCTTGTCACCTTCCCAACAGATCGCTTTCCCCGCGGGAACGGTCTCGGTCGCCGACGTCAGGAAAAGCGACGACAGGGATTGACCGGCATGGAGAGCTTCGCTCGTCTTCTCGGCATTTTCGAACGCATGGTTGGTCTGCATCAGCATCGTCTTGTCCCTCGTGGCAGTGAGGGCACTAGAACGCCCGCCGGTCACACGGGAATGATCGGACGGTGCCAAAGGGTGAAAGAGTGTAACAGTTTGTAACAACGGCCGCCCATCCCCATCCGAGTGCTTTTGGTTGATGTAGATCAAGGAGCAATTGCCGGCTTCATGACAGTCCTGCCTCAAATGACGAGAAAGCCGGCCGCGAGCGGTCGTCTTTGCATTGGGGACGACATCATGAATTACACGACGGAAACGATGTTGGTCGCGGTCGCGGCGTTTCTAGCGCTGCTGGGAGCCGCATTCGCGCACGATCATCTCTTTGCGGTCCATATGGGCATACTCTGCTTCTGCCTCGCGGTGGGAACGGTGCTCCTAGTCAGGAACGTCGACTTCGCACCGGCGGACCAGCGGCGGAAGGTCGATGTGTCAGGCTATTTCGACGAGGTGATACGCTACGGCCTGATCGCCACGGTGTTCTGGGGCGTGGTCGGCTTCCTCGTCGGGGTCGTCATCGCGCTGCAGCTGGCCTTTCCCGACCTCAACATCGCGCCCTATCTGAATTTCGGAAGGCTGCGGCCCGTTCACACTTCGGCGGTCATCTTCGCCTTCGGCGGCAACGCTCTCATCATGACGTCGTTCTATGTGGTGCAGCGCACCTGTCGCGCCCGTCTCTTCGGCGGCAGCCTCGCCTGGTTCGTCTTCTGGGGCTACCAGCTCTTCATCGTCATGGCTGCGACCGGATACGTTCTCGGCATCAACCAGGCCCGCGAATATGCCGAACCCGAATGGTATGTCGATCTCTGGCTGACGGTCGTCTGGGTCGCCTATCTCCTCGTCTATCTCGGCACGATCCTGAAGCGCAAAGAGCCGCATATCTATGTGGCGAACTGGTTCTATCTCGGCTTCATCGTCACCATCGCGCTGCTGCACGTGGTCAACAATCTGGCGGTTCCCACGTCGTTCCTCGGCTCCAAGAGCTATTCTCTCTTCTCGGGCGTCCAGGACGCGCTGACGCAATGGTGGTACGGCCACAACGCCGTCGGCTTCTTCCTCACCGCCGGCTTCCTGGGCATGATGTATTACTTCGTGCCGAAGCAGGCCAACCGCCCCGTCTATTCGTACCGGCTGTCGATCATCCACTTCTGGGCGCTGATCTTCATGTACATCTGGGCCGGCCCGCATCACCTGCACTATACGGCGCTGCCCGACTGGGCCCAGACGCTCGGCATGGTCTTCTCGGTCATGCTCTGGATGCCCTCCTGGGGCGGCATGATCAACGGCCTCATGACCCTTTCGGGCGCATGGGACAAGATCCGCACCGACCCGATCATCCGCATGATGATCGTCGCCATCGCCTTCTACGGAATGTCGACCTTCGAGGGCCCGCTGATGTCGGTGAAGACGGTCAATTCGCTCAGCCACTATACCGAGTGGACGATCGGTCACGTGCATTCCGGCGCTCTCGGCTGGGTGGGCATGATCACCTTCGGGGCGATCTACTACCTGACGCCGAAACTATGGGGGCGCGAGCGTCTCTACAGCCTGCGGATGGTCAACTGGCACTTCTGGCTCGCAACGCTCGGCATCGTGGTCTATGCGGCCGTGCTCTGGGTCGCCGGCATCCAGCAGGGGCTGATGTGGCGCGAGTACAATTCCCAGGGCTTCCTCGTCTATTCCTTCGCGGAAACGGTCGCGGCGATGATCCCCTATTACGTGCTGCGCGCGGTCGGCGGAGCGCTTTACCTGGCGGGCGGTCTCGTCATGGCCTGGAACGTGTTCATGACCATCCGCGGACGTCTGCGTGACGAAGCGGCGATCCCGACCACTTTCGTGCCTCAAGCACAGCCTGCCGAATGAGGTGAGACATGGCATCGATACTTGATAAACATCAGATCCTTGAAAAGAACGCGACACTTCTGCTCGTCGGCTCGCTGCTCGTCGTGAGCATCGGCGGCATCGTCGAAATCGCCCCGCTGTTCTACCTGCAGAACACGATCGAGAAGGTAGAAGGCATGCGGCCCTATACGCCGCTGGAGCTCGCGGGGCGAAACATCTACATCCGCGAAGGCTGCTATCTCTGCCACAGCCAGATGATCAGGCCGTTCCGCGACGAGGTGGAGCGTTACGGCCACTACTCGCTCGCAGCCGAGTCCATGTACGACCATCCCTTCCAGTGGGGGTCCAAGCGGACCGGGCCGGATCTCGCCCGCGTCGGCGGGCGCTATTCGAACGAATGGCATGTCCAGCATCTCGCAAACCCGCGGGCGGTCGTGCCGGAATCGATCATGCCGAGCTACGCCTTCCTCAAGGAGCAGGAAGTGACGGTCAGGGATATCGGCATGGACCTCAAGGCCAACGAGGACGTCGGCGTGCCCTACAACGACGACATGCTGGCGAATGCGGAAGCCGACATGAAAGCCCAGGCCGATCCGAATGCGGATACGACGGCGCTGCTGGCGCGCTATCCGAAGGCGAAGGTCGGCGATTTCGACGGAGACCCGGCCAAGCTGACCGAAATGGACGCCCTGGTGTCCTATCTGCAGATGCTCGGCACGCTGGTCGATTTCTCGACCTATGACGATGCGACCGGCTACCGATGAGGTGATCCATGGAAACCTACACTGCAATGAGACACTTCGCCGACAGCTGGGGCCTTCTCGCGATGGCGGCATTCTTCGTCGGCGCCGTCGTGTTCACGCTTCGCCCGGGCAGCAGGCAGGCGGCGAAAGAAGCCGCCGATATTCCCTTGAAGGACGATTGAGATGTCGGAAAAACATATCGATGAAATCAGCGGCGTCGAAACGACCGGACATGAATGGGACGGCATCCGCGAACTCAACAATCCCATGCCGCGCTGGTGGGTCTGGACGTTCTATGTGACGATCCTGTGGGCGATCGGCTATGCCATCGCCTATCCGGCCATCCCGATGATCGCTTCCGCCACGAAAGGCTATTTCGGCTATTCGACGCGCGCCGAACTGCAGCAGGACCTCGATCTCGCCAAGGCATCCCAGACGAAGTTCCATGACCTGATCGCCGCCAAGACGGTCGAGGAGATCGACGCCGATCCTGTTCTTCGGGAATTCGCCATCGCCGGCGGTGCGTCCGCTTTCAAGGTGAACTGCGCGCAGTGCCATGGCTCCGGCGCCAGCGGCGGCCCGGGATTTCCGAACCTCAACGACGACGACTGGCTGTGGGGCGGAGACCTCGGCGCCATTCAGACGACGATCGCGCATGGGATACGCTTCGATTCGGATGCCGAAACGCATGCTTCCGAGATGCCGGCCTTTACCGACGTCATCGAGCCGATCCAGATGAAGCAGGTCGCCGCTTATGTCTGGGGGCTGACCAATACGCCCTCTGACCCCGCTCTTGCGGAGGCGGGAAAACAGGTCTTCCTCGACAACTGCGCCGCATGCCACGGCGAGGACGCCAGGGGAAAGACGGAAATGGGCGCCCCGGATCTGGCCGACGCGATCTGGCTGAAGTCGCGGGGCGAAGACGCCATCGCTCGCCAGGTGGCCTCTCCCAAGCATGGCGTCATGCCGGCCTGGGCAGGGCGCCTCGGCGATACGACGGTCAAGGAACTGACGGTCTTCGTCCATTCGCTTGGCGGCGGAACCTAAGGAGACAAGCCATGACAACTCACGACCACAATCCCATCCTCGGTCTCTACGGCACGCCGCGCGCCATTATCCGTTCACGCGTGTCGGCGCGCGCCCAGGTGACGCCGCCATCCTCCGAGCAGGACGATCCGGCAAAGATCGGCAATTCGATCGTCAGTTTGACCTGCCTCAAAGATCACAAGCAGACGAGCCGCTAGTTCTGGATCCGTCGAGGACGTCCCAGCGGTGTTTCTCCCCCGCAGTTCCTCGAGAGCCTTTCCGGGTTAGATTGCAGCATTCTGCCGGAGCAGGTTTTCGTCAGGGCAAAGGCGATTGGCGAAGGGCATACCCTAGGTATGTCCGAGCCGATCGCCTTTGATCCTGGCGGAAAGATGCCCGGCCCTTCGGGTTGGCTGAAACGGGCCGCCTGATGACCGGCCGACTCCGTTTGAGCCAACAGAATGCTGCAATCTAACCCGGAAAGGCTCTAGGCCACGCCCTCTCTCTCCAGGGCGTGGCCTTTCTCTTTCCGAAGGCCTCTCGGGAAAGCTTTCGTTCTTGATCTGCATCAAGGAACGGATGCGCGGCAGATGAGACAAGAGCGCGAAACGGATAGAATCCCATGAACCTCTACACCGCACCAGATCCCAATGACATCGAGCGCGTCAGCGTCGAGCCGGTCAATGCGCGCCGCAACCGGCAGCCTCTCTACGCGCCCAGGAAGAAGATCTTTCCCAAGCGCGCCGAGGGACGATTCCGCCGCTTCAAGTGGATCGTGATGCTGATCACGCTCGGCATCTACTACCTTGCGCCGTGGATTCGCTGGGATCGCGGTCCCTACGCGCCCGACCAGGCGATCCTCATCGATCTCTCGTCGCGGCGCTTCTTCTTTTTCTTCATCGAGATCTGGCCCCAGGAATTCTACTATGTCGCGGGCCTGCTCGTCATGGCCGGCTTCGGCCTGTTTCTCGTCACCTCGGCGGTCGGCCGCGCGTGGTGCGGCTACGCCTGTCCGCAGACCGTCTGGGTCGATCTCTTCCTCGTCGTCGAACGCGCGATCGAAGGCGACCGGAACGCGCGAATGAAGCTCGACGCCGCTCCCTTCAGCTTCGAAAAGCTGAGGAAACGGGTCATCAAGCATTCGATCTGGCTCCTGATCGGCGTCGCCACCGGCGGCGCGTGGATCTTCTATTTTGCCGATGCGCCGAGCCTGGCCGTTTCGCTGTTCACCGGCGCGGCTCCCGCAGTCGCCTATGCCACGGTCGCCACATTGACCGCGACCACCTATGTGCTCGGCGGCCTCATGCGCGAGCAGGTGTGCACCTATATGTGCCCTTGGCCGCGTATCCAGGGTGCGATGCTCGACGAGAATTCCCTGGTCGTCACCTATAACGACTGGCGGGGCGAGCAGCGGTCGCGCCATACCAAGAAGGCCCAGGCACAAGGCCTGCCGGTCGGGGATTGCGTGGATTGCAATGCCTGCGTGGCCGTCTGTCCGATGGGAATCGACATTCGCGACGGGCAGCAGATGGAGTGCATCACATGCGCTCTCTGCATCGACGCCTGCGACGGCGTGATGGACAAGCTCGGCAAGCCCCGCGGCCTGATCGCCTACGCGACGCTCAGCGAATATTCGAGCAATATGTCGCTTGCGACAGACGCGGGAACAACGCCGATCCAGCCGTCCAAGGTCAGAAACGAGGATGGAAGTTTCGTTTCGGCGGTCCGGCACTTCAACTGGCGTATCATCTTCCGTCCGAGAATCGTCTTTTACGCCGTGGTCTGGGCATCGATCGGCATTGCCATGGTCGTCCATCTCGCCTTCCGCGAGCGGCTCGAACTCAATGTCGTCCACGACCGGAACCCGCAATATGTCCTGGAAAGCGACGGCTCGATCCGCAACGGCTACACGCTGCGCGTCCTGAACATGGTGCCGAAGCCGAGGGATGTGAACATTACGCTGGTCGGGCTGGAGGGAGCGACGATGCGCATTTCCGAGCTCGGCAAGGAAGACGGCCGCAGCTTTACCGTCCATGCCGAACCCGACGCGGCCACGACGCTCAAGGTCTTCGTGACGCGCAAGCCTGACGGAACCGAAATCAACGAATTCCTCTTCGTCATCGAAGATACGGACCGTGCCGACCGGGCGACCTATCGGGCGGCGTTCAATGCACCGGGAGACGTCAAATGAAGGCTTCTGCTCAAGGTTTCACAGGCCTGCACATGCTGCTTACAACCTCGGCATTCTTCGCCGTGGTGATCGCCGTCAACGTCACCATGGTCGTCTACGCCTCCTCCAGCTGGAGCGGCCTGGTCGTGAAAAACACCTATGTCGCCAGCCAGGAATTCAACCGCAACGCGGCGGCGATGAAGGCGATGAGCGCCTCCGGTATCGAGGGCGATCTTTCCGTCAAGGGGCGCGAGATCCGCTATGACATCCACGGCAAGGGCGGGTCGCCCGTGATCGTCGACGATGTCGTGCTGAATTTCAAACGGCCGGTCGGAGACCACGAGGACTTCCACCTCACGCTCGGGAAGACGGGCGAGGGGCGTTTCGAAGCCGAGCACGTGGTCGCCAAGGGCGACTGGATCGTCGAGATCATCTCGCGAAAGGACGGCGTCGTCGTCATGCACGAAGCCAAACGCTTCGATACCGCGGAGTTCGGCCAATGAGCTGCTGCTCCATGGACACCGAAAGCGTGCTCGCCCTCAGCGCGACCTCGTCCAGCGCCGAGGAAGCCCGCCTTGCCAGCCACCCGCTCGGCGCAGGGTTGCGCCAGCTTGATCTCAGCGTTCCCGACGTCCACTGCGGCGCCTGCATCTCGACCATCGAAAGAGCGCTGTCAGCACTTGCCTTCGTGAGGAAAGCGCGGGTCAATCTGACCGCGCGAAGGGTAAGCTGCGTCTATCAGGAAGAAGTCGACGAGCGCGCGACCGATCCGTCCGAAATCCTCGCGGCGATCAATGCCGTGGGATATCGCGCGCACCTGTTTGCGCCCTCGGCCCCCGAAAACGACCGGACCAGAAACCAGCTTCTCCTGGCGGTCGGCGTTTCCGGTTTCGCGGCCGCCAACATCATGCTGCTCTCGGTATCGGTCTGGTCGGGCGCGGATGCCGCGACGCGCGACATGTTTCACTGGATCTCGGCGATGATCGCGGCGCCCGCGCTGGTTTATGCGGGGCGTTTCTTCTTCAAGTCGGCTTGGAACGTGCTGAAGCGCGGGCGGACCAACATGGACGTTCCGATCTCGCTCGCTGTAACTCTGTCTTATGCCGTCTCCTTGTGGGAGACGGCTCACCACGGCGAACATGCGTGGTTCGATGCCACGGTTTCCCTGCTGTTCTTCCTGCTGATCGGCCGGACTCTCGATCATGTCATGCGCGAAAAGGCGCGCGCGGCGATCAACGGGCTGGCGAGGCTCGCCCCGCGCGGGGCGCTGCTGATGATGCCGGACGGATCGCGGCGCTACATCGCGGTGGAAGAGATCGCGGTGGGCGACGAAATCTCGATTGCGGCGGGCGAACGCGTTCCCGTCGACGGCGTCGTCGTCAGCGGAGAAAGCGATGTGGACCTCTCCATCGTCACGGGCGAGAGCAGCCCGGTCGCTGTCGCTGCCGGCAGCGACGTGAATTCCGGCGCGATGAACCTGACCGGCTCGCTCGTCTTCCGGGCGACGAAGATTGCCAGGAACTCGCTTCTCTCGGAGATCATCGGCCTCATGGAAGCCGCCGAAGGCGGAAGAGCACGCTACCGCCGGATCGCCGATCGCGCGGCAGCGCTCTATTCCCCGGCGGTACATCTGCTGGCGCTCATCTCTTTCCTCGCCTGGGGCTTTATCGGCGGCGATTGGAAACAGGCGATGCTGGTTGCGGTCGCGGTGCTGATCATCACCTGCCCATGCGCACTGGGCCTTGCCGTGCCCGTGGTTCAGGTCGTTGCCGCCGGCGAGCTTTTCCGCAAGGGCATCATGGTCAAGGATGGTTCGGCGCTGGAACGGCTGGCTGAGGCGGATAGCGTCGCCTTCGACAAGACCGGCACCCTGACGATGGGCATGCCGCGCCTCGTCAGGATCGAGACGATCGAAGAAGGCAGCGCCGCCATCGCCTGCGGATTGGCCGCGCATTCGCGCCATCCGCTTTCCCAGGCGCTGGTGCGGGACACCGAACCCGCCCATCTCCCGTCCTTTGACGGCGTCACGGAAATTCCAGGCGGCGGGCTGGAGGCAAGAAAGGGAAGGGATGTCTATCGGCTTGGTAACGCGATGTTTGCGGGCGGAACCGGTTTCATGCCCCGTAGCGTGGACAGTCCGTTTTCGGAAGTGGTCCTGTCGAAAAACGGGGTCGTTCTTGCCCGTTTCCTCTTCGACGACACGCTTCGTCCTGGCGCTGCCGAAACCATCGCGGAGCTCAATGCGGCCGGTCTCGAAACGCTGATGGTATCCGGCGACAGGCAGACCGTCGTCGACAATACCGCAGGGGCTCTCGGCATCGACAGGGCCCTGGGCGCGCTGACGCCGAAGCAGAAGGTCGAGGAATGCCAGAGATTGAGCGATCAGGGCCATCGCGTGCTCATGGTCGGCGACGGCATCAATGACGCTCCCGCACTTGCCGCCGCGCATGTCTCGATGGCGCCCGCCACGGCGTCCGATATCGGCCGGCAGGCAGCCGACCTCGTCTTCTTCAACGACCGCCTCGACGCCGTTCCCGAAGCGATCGCCGTGGCGCGGCGCTCCGCCAGCCTCATCCGGCAGAACTTCGCGCTGGCCATCGGCTACAACGTACTGGCGGTGCCGATTGCAATCGCCGGGCTGGCGACACCGCTGATCGCGGCGGTGGCCATGTCGACATCGTCGATCATCGTCGTCACGAACGCGCTGCGCCTCAATGCATTCGGCAAACGTCCCGGCATCCGGGTCGCGGAACGCGCCGGCGGGCAAGCGGAGGTGAAAACCGCATGAACATGCTGATCTATCTCATACCGATCGCGCTTCTGATGGGAGGCATGGGGCTCCTGGCTTTCCTCTGGTCGCTGAAGAGCGGCCAGTACGACGATCTTCAGGGAGCCGCCTGGCGTATTCTCGCCGAAGACGAAGCCGACGGGAAGAAACCGTGATCACACAGGCCCAACACGAAAGGAAGATCGATGCCTGCGAAAAATTCCGTGCTTTTGCAGTCTGACCTGTTCGACGGCCTCGACCAGGCGACAGTGCAGCAACTCGCCGCCACGGCCGAGCTTCGGAGCTTCGCTCCCGACGAGCGGATCATCGCCGAAGGCCAGGAGGCGTCATTCGTCTATTGCGTCATCGGCGGGTTCGTGCGGCTTTCCAAATCGGAATCCGCCGGGCGCGAGGCGGATATCTACGTATGCGAGCCGGGTGACACCTTCGGCGAATATCTTCTCTCGGGCGGCGGCTCTTATGCCTACAGCGCGTGGTCTGCCGATGGGGCCGAGGTCGCCTTGTTCGAACTTGCGGACTTGCGGGCACTCGCCGAACGGCACCCCGTCATGCATCGAAACGTCATGCGCATCATGGCCCGGTATCTGCTCGGCACGATGAATTGCATTGCGGGAGACCGGCTGCACACGGCCGCACAACGCGTTGCGAATTACCTCATGAGCCGATGCCCGGCGTCCGCCTCGCAGGTCACGTTTCGCCTTCCCTATCGGAAGAGGATTCTGGCCGGCAAACTGGGACTTGCCCCGGAAGCACTTTCGCGGGCCTTTGCCGCGCTCGTCCCCGCAGGGGTCGAGGTCAGAGGCAAGGTCGTTCTCGTCGACAGCGTCGATCAGCTTCGCAAGGCATGCTGACCTTCCCATGACAGGAACAGGAGATTCGAGATGACGCGTAAGCAGAAGCGGCTCGCGGTGATAGCAGGCGGCATGGGCTTCATTGCTGCCGCCGTGCTGCTGGTCATGTTCGCCTTCAGCCAGTCGGTCGCCTATTTCTACATGCCGGCGGATCTGACAAAAACACCGGTGGCGCCGGAAACCCGCATCCGGCTCGGCGGGCTGGTCGGTGAGGGCAGCGTCGTGCGCGGCGCCGGCTCGACGGTGGAATTCGCCGTCACCGACGGCAGCGCCAATGCCGTGAAGGTCAAATATACCGGCATCCTCCCCGATCTTTTCCGCGAGGGGCAGGGGGTCGTCACCGAGGGCATGTTTGCATCGGGAACGAATGTCTTCATCGCCGACACCGTGCTGGCCAAGCATGATGAGACCTACCTGCCGAAGGACGTCGCCGACCGGCTGAAACAGCAGGGGCTGTGGCAGGAAGGCCAAGGCCAGGAAGCGAAGGCGACGCAATGATCGTCGAGATCGGGCATGACGCGCTGGCGCTCATCCCGGCGGAGCAATCGATCGGGTGTTTGACGAAAATCAAAGCGATGCGGCCGATCGGCCTCTAGCCTGTTCCGGACAATAACCGCGATCAGGGAGACGGCGACCATGCAGGCAAGGGATATAATGACCACGAAGGTGGTTTCGATCGGCCCGGCGGTCAGCGTGCGCCATGCGGTTGCGATGATGTTGCAGAACCACGTCAGCGGTCTTCCGGTCGTCGACGATCAGGGACGCGTTTGCGGCATGGTCACGGAGGGCGATCTGCTTCTGCGCCGGGAGGTCCGGCTCACGCCCCGCCCCGCGCGGGCGCCGGAACTCATCTCCGAGATCGATCTCGAACGTTACATCTGCAGCAACGGTTGGTGTGTCACCGATGTCATGTCCCAGGATGTGATCGTCGCACGGCCGGACAGCGAAGTGTCCGATATTGCCGAAAGCCTGCAGGCGCACCGCATCAAACGCTTGCCGATCGTCGAAGACGGACGTCTGGTCGGGATCGTCAGCCGGAGGGATATCCTGCGGGTCATCGCCGAAGCGCCGGCGGCGGCCTTGCCGCGAGGGGATGAGGCGATCAGGCTGGCGGTGCGCACCAGGCTGAGATCCGATCTCGGGCTCACCCCTCAAAGGGTGCAGGTCTCCGTCAGGAACGGGCAAGTGACCGTCGACGGCCAGGTGGAATCCGAATTGAAGCGCAAGGCGATCAAGGTTCTCGTCGAGGGCCTCAGCGGAATTGCCGGCTATAGGGATCGGCTGCTCGTCGCTCCTGCTCACAGCCAGGATTAGAAACTCCATTGCATTGGCCGCCATCATCGCGCCGATGCAACGAGGAGGCTTGCGCGATCCTTGAGGGGTCGAGCAAGCCATCTGTCAACTTCCCTGCTTGACACGGAAACCTCCGACTCGTGAGCCGACCTTAGACCGTGTATCGGGCTTCTTCTTTGATTGAAAGCAATGAGGAAGAGCACGATCGAAGTACGCTTCGGTATTCATGCGCTTGCGTCGAACTTGACAGAGATCAATTACGCCGACGGTGAGCCCGATGTATCGCTTGGTCATGCAGAAGGAGCATATGATGGATTTCGAAGCATTTTTCAAAAACGAGCTGGACGGGCTTCATGCCGAGGGCCGCTATCGCGTTTTTGCCGATCTCGAGCGTCACCGCGGCCACTTCCCGCGCGCGACGCGCCATACGGCCGATGGCGAGAAGGACGTCACGGTCTGGTGCTCCAACGACTATCTCGGCATGGGCCAGAACCCCAAGGTGATCGAGGCGATGAAGAACGCCATCGACCACTGTGGCGCGGGTGCGGGAGGCACCCGGAATATTTCTGGCACCAACCACCACCACGTCCTGCTCGAGCGTGAACT